>NZ_JBLIXL010000001.1:0-373431 GCF_047525455.1 Marinomonas phycocola
TCTCAATCAGTGGGACAAGCTGGTTCAATATCTGAAATCTCCCGAACTCCAGTTAGACAACAATCGTGCGGAACGAGCGATTAAGCCGTTTGTCATTGGACGCAAAAACTGGTTGTTTTCAAACACAGGTAACGGCGCAAAAAGTAGCGCGGTTCTTTACAGTATTATCGAAACAGCGAAAGCGAATGGGTTGATCCCTTACGAATATCTAGTGAAATTATTTGAAGAACTTCCGAAGCGCAATACAGAGGACAGCCTAGAAGACCTGCTGCCTTGGAATATTAAGCTCTAAGATAGAAACAAGGTGTGGTTTGCCGTACGCTTACCATTATCGTAAGGCTAGAAAACGGATTGAAACGTTGTTTTCTCAATTATGTGATCAGTTTATGATTCGCCGTAACTACGCTAAATCGTTTGGCGGAATAAGTCGAAGAATAGTCACAAAAATAGCCGCACTGACTATTATTCAGTGGTTTAATCATTTAGAAGGGAACAAAATAAACAATTTGAAAATTGTAATTTCCTAAATGCACCACGGGTAAGATAAAGGTATATTTCCATTGTAGTCAGCTAAAAACTCATTTGCAATATTCTGAACTTCTTCTACTGACATGCCTTTATAATCAGATGAATCGTCACCCTTTACAGTGCTCGCAAGTTCAAGAAAGCTTTCCTTACTTTCACCAATAGAGAATAGAGCTGTTCCTTTATCTGTTTTTTTGTGTTTGATAGTCTTTAAAGAATTGTCAAATGATTTTGATTTTGATTTTGATTTTGATTTTGATTTTGATACGGATTTTATTTCTTGGGCAGTCGGATAAGGGGATGACTGCTCATTGCTTTCCTTATTCTCTGATTTCCCCCAAAGCTTTTCCTTTTTGTCGGTGTAATCTTTTCTGGCAATCATGGCCGTGCTGACACTATAAAAATCACCGCTTTTGTGTGGCTTTAGCTGTATATAGGCAACTTTATCTCTACCATTTCTTTTTACCAACATTAGTGATCCGCGATCACCTTTTCTGGTTTCATTAAAGTTACCAGCTACATCTTCTACCAATTCTTCGGCAGTCTTATAGCCAAACTGCTGAATTTGGCTTAAACGAGATTTGCGGCTTATATGTCTTTTCCCATATTTTTCATCGCCAATTTCGAGTTTTATAGGGGCCGCCTGTCTCTTAATTGAACTGGCAACATCTTGAGAGATTTCCCCGAAACTATCATTACCTTTAGAATTAAGAGCAAAAATATTATTTTTATGAATGACATTCTTGCTGTTATTAGGAGTTGAGGGTAAGCTTTGTATTGAGTCTTTGCCCGAGATAGCGCTAGGGGATATATTAGATGATTGGATCGACTGCGCCGTTCCCTGAGACTCCTTGTTATAGCTTTACTTATTAAACCTTCTGTCGAGCCTTCAATAACGCCAAAGCCACCATCAACTGGAACAAAAGCAAGTCATCAACAGATCAATTGAAAATAAATCGATTTTGCCATTAAGTAAGTCACTAACACGAGGCTGTGAAAGAGAGAGCTTTCTCCAGACCCTTTAGGGTGGGGAAGATGTCAAAGTCAGTGAATACCTGTTTTTCAGATTTGTCCTTGTGTTAGCCAAACAGCGTCTACACTCGTTTATGCTATTTGAATCTTATAGGTGCTCACTATTTTTCATTTCTTGTGTGCTCATTGGCACCTTTTCTTTACTCATCGGTTTCAAATCCTCCGTTAGGGGAGAGTATTTGGCTGACCGTCATCATCTAGAATGTGTCGGCCTCCTTTAGAATATCCCTCTCTTCGGTCACCCGTTTAAGGTCAGCTTTGAGTTGCTGGATCTCTGACAGAGCGGAACCTTCCGCTTTTTTACTTACTTTAGGTTTGCTGTATCGGGCAATCCAGTAGTGCATACTTTTGTAATTAACACCAAATTGCTCAGCTACTTCTGAGGTCTTATAGCCGCGCTTAGTGACTTGTTTAATCGCTTCAATTTTGAACTCATCGGTATAACGTTTTCCACTCATAATTCACCTCATTTTTACCTATTATTATATAGCTATGAGATGTCTACAAAAGTGGGTTCATACCAGTCTGCTAAAACAGGTAATAAAGCCAATGTCTATCGCGCTGTAAATGGCTCGGTATTGGTGACTCATTATCCATACCGCCCCATAAAGTGTGTCCAAGGGGGATATAAACATACCGTCATGTCATAAAAAAGCCCCAATACACATTGTATTGGGGCAAAACTAGAGAGGGGAACTACGTATAAAGCTCTGTTAAATGTGATATTTAATCAGTAAGCAATATAGGTAGAATGGCTGGTATTAAACAGCCTTCTGATTTGATGAACTACTGAGTACCTCATCAAGATGCAGCCAAGTTTCAAGGACGGTGTCAGGGTTTAAAGAAATACTTTCTATTCCCTGTTCTACTAGCCAATCAGCAAAATCTGCATGATCAGAAGGTCCTTGACCACAAATACCAACATACTTTCCTTTTTCTCTACAGGCTGAAATTGCCATTTTGAGTAAAGCTTTTACTGCATCATTTCGTTCGTCAAATTTATCTGCAATTAATCCTGAGTCGCGATCAAGTCCAAGTGTTAATTGAGTTAAATCGTTTGACCCAATAGAGAATCCATCAAAGTACTCTAGGAACTGGTCTGCCAATAATGCATTTGAAGGCAGCTCGCACATCATAATGACTTTCAAACCGTTTTCTCCACGAGACAGGCCTTGCTCTGCAAGTAACTCTGTCACTTGACGGGCTTCGGTTACCGTTCTAACGAAAGGAATCATGATTTGTACGTTATTGAACCCCATGTCATTACGAACTCGTCTTATTGCTTCGCATTCAAGTGCAAAGCAGTCTTTAAACGATGGGTCAATGTAGCGAGCGGCTCCGCGGAAACCAAGCATTGGGTTCTCTTCATCTGGCTCAAACAAAGGCCCACCAATTAAATTATGGTATTCATTTGATTTAAAGTCGGATAAGCGAACAATGACTGGTTTGTTTGAAAAAGAGCAGGCCAGTGTGGAAACGCCTTCAACAAGTTTGTCGATGTAGAAATCAACAGGGCTGTTATAGCCCGCAATGCATTGAGATATCTCTTCTTGAAGGCTTGCCTCAAGGTTATCAAACTCAAGTAGTGCTTTTGGATGAATGCCAATCATTCTGTTAATAATGAACTCTAGGCGAGCTAGGCCGATGCCTGCGTTAGGCAGCATAGAGAAGTCAAACGCTCTATTAGGATTGCCGACGTTCATCATGATTTTGACAGGAATGTCTGGCATGTTACCCACTTTTGATGTAATGACCTCAAAAGGTAAATTACCTTGGTATATCATTCCCATATCACCTTGAGAGCATGACACAGTAACATCTTGGTTCTGTGTTAGAACTTTTGTCGCATCACTACATCCGACTACAGCTGGGATGCCTAGCTCGCGAGCAATGATGGCAGCGTGGCAGGTTCTTCCTCCGCGGTTGGTAATGATGGCTGACGCTTTTTTCATGATTGGCTCCCAATCTGGGTCGGTAATGTCCGTAACCAGCACGTCGCCGTCTTGAATTTGATTCATTTCGCTGATAGATGACAGTATTTTTACAGGGCCTGCGCCAATTTTATGACCAATTGCTCGTCCGGTAATTAGAACGTTACTTTCTTGTTTTAGTGCGTAGCGTTCCATATTTTGGAGATTGGACTGGCTACGAACGGTTTCTGGTCGTGCTTGTACTATGTATATTTTTCCATCAAGACCATCTTTGGCCCATTCGATGTCCATAGGGCGTTGGTAATGCTGCTCGATAATGCAGGCTTGACGAGCAAGATCTTCTATCTCTGTATTGGTTAGAGCGAAGTCATTTTGCTGTTCTAGTGTTACAGGCACTATCTGTACCAGTTCGTCTGAACCTTCAGGAGCGTACTCCATTTTTAATGCTTTATTTCCCAGTGTTTTACGAACTACGGCTGGGCGGTTTGCTGCTAACGTTTGTTTATGAACATAGAATTCATCAGGGTTTACTGTGCCTTGCACAACCATCTCGCCTAAACCGTAAGCCGCTGTAATGAAAACCACTTCATCAAAGCCTGACTCTGTATCTAGTGTGAATAAAACACCAGAAGCGCCTATGTCGCTGCGTACCATTTTTTGCACGCCAGCGGAGAGTGCAACATCTTTGTGCTCGAACCCCTGATGTACTCGGTAAGAAATGGCGCGATCATTAAAGAGTGATGCAAATACGCGTTTGATGGACAGTTTAATGCTGTCCAGGCCGCATACATTTAAGAAGGTTTCTTGTTGGCCTGCAAACGATGCGTCAGGTAAATCTTCAGCGGTTGCTGACGAGCGTACTGCAAAAGACATTTCGGCAGTTGAATTGGCGCTTAATTGATTAAAAGCCAGTTCAATTTCTTTATTAAACTCATCAGAAAAAGGCGCTTCTTCAATCCACGTACGAATTTGATGGCCTGCATTAGACAATGCTTGAATGTCATCGACGTTTAATGTGTCGAGAAGAGAATGAATTTTGTCGTCTAATCCGCGTTCTGTGATAAAGGTTTGATATGCGTAAGCTGTGGTAGCAAATCCATTCGGAACTTGAATTCCTAAACGTGTTAGATTTGAGATCATTTCTCCAAGAGAGGCATTCTTTCCGCCAACTTGATCAACGTCTGTCATTTTAAGTTCTTCGAACCATTTGATAAATTTGCTCACGGTGTCTCCTAGTAATTACGCTATATTATTTTTATGACTTATGTGTACTTTAGGTGTAATAAAAAGCGTATTGCACCTTCTGCTTCCCATAAAGCGACTTCATTGTATGGAAATTTATTTAGATGAATAAAACTGAATATTTGATGTAGTTTTATTTCAATCAGAAAACCTGATCTTGTTAGATAACAACAAAAAAGGTGAAAATCGAATGAAAGTGTATTTTGTTTCGGATGGTACAGCGATAACTGCAGAAGTTTTTGGGTCAGCTATGTTGTCTTTTTTTGATGTGAAAATTGACACGTTAAGTGTGCCTTTTTTAACGACAATAGAAAAAGCAAATGGATTGTGTAAACAAATTAACGATGAGATTGCCTTAGGTCATCCATCTTTGGTTTTTTATACAATTTCAGATTCAGAAATACGCGATATCATTCAGTCTTGTGACAGTCATTGTTACAATTTATTTGGTGACTTATTGTCGCCAATCGAAAAGGCGTTAGGTGTGCCTGCCATGCCAACTGCCCAGAAAGCGCATGGAATAAAAGAGGGGGTTTATGATGGTCGAATTGAGGCTATTAACTATGCGTTAGCTAACGATGACGGTTGCTCTGTAAAAAATTTAGATGAGGCCCATGTTATTTTGTTAGGGGTGTCTCGTTCAGGAAAAACGCCGACCAGTTTGTATCTGGCTATGCAATATGGGATCAAGGCAGCAAACTACCCTTTGACAGAAGATGATTTCGATCCATTGAAACTTCCTAAAGCATTAAAAGCGCAGAAGAAAAAACTATTTGGATTAACCATAGAAGCAAATCGACTGCATGAAATACGCACTGGAAGAATGGCGTCCAGTAAGTATGCTTCATTGCGCCAATGTCGCTATGAATTGTCTGAGGTAGAGACTTTATATCGTCAAGAGCGCATCCCCTTTTTAAATTCAACTCGATTGTCTGTGGAAGAAATTTCCACCAAAGTTATGGCTGATATGAAATTAGAACGGCACAGAGTATAGTATTTGAACAGTGAATGTATCGAATTTTCTGATATATTCACTGTTTGATCTCCAAGTAATGGCGAAATGTTTATTTTTACGTGTTATCGAAGGTGTGTTTGTTCTTAGGGCAATGGTATTTGTATCCAAGTAACGACGAAATCACGGTTTTGTTGTGGAATTTCATATTTTTTAAAGATTCTATTTTGCATGCTGTTCATTATATGTGCACCTTTACCTACTACTTCGCTTTTGTGCTGTTTTCCAAATGAATTCTTTTCTTTTTTCTATTAGTGAATTTCCCCGTTATCTCATCTCTTAAAGAGTATTCTTTAAGAATGCTCTATAATGGAAAAATACTTGTCACACTTCATTGTTATTATCAATTCTCTTTTTGTTTGAGTTCGATATAGAGGTTAGACAAACCATTAAAAGCAACCTCTAAAACAGGGGATGTTTAATTGAAGGATAGAATTACTTTGAGTGATAAAAATATAAACGACCCTTTTCAAAAGAGAGAAGCATCGAAATACGCAAACCCTGTGCCTAGCCGTGAGTTCATCCTAGAATTTTTAGCCAGTGAAAACAGCCCTGTTGGGCATGAAGCTATGTGTGCCGCGTTTCAACTAACAAAAGAAGACGAGATAGAAGCGCTAAGACGCCGACTTATTGCAATGGCGCGTGACCATCAATTGAATTCGTTTAATGACGAATACAGAATACTTGAAGCAACAGATCTTTTTGAAGGTCGTGTACAAGGTAATAAGGAAGGTCACGGCTTTTTGTTACGTCAAAATGATGAAGACATCTTTTTATCTGCTCGCCAGATGCAAAATGCGATGGATGGTGACTTAATAACGGTTCGGTTGACTGGGCGTACTGTAAAAGGGCGTTTAGATGGCATTATAGTTGAAGTGCTAGAGCGTAAACATCAGCGTGTCGTTGGCCGTTATTATGAAGAAAGCCAAGTTTCTTTTGTGACACCAGAAAACCCAAGAATTCCTCAAGATATCCTAATAGGAAAAGAATCTGGTTTAACACCAACACATGGGCAATATGTTGTTATTGAATTATTGACCTTTCCTGAAAAAGGCCAAGCGGCGACAGGGGTTATTACTCAAATCCTAGGTGACTTTATGGCGCCAGGATTAGAAATCGATATTGCCATCCATAAATATGACATTCCGAATGAATGGCCTGCTGCAGTATCCAAACACGTTGCAAATATTGGCTTTGAAGTGGCTGAACAGGACAAAGAGCATCGAGTTGATTTACGTGGTACACCATTTGTAACAATTGATGGTGAAGATGCGCGTGATTTTGATGATGCGGTTTACTGTGAAAAAACACCTGGTGGCTGGAAGCTATTTGTAGCCATTGCAGACGTGTCGCATTATGTGAAAAAAGGAACCGCACTGGATGCTGAGGCGATTATTCGAGGGAATTCTGTTTATTTCCCTGGTCGTGTTGTGCCTATGTTACCTGAAGTTTTGTCTAATGGTTTGTGTTCATTAAACCCTGATGTTGATCGGCTAGTAATGGTTGCAGAGATCTCTCTAACGACTCGTGGGAAAATGCGTGGTTATAAATTTTATGAAGGTATTATCCGCTCTCATGCTCGTTTAACCTATTCAAAAGTCGCTAAAATGATTTCGACTGAAATGGATGAACAAGGTGAAGAGTTACGTTCTCGTTATGCCTCAATAGTGCAACACATCGACGCATTAAGTGGTCTGTATTCGGTATTAAAAGGCGCTCGTGCTGAACGTGGAGCCATGGAATTTGATACGGTTGAAACTCGAATGGTTTTTGATCAGGATTCAAAGATAGAGCAAATTGTTCCTGTTGAACGTAACGATGCGCATAAACTGATTGAAGAATGCATGTTGTGTGCAAACGTTGCGGCCGCTGAATTTTTATTTTCTGCAAATATTCCCGCGTTATTCCGAGTACATGAAGGGCCAAAAGAAGAACGTTTGCTGACTCTTAGAACCTATTTAGCGGTGTTAGGACTTGAATTAGGAGGGGGATTAAAACCAACACCAGACGATTACGCTTTATTGTCGCAACAAATTCAAGGTCGTGCCGATGCTCGCAGTATCCAAACGATGATGTTGCGTTCGATGAGCCAAGCGGTTTATCAAGCAGATAATCAAGGTCACTTTGGGTTGAATTACACTGGGTATACTCATTTTACGTCGCCAATTAGGCGTTATCCTGATTTGTTGGTTCACAGAGCCATTCGTTACTTAATACGCGGTGAAGGTCGTCCGAAGTTGCGTCAAGCGCATCGAGTTCCTAATAGCCCTGAGATTAAACAAAATAAAATTTATGGCTACGACGATGCTCAAATGGATGATTTGGGAACCAGTTGTTCGATGACGGAAAGGCGTGCGGATGAAGCAACGCGAGATGTTGAAGCATGGCTTAAATGTCAGTATGTAGAGCAACATACTGGTGAAACGTTTGACGGTGTGGTTACTGCCGTTACACCATTTGGTTTGTTTGTTGAGCTGAAAGATTTGTTTGTTGACGGTTTGGTTCATATTTCATCTTTAGGTAAAGATTACTTTGTACATGACCCAGATATGCAGTCCATTATCGGCGAACGTACCGGTCGTGTTTTCCGTTTAGGTGACGCGTTAAAAATTGTGGTTGCTAAAGTAAATTTGGATCAACGTAAGATTGATTTAGAGTTAGAGCAAGATGCGGCAAAAGTTCGTCGTCCTAAACCTCAGAAACGTGATGAGCTAACAGAACTGGAGATGCAACTGGCTCAATTGCCATCGTTAGAGCTGGGGGGGCGCGCCAAAAGAAGAGTAGAGGATGTTGAAACGACTATGAACTCTGTGGTCGAAGATGAACATGTTACTGCGCCTCCTACTACTCCTTCTAATAAGTCAGGGCATCGAAAGGGCAACGGAGAAAATACACGTCCAGTTCGTAGCAAGTTAGGTAAAAAATCAACGTCTAAAAAAGGCGATGATGGGAAAGTGAAGGCGAAGAAAAAGAAGAAGTCAGTAATAAAAGAGAAAGCAAAAAAAGAGAAAGTAAAAAAA
The DNA here is from genome assembly GCF_047525455.1 of Marinomonas phycocola. Classification (NCBI taxonomy): domain Bacteria; kingdom Pseudomonadati; phylum Pseudomonadota; class Gammaproteobacteria; order Oceanospirillales; family Oceanospirillaceae; genus Marinomonas; species Marinomonas phycocola. The sequence goes on from NZ_JBLIXL010000001.1 coordinate 8,763, forward strand.
GAGAAGGCAAAAAAAGGTACAAAACTTAAAGCGAGTGCCAAGAAAGAAACTGGCTCATCAGTAAAAAAGAAGTCAAAAAAAAGTAACGCTAAGTCAAGATCAGGCACGGCGTAATTGTATATTTAATATTGGGTAATTATGTCAGATTTAGAATGGGTATATGGCATTCATGCTGTAGAAAATTTATTGGTTCAACAGCCTGAAAAAGTTAAAGAAGTTCGTTTTCAAGAAGGTCGTGACGATAAAAAAATTAAACGTTTAACGACGCTTTGTCGGGAACAAAAAGTCACTCATAGCATTGTTCCTAGAAAGGACATCGATAAGCTATTCACGACGAATAAAGAGCGTGTCGTGCACCAAGGTGCGGCGGCATTGGCGGAAGTGACCAAAGCCGGTGAAGAAGCAGACCTTCATAAGTTGGTGGGTAGTCTGGAAGAGCCTGCTTTAATTGTGATTCTTGATGGCATTACGGACCCTCACAATTTAGGCGCTTGTTTAAGAAGTGCAGAGGCTGCTGGTGCGCACGCGTTAGTGATGCCAAAAGATAAATCGGCTCCTTTAAATGCAACGGTTAGTAAAGTGGCGTGTGGAGCGGCTGAAAGTTTACCGGTATTTTCTGTGACCAATCTAGCGCGCACAATGAAAAAATTACAAGATCAAGGGGTGTGGATCTTTGGTACTGCTGGAGAAGCAACACAAACAATTTATGAACATGATTTAACTATCTCAAGCGCCATTGTTATGGGGGCGGAAGGTGATGGCATGCGTCGTTTAACGCGTGAACAATGTGATTACCTTGTTAATCTGCCGATGGCGGGCGTGGTTTCTAGTTTAAATGTGTCGGTTGCCACAGGTGTTTGCTTGTATGAAGTGGTTCGTCAAAGATTATTAAAAAATTGAAGAGGGGCTCTGTGTGAAGTCATTTAGTTTTTCAGGGATCAAGCCTGTAGCGTACGATCTTGAACCTATTTTGTTGATGAAAATCAATAATAAAACCAAGCCATTAGGGTCTTTAGGGGTTTTAGAAGAGTTAGCTTTGAAAATTGGGTTGATTCAAGGGACCGAGTCTCCCAAGGTTGATCAACCTAAAATGTTGGTGTTTGCTGGCGATAATGGTGTTGTGAAGCAAGGTGTGAGTCCATTTCCTCAGGAAGTAACGAGTCAGATGGTATTTAATTTTCTGTCTGGTGGCGCAGCTGTTAGTGTTTTTTGTCAACAGCATCATGTGCCTTTGCAAGTAATCGATGTCGGTGTTAACAGCCAATTTAAGCCTATGCCATTGCTTACAGATCGTAAAGTGAATATGGGCACAAAGGATTTTACACAATCTGCTGCAATGACGCAGAAGGAGTTTTTGTCTGCTCTTTATGCTGGTGCTGTAGAAGTAGATGTTGCTGTCGAGGAAGGTAAAAATATACTTCTTTTCGGAGAAATGGGAATAGGTAATACAACGACATCGGCGGCGTTAGTGAGTGCGTTAACGCAAACGCCTATTGTGGATTGTGTTGGCGCTGGAGCGGGTGCCACAGGCGAAGGTATTAAGCGTAAAATCAGTGTAATAGAAAAAGCGTTTGCCCGTATTGAATCGAAACGTGGATTACCTATTGCAGAGCTAGGTGCGGATAAAATTGCAGAAGAACTCGCTGGTTTTGAAATTGTTGCAATGGCCGGTGCAATGTTGCGTTCGGCAGAAAAAGGCATCGTATATGTTGTTGATGGTTTTATTTGCACCGCTGCACTTTTGCTTGCTTCAAAATTAAATCCATTGGTTGTTGAGTACGGTGTTTTTGCCCATCAGTCCCATGAAAAAGCACATTTAGAGTTATTGTCTCATTTTAAGGCCAACCCCATTTTATCTTTGTCTATGCGACTAGGTGAAGGTTCTGGTGCGATTGTTGCGCTACCTATTATTCAAAGCGCCATTGTGTTTTTAAATAGTATGGCAAGCTTTGAAAGCGCAGGCGTTAGCGAAGGGCTGTAATTGATGAATCTCTGGAAAGACATTCATGAGAGTGCGAAACGATCGTTAGTAACCTACACTCGAATTCCTCTGAGTGTCGACTGGTCAATGACTGCACCTCGTTTTCCTTCGGTGGCATGTCTGCCATGGGTGGGGGTTATGGTTGGTCTTATTAGTGCTTGGCCATTGATGATCGATGTTCTTGGTGTTGAGTTGCAAGTGCTGCTAATGATGCTTACCGCTGTATTGGTTACAGGGGCTTTCCATGAAGATGGTTTGATGGATGCAGCAGATGGTCTTGTTGGTGGCTGGACAATAGAAAAACGCTTAGAAATAATGAAAGATTCTAGAATCGGCAGTTATGCGTCTGTTGCTATATGGTTTGCTCTCGCATTAAAGTTTTTTTTACTGCTAAGAATATTTAACGAATCCAACTCGTTACTTTGGCCTTTTTCTATTTGGTTAATCGTACATTCAGGTGCACGAATGCTACCTTTATTGGTTATGAGGAAGCTGTCTTATGTGTCTTCCGGTACCAGTAAAGCGTCTAGTATGATTCACACTTTGAGTGTTCAGCAGTTAATTGTTGCTGGTGTTCCTTGTATGGTGTTCTCATTGATAACGTTTGGGTTAGTGGGGGTGATCGCGGTCGCGCTACTGATCTTTATATTAACGTTATTGATGATTGTGTATTTGTCGAAAAAATTGCAAGGGTTTAATGGCGACACGTTGGGTGCGAGCGAGCAAATTGCAGAAGTCGCGTTGCTGTTTTTATCATTATGCCTCATTGTCTTTTTTCAGAGTATTGAATTTTGAAGCTATTTCTAATACGTCATCCTAAGCCAGATGTTGTTCCAGGAATGTGTTACGGAAAAACGGACTTATCGTTACCCGAGAGTTGGCAGGAAAAGGCCAATGATGTTTCTCTTTGGCTTGGTGTGCGATTGGAAGGAGAGACAGTGTATCAGCATAGCCCTCTTCAAAGAGCGTCATTGCTGGGGCGTTACTTGAACCCTAACTCCATCTCTGAAAACGAACTTGTTGAGTTGGATTTCGGAGAATGGGAAGGGGTTTTCTGGAAAGACATTCCACGAGCTGAAATTGAAGACTGGTCCAATAATTTGCAGTTTGGAGCGCCTCACAAAGGTGAGTCATTAGACAATGTACGCCAAAGATTGAGCCATTGGTGGGAGCGGCAAAAATTAATTAAAGCCGATAATCTTGTAGTCGTTGCGCATTCTGGCGTGATTAAAGTATTGGTATCTATGTTGTGTAATTGGTCTTTAAGTGAATCTTATCGAATAGACGTCGGGTTTTGCAGTGTGACCGAGTTGTCTGTTCAAGGTGACTATATTACCTTGAAGCGTTTAGGGGCAGGCGACTGGGTGGCTATATGATAAGCAGAAAAAGTGCAAAGATCTTAGAGAAAGCTCATTGCAATATGAATGGTCAGCTAAACTCAAGTAATTAAATGAGTGCTTGAGGTTATTAAAGTTTAACTATGAAGAACAGATAATGACGTTATATATTTTGGGTATGATTGGTATTGCGGCATTCGCAATTACCGGAGTAATTTCATCTGGCAAGAAAGGCATGGATTTGTTTAGCATTGTTTTTTTGGGAATGGTGACGTCTTTGGGTGGAGGCACTATCCGAGATGTTATTTTATCCATGGAAACAGTCTATTGGGTAAAAGATACTTCTTATCTTTGGGTTGCTGCTTTGTCGTCCGTGTTTGCTTTTTTTGCCGTACGGGTGATTGAAAATAGGGAAGGGTTATTTAATTATGCTGATGCTTTTGGATTGGCGCTCTTCACCGTTGTCACCACAGAGCGAGTTTTGTTGTATGGCTTTTCTCCCACTATTGCTATCACAATGGGAGTAATTACTGGCATTGTCGGAGGCATTATTCGGGATGTATTGAGCCATCGACCACCGCTTGTTCTCGGTAAAGAATTTTATGCAACCCCCGCTTTTTTAGGGGCTTGTCTTGTTGCCGTTTTAGCGAATCTATTGCCTGATCATGAGTTTAATTCTATTTATGCAGTGTCCTTTATCTTTGTATTGCGTGTGTTAGCAATGAAGAAAGGTTTGTATTACCCAACTTGGCTTTTGTATCAAAAAAAGAGGCACGACTAATCATGAGGGAGAATGCAAAAAAAACAGCCGCGAATGAGGCTAGGCTATTAAAGAAAAAAGCCATAGTTGATGGTCGTATTGCCGCAGCAACCGAAGAGCGAGGTGTTACCATTTTATTGACTGGGAATGGTAAAGGTAAAAGCTCTAGTGGTTTTGGTACCATGGCAAGAGCGATTGGGCATGGGCAAAAATGTGCGGTCATCCAATTTATAAAAGGACGTAAAGAAACGGGAGAGCAGCTGTTTTTTGGGTCGCATCCTCAGGTTGAGTTTCATGTTATGGGACACGGTTTTTCTTGGGAGACACGCAACCCAGAGTTAGAAAAACAGGCGGCTGAACAAGCATGGGAATTGGCAAAAGGGTTGTTGTCGAATCCTGAGGTGCATTTTATCTTGCTAGATGAAATTACCTATATGTATAAATATGGGCATTTAGAGGTTGATGATTTATTAGCGGCTCTCGCTGCACGACCAGCGCATCAAAACGTCATGATGACAGGACGAACGGCTCCACGCTTATTGTTAGACAGCGTTGATACTCACAGCAAGGTAGAGAACGAACGTCATGCCTTTGCTAATGGTGTAAAAGCGCAAGTGGGCATCGAGTGGTAATTCGTGTTGCCACGTTTAACACCGCATTAAGCCGTGATCATGCTGGTGATCTGGCCAGAGCCTTGTTGTCAAAGCAGGATCAGCAGGCAAAGGATGTTGCGCAAATTATTATGCAGGTGTCAGCAGACGTAATTTTATTAAACGAATTTGATTACGATGAAACGGGTGCCAGTATTGACGTCTTCCAAGATCATTATCTGTCGATGCTAGGCACTTGTTACCCTTATACTTTTATCGCCCCCGTTAATACTGGCATGCCTTCTGGAAGAGATTTAAATAAAGATGGTATTGCTTCAGATAACGAAGGCGATGCATTGGGCTATGGGTTTTTCCCTGGGCAATATGGGATGGCTATTTTATCTCGTTTTCCAATAAACGTTCAGATGTCCCGAACCTTTCAAACTTTCCTATGGAAGGACATGCCAAATGCAAAGTTACCTTCACATCCTGATGGAGGTCCGTGGTTTGATAGAGGTGATTTAGCTGTCTTGCCTCTTAGTTCAAAAGCTCACTGGGACCTAAGCGTTGATGTGGAAGGACAGACTGTCCATTTTCTTTGCTCTCATCCAACTCCTCCTGTATTCGATGGTGTAGAGCGTAGAAATGCTTGTCGTAATCATGATGAAATTCGCTTTTGGACAGAGTACCTTTCTAATAATGGTGAAATCTACGATGACAATGGACAATTTGGTAGCCTTGCTGAAAAGGCCCCGTTTATCATTCTTGGCGACTTAAATGCTTCTTTGACGGAAGGGGAGTCATTGAGCGGCGGTATTGGAGGGTTGCTTGATCATCCACGCGTCTTGTCTGAAATTGTGCCTTCAAGTGAGGGTGCTCTGAATCACAGTCCTAACTTGAAAAATGCGCAATATCATACGGCGAGTTGGAAAATTCGGGCGGATTATGTTCTGCCTTCAAAGGATTTTACCGTCTTAACATCGGCTGTTTTTTGGCCTGTAGAAGGTGAGCCAATGGCTCGAGCCGTTACAGAGGCATCCGATCATCGTCTTGTGTATTTAGATGTGCAATTAAATTAAAAAATTGTATAGAAATATGTACAATCTCTGTATTTTTTATCTAACAGTTTTCTTTGTTTACTTTTTATCTAATACACCTTCAACTAAAATAAGTGTTCCGGCAGAGATGTGAAAATTATTTTAGTAGAGAGAGAAATGGATTCGAAAAAAAACGTTGTAAAGCATAGTCTTATGGAAGATGTTTTAGCAATGGTAATCGGTACTTTACTGATTTCTTTAGGCGTTACTATGTATGGCAACACGGGATTATTGACTGGCGGGACAGCGGGTCTTGCGTTCTTAATTCAATACTCGACCTCATTCAGTTTTGGTTTTGTTTTTTTTATTATCAACTTGCCATTTTATTGGTTGTCTATTAAAGAAATGGGTTGGGAGTTTACGTCTAAAACATTTTTGTCTGTATTTTTACTGTCTTTCTTTTCTGAAATGACACCAAATTTTATTCAGTTCACAGACATTAATGAGCTTTATGCCAGCATTGTTGGTGGTTTTTTGATTGGCGCTGGCTTTTTAATGCTGTTTCGCCACAATGCGAGCTTAGGTGGATTAAATATTTTGGCTCGATACCTTGCTAAAATCCGTGGTATATCGATGGGTAAATTCCAAATGTGTGTCGACTGCGGCATTATTTTCTTATCAATGTTTACCGTGCACTGGTGGTTGATTGTGGTATCTATAATAGGTGCTGTTGCATTGAATTCGATTATTGCAGTGAATCATAAACCTGGACGATATAATGTAACCTAATAGACTTTTATTCATATCGTTTGTCTCCTCGGGTAAGATAGGGGTTCGATTATCAAATGAGATAGATTAATGGTGTTATTAAAATTAGAGAAGCTTGAGCCTTATTTAGATGATTTAGTGCTTTTACTTGCAGATGCTGTGGAAAATGGTGCTTCAATTGGTTTTTTACCGCCTGTAAGTGAAGAAGAGGCAAAAAATTATTGGCTAAAAACCCAAGACGATTTGCTTAGTTATAATCGTCAGGTACTAGCAATAAGGCATGAGGATCGTCTAGTCGGCACAATTCAAATTGAAACGTCTCCTAAAGCTGATGCATTACACCGTTGCAAAATTGAAAAACTGATGGTCTTAAATGAAGTTCAGAATAGTGGGTTTGCAACGACGTTAATCGAAGGCGCAGAACGTGTTGCCGCGTCAATGCAGAAGCAATTGATCTACCTAGAAACAAGGTCCGAAGACGATGCCTCTCATCTTTTTACCAAAATGGGCTATGTTGCCGCGGGTGAGATTCCTAATTATGCTCGTAGTGCAAATGGTCAATTAGAAGCGACTACGTTTTTCTATAAAGAAGTTGAGCCGACGTTCGAGACGTTCTAACCACTTACCTAATAAAAGAGAACTCCATTGAGATTAGATTATTACCTGTCGCATGCGCAAGGTTTGAGCCGTAAAGACGCTAAAATTAATATTAAAAAGAATAAGGTTCAGGTAAATGGCGTCGTTGTTAAAAAAGCGAACCATCAAGTTTTAGAAAGCGATCAAATTATGTTAGGCGACATTGTGATAGAGTGGCCAAGTGATCGCTATTACATGATGAATAAACCGGCAGATCTTGTTTGTGCTAATCAAGATGCGGAACAAACGACTGTGATGACATTATTGCCAGAGCATCTTCATAAAGGTTTGAATATCGTTGGCAGGTTGGATAAAGATACAACAGGGCTTTTATTACTGACTACGGACGGACAGTGGTTGCATCGTATCACGTCTCCAAAACATGAATGCAGCAAAACCTATTTGGTTCATTTAGACTCTGTGATGAGTGAGCAGGCTGTTTCTGAATTAACTCAAGGTGTTATGTTAAATGGAGAATCAGTATCAACTTTGCCTGCAACCGTCGAAGTCGTGACAGAAACCTGTATTCGGTTAACAATAAAAGAAGGTAAATACCATCAAGTGAAACGCATGCTAGCTGCGGTAGGGAATCACGTTGTTTCTCTTCATAGAGAAGGCATTGGTGGTGTTGAATTAGACTCAGAATTAGCGGTAGGTGAGTTTAGAGAGCTAACGTTAGAAGAAATCGAAACGTTACGCTAAACATTACGGTTGTAATATGTGTTAACGGATGTGACCAATTGAATTAAATATGATCTATAAAGCGAGTAAGTTATGTCTCAAGAATTATCTATCGATCAAAGAGTTATGTTGTTAGCATCGCCTGATGAAGAGCGGTTAACCTACTTTCTAGAGCAGGTTCAAGTGTCTAATCAAGTATGGAGTTTAAATAACGAACAAGGATTCGTTATGGTTGAAACAGATGAAGGTGATTGCATTATGGTATGGCCTGATGCTGAATTTGCAGCGCAATGGGCTGTAGATGATTGGGATGATTGTGAGCCTGTAGCGATTGATTTAGAGACGTTTACGTCAACTTGGCTGCCAAGTTTAATTACTGATGAAGTTGCTGTTGCCGTGTTTCCAAACATTGAAGATGAAGGCAAGTTATTGTCCGCAACTGAATTATCTGAATACCTTCAAAAATAAAATATAAATAATATTAAAAAAAAATGAACTTACGTTTTACATGTCGGTCTATTATTTCACATGCGCATTAATTAAAACTTTAAAACACGACAATGAGGCACTAATTATGAAACTGAATTTAAATAAAGCTCTAATCGCAGGTGCAGCAGCAGCGGCAACTTTTTCTACTGTAGCTGATGCAAAACCAAATGATCAGTTGTCAATTTCTCCAAATGCACCTGAAGCAATTAAAGCACAGTTCTCTGAATGGGTTGGCGGTAAAAGTATTCGTGGACGTAAAGATCGTTGCTACGGCATTGCTCTATCTGGTGATAATGATTGTAAAGCTGGTGCAGGTACAAGCTGTGAAGGTACGTCTACTGTAGATTTTCAATCAAATGCTTGGACTTATGCACCTAAAGGTAGCTGTGAATTTATCATGACGCCAAATGGTAAAGCTTCTAAGAGTGCTTTTTAATATATTTGTTTGATGATGAACGCACTTCCTTTAAAAGGATTAGCGGGCATTAATTTAAAGCCTCAACATTATGATGAGGCTTTAAATTTAACAGACCCAACATATTGGTTTGAAGTTCATACTGAGAACTACTTTGTTGAAGGTGGCCCTCGGTTAGATTACCTTCGAAAACTGTCTCAGCGTTTCCCGATAAGTTTCCATGGAGTGGGTGCTTCTTTAGGGAATACGTTTGATCGCTTTCCCAAACACTTACAGCAAGTAGCTCAACTTGTTAAAGAGTTCAATCCCACACTTGTTTCTGAACATGCAACTTGGTCTGCTCATCAAAACAATTACTTTGCTGATTTATTGCCTCTCCCTAAAACCAAGTTAGCTTTACAGCAATTGTGTGATGGAATTGATCGTTATCAAAATGCCATAGGCCGATCAATATTAATTGAAAACCCAAGTAATTATTTAGATTTCACATCCGAATTAGATGAACCTGATTTTCTAATGGAAGCAGTTTATAAAACAGGCTGTGGCTTACTTGTTGACGTTAACAATTTATATATAAGCCATAAGAATTGTGGTTTGGACATTATTGATTATTTTTCTCGAATAGATCCCTGCGTTGTTGGTGAAATACATATTGCAGGTTTTTCTCATGATGCTCATTTTACTGATTCGTTATTAATCGACAGTCATGGTGCTCCTGTGGATGACAAGGTGTGGCACTATTTAGAGTTAGCGTTAAAAGCGTTCGGTGCGGTGCCTGTATTACTAGAAAGAGACGATAATATTCCGTCTTTTAATGACTTAAGGGCGGAGAGAGAAACTGCTCAAACGCTATTAAATTCGTTAATCTCTGAGGTGATATGAATCCATTAGCCGATTATTTTAATGGTTTTTCTAATTTCTTAAGAACGGGTTCTAATGAGTTGATTGTTGACTTTTTGGACGGTGAAAGAAATTCAGATTTCATGTCTATCTATCGCAATGGTTTTTTTAAATCGTGTCAATCGGCTCTTAAAGCAAATTTCCCCAGTGTTGTGAACCTTTTGGGAGAGGAGTACTTTACTCAAATTGCGGGTTCCTACATAACGCATTACCCACCTAAAAAATCCACTCTTATTGGTTATGGAGAAGATGAGTTTGTTGACTTTTTATTTGAAACGGTTGTTGATTTACCGTATTTGAAAGATTTTGCGTTGTTGGATTTATACTGGCTAACGTCTTTAAATAGCAAAGAGAGCCAGGTTTGGGACAGTGAATCGGTCACCCAAATGGCATTGAAAGACATTGATTTAAGCCAAGTTCCAGTTTCTTTAGTGGAATCAGCACATCTTATTACAACAACGTTTTCAGTGTTAAGCACTTGGACTCTGTTGAAGCGAGGAGACGCATTAGAAGAACGCACAAAATTGATACCAGAAGAGCAATCTATTCTTATTTGGCGTTGCGCAGGAGAAGTAAGGGTTCGAGTTTTGGATAAACTTGATCTAGTATTATTACAGTCTTTAAAGAAGGGCGCCACGTTAGAAAAGGCAACATTAAGTGTTTTGGAAATAGAAGCAAACTTCGACATTTCTGAATATTTTTCAGAACTGTTACAAAATCGATTATTAACTCTGCTGTAATAAGGTGTGTTTATGGGGATGTTTTCAAAGCTTTCTGAATTATACGTGTCTATTTTTGAAATGGTCAGTAAATGGCTAGCTCCTTTGGTGCTGTTAGGGCTACGAGTGCAGATTGCCAATGTGTTTTTGTCTTCTGGGTTGTCTAAATGGAATGGTTTTTTGCAATTTAATGCGGACAAATACGATTTGTTTCTATATGAATTCTTTTGTCCAGACCCTGTTCGACCAGGTGCGTTGCTATTATGTAACCCCGAAACACTGGATTATGAAGCCGGTTCTTTAATGGTGAGTTTTATAGAGCTTCTAGCCGTTGTAGCAGGTATTGTTGAAGTTGTACTACCCATTTTACTGATTGTTGGTTTCTTGTCTCGGTTTGCTTCGATTGGATTAATTGGCATGACCTTGTTTATACAATTAGCCGTTTTTCCTGAATGGGATCATTGGGTTAATCCAGCGTCGTGGTGGTTAGGTGTCTTAATGGTGTTATTGGTATTTGGGCCGGGTAAATTGTCGCTTGACCGCTTCTTAGGGCTAGAGAGAAATAAGTAAATACCTTGTTTTACTGTTGTTTTTTGAGAAGCATGGCCTTGCCCATGCTTTTTTTATGCATGAAGTAAGCTCAAAATTTTTAAAAATTATGCGAGTACACTGCTTTTATTAATATGCTAGTTACGATCAAAATTTATATATTGGTCGATTCATACTATTATTATAAGAATTCAGGCTGTGCTTGGTGTGTTTGTACTGTGAAAGATGAGCGCTAAAAATGAAAAATAAGATATTACAACAGCAATTGAATATGGAAATTATGGAGCTGTTACAAAGGAACAAAAGTCTGTTTTTATCATCATTAAATGCCGATGGTTCGCCCCATTCTTCCTATGCGCCTTTTGCAATGAAAGAGGATGAGTTGTTTATTCTTATTAGTGGATTGGCTGCTCATACTCAAAACTTGCTTAGATGCTCTCAAGTATCGGCATTAATAATGGAAGACGAATCCCAGAGTGATGAAATTTTTGCTCGACTAAGGGTTACTTATGATTTACAAGTCAATGTTGTTGAATCTCAAAGTGTTGCATGGGAAGAGGGCGTTGCAATATTGCAGGCTCGTTTAGGTGACAGAGTTACGCAAATTAGCCAGCTCGGTGATTTTGTGCTTTTCAAACTTGTTCCTATAAAGGGCCGTTTCGTAAAGGGTTTTGGTAAGGCGTATGAGGTTTTAGGTGGGACACTTGCTGGTCAGGATGTGATTCATATTTCTCCGAGAATGTTGTCTGAAGGGTCCCAACTTTGATGAATTGACGGTATTTATTGTAAATAGAAAAAGGAAATGTGTGTGAGCAAGCGACAAGTAAATCGTGATGAGGTGCGTTTACGCATTCTTGATGCTGCAGAAATTGAATTTGGCCTAAAAGGATACAGTGGCGCGAGTTTGCAGCATATCGCAGAACAAGCGAATCTACCAAAAGCAAACATCGTTTATTATTTCGAATCAAAATTAAATTTATATAAAACCGTATTAAATCGTATTGCGACCATCTGGAATGATGTTTTTGATAAGGCAACGATCGAGGATGACCCCGCTGTTGTTTTAGATAAATTTATTCGAACCAAGCTGATTCAAAGTATAGAAAGGCCGAGAAGTTCGAGAATTTTTGCTATGGAGGTAATTCAAGGAGCGCACCATCTAGATGACTTTTTAACAGACAGCCTTCGACCTTGGTTTCAAGGGCGGGTAAAAGTGATAGAAGGTTGGATAGAGCAAGGAAAAATGAAAGCTGTAGACCCTGCCAGTCTGATTTTTATGATCTGGTCGACGACACAGCATTATGCGGATTTTGAATCACAGGTCTTAGCATTGACGAATCAGTCTTGCTTGGATGACGTAGGGCTAAAGCGAATCGGGGATACCATTAGCCACATAATATTGACAGGATGTGGGCTGGATATGCCACCAGAAGCAGTATAAATCAACGTTATATGCTTCTTTCTGTGGTGTACGTTTATGTTGTGAAGGTATGTGGTAAGAAATGAATGGTCACCCTTAGCGTTTCTACTGGAATGCTTCGGAATTTGCTCATAGACCCTATTAAAAGAGGGTCCATATAAGGCATCACCGCAAGAGTAATCGCTTTAGATAAACCATAGCGATTTGTGGGTGTGGATGATCATAGAAGGAACGCCTTATAGGATTCCGTAGAAAATACATATCATAAGTTTTAAGAGGGCGCTTTGACAGGGGAATCTACAAATTAGATTTTTTGTGTTATCCATAGAGGGAAATTAGAATGATTTATTCAACAATCGAAACGATACCGGGAAAAGAAATAACGGAAATCGTTGGTGTGGTGACTGGTAACGTTGTCCAGGCGAAACACATTGGACGAGATATCATGGCAGGGCTTAAGAGTATTGTTGGTGGCGAAATACGGGGGTACACCGAAATGTTAGCAGAGGCGAGAAACATTGCTATTCAGCGTTTGGTAGAGAATGCTGAACTCTTAGATGCCGATGCTGTAGTTGGTATTCGCTTTACCACCAGTACTATTATGGATGGCTCTTCCGAAATAATGGTGTTTGGAACGGCGGTTAAGCTGGGTGTGAAATAAGATGTCGACAGGGGTTGCTGGTTTTTGCTAAATGCATTTTTAGTTCATAGAAAAACCGACTTAACCCCTTGCACCACTAAAGCATGTGATTTTTACATGTGTTGTCTCGCTGTGGCTTTTTGATGGCCATTTTTTAACTGTCACGAGAGTGAACGCATTTACCTGCAGAATAGGTTCTCGCAATGGTACGATCATCTCCTAATGTCATTAATACAAAGAGTGTCTCATCTAGGGTTTTAGATTGATCTAAGCGGAACGTTAATAAAGGCGTCGCATGATAGTCTAGGATCACAAAATCGGCTTCAGTGCCAACGGCAAGATTACCAATCTTATTTTCTAGTCTAAGCGCTTTTGCGCCTCCTAATGTTGCCAGATACAAGGATTTAAAAGGGCTTAATTTTTCTCCCTGAAGTTGAATAACTTTATAGGCTTCGCTGATGGTTTGCAGCATTGAAAAACTGGTGCCACCGCCCACATCCGTACCTAATCCAACGTTTACTTTATGCTCTTCCGCTTTATTTAAACGGAACAATCCACTGCCTAAAAATAAGTTAGAGGTTGGGCAAAATGCAATGGCCGAACCTGTGTCGTGCAGCCTATGGTATTCGTCATCACATAAATGGATACCATGAGCAAAAACCGAGCGCTCACTAAGTAATTTATGCTGATCATAAACGTCTAAATAGTGTTTACTTTCAGGGAAAAGAGAGCTTACCCATTCACATTCTTGTTGATTTTCGGACAAGTGAGTGTGCAGGTAAAGGTGATCAAATTCTTGTAATAACTCACCGGCTTGGGTTAATTGCTCCGATGTGCTTGTCGGTGCAAAGCGAGGTGTTACGGCATAATGTAAGCGACCTTTTTCATGCCATTTTTCAATTAACGCTTTGCTGTCTTGATAGCTTGATTCCTCTGTATCGACTAAAAAGTCAGGTGCATGTCGATCCATCATCACTTTGCCACAAATCATTCTTAAATTATGCGTTTCGCAGGCTTCAAAAAACGCATCGACGGATTCTTTATGGACGGTGCCGAAAACCAACGCAGTGGTGGTGCCATTGCGTAAAAGTTCTTTCAAGAAGACATCTGCAACCTTGCGGGCATAGTCTTTGTCATGGAACTCTCCTTCTGCTGGAAAGGTGTAATTGTTGAGCCAATCTAATAATTGCTCTCCATAGGATCCGATAATGCCTGTTTGCGGATAATGGATATGAGTGTCTACAAATCCTGCTGTAATAAGGCCATGTTCTACTGTAGTAATGTCTGCTTTATCTTGATAAATTGGTAATAACTCTTTGCTTTCGCCAACGGCAATAATCTTGTCATTCTCGACAACCAATAGACCATCTTCAAAATACTGATAGGATGCATCTATACCAACGTCGGCTGGGTCTGCAACGCTGTGTACAATGGCTGAACGCCAAGCTTGTATTGAATTTGTCATTAAAAGTGCTTCTCTATGTCGTTAAATCGTTCGATGAATCATTCTTTGTTTAATGTCTTGAATACCAAAAAGTACTTTTTCAGGCGTTGCTGGGGCATCGATTTTTGGTTGGATTCGGTAATCTGCAATAGAAGCAACCGCATCTTTGATGGCGCACCATGCTGCAATGCCTAGCATAAATGGCGGCTCACCTACTGCTTTAGAGTGGTAAACCGTGTCCTCTGGGTTTTTCCTGCTTTCAACCAAATTCACTCTAAAGTCCAGCGGTGTGTCAGCAATGGCTGGGATTTTATAGCTTGCTGGAGAATGGGTCATTAGACGCCCGGCATCGTTCCAGACTAATTCTTCGGTTGTTAACCACCCCATGCCTTGAATAAAACCACCTTCAATTTGGCCTACATCAATGGCTGGGTTTAAGCTGGCTCCAACATCATGAAGAATGTCGGTGCGGAGCATTTTATATTCCCCAGTAAAGCTGTCTACTATTACTTCACAGCAGGCCATACCATAAGCGTAATAATAAAAAGGGTGTCCGCTCGCGGTATCACGATGGTAATGAATTTTAGGTGTTTTATAGTACCCAGTACTGGAAAGAGATATTTGACTGAAATAGGCCAATTGAATCAGCGCTTCAAAGGGGCAGTAATGGGAACCAATTCGAACATGACTGTTTTGAAAAGTTATCTCGTCTTCGGCTACAGAATAGTGAGCCGCTGCAAAATGAATAAGGCGATTTTTTAAGGTTAAAGCTGCATTTTGAGCCGCTTTTCCATTTAGGTCGGTGCCAGAGGATGCCGCTGTTGGTGATGTGTTCGGTACTTTTTCGGTATTAGTTGCAGTAATGTGTATTCGATCGCAATCTACTTGGAAGACCTCTGCAACAATTTGCGCCACTTTGGTATTCAAACCTTGTCCCATTTCTGTGCCTCCATGATTTAGATGAATGCTACCATCTGTATAAATATGGATGAGAGCTCCGGCTTGATTTAAAAAAGTGGCTGTAAAGGAAATGCCAAATTTCACAGGGGTCATTGCCAATCCTTTTTTTAAGATTGGGCTGGTTTTGTTAAATTGGGTGATGTCTTGACGCCGAGCGTAATAATCACTGCTTTTTACTAAACTGTCTGTTATTTCAGGCAGTATGTTCTGCTCTATTTTTTGATGGTAAGGCGTCGTGTTGCGTGTTTCCGTGTCATAGTAATTGGCTCGACGTACTTCTAAAGGGTCTTTGTTTAAATTACGAGCGATGGTGTCCATTATATTTTCTATTGGCACCATGCCTTGTGGGCCACCAAACCCTCTATAGGCTGTGTTTGATGCGGTATTGGTTTTGCATCGATGACCTGTGATGGTAGCGTCTTTTAAAAAATACGCATTGTCTGCATGGAACATGGCTCTATCCACAATGGAGCCTGAAAGGTCAGGTGAAAAACCGCAATTGCCTGCTAACTGGATATCAACGCCATGTAAGCGACCGTCATCGTCATACCCTATGTCATAAGTAACAAAAAATGGATGACGTTTGCCTGTGATCATCATGTCTTCCATTCGTGGTAAGCGCATTTTAGTGGGTTGTTTGGTTAAGTGAGCAATAACCGCACATAGGCATGCAGGAATTGCGGCTTGAGTTTCTTTACCGCCAAAGCCGCCGCCCATACGACGCATATCAACCACAACTTGGTGCATGGGGACCGCAAGTACACTGGCTACCAGTTTCTGTATTTCAGTGGGGTTTTGTGTTGAGCTGTAGACGATCATGCCATTGTCTTCTGTGGGCATAACCGACGCGATCTGAGTTTCTAAATAAAAGTGTTCTTGTCCACCGATGTGCAATTTACCTTGAATTCGATGAGGAGCAGTGGATAATGCAGCCTTTGAATCACCTTGCTTGTGCTGGTGGCTCTCTAGTACAAAGTGCTTTTTTTCTAGGGCTTCTTCAATATCTAAAATGGCGTCTAATTCTTCGTATTCAATAATGGCCGAGGCGGCGGCTTTCCGAGCTATATCATGATTGGACGCCGCAACGGCAATAACCGGTTGTCCATAATACTCAACAAGACCATTGGCTAATAAAGGGTCGCCTGCGTGTACCGCTCCAATGTCTAAATTGCCGGGGACATCGTTGGCAGAAATGACTAAGCGAACCCCGGGGAATTGATAGCAAGGCGAGGTATCAATAGACAGAATACGAGCATGAGCTTTGTCGCTAGTACGAGCGTAGACATGCAATTGATTGGGGAACTCTAATTTATCATCTATGTACTGCGCTGCTCCAGATACTTGCTTTTCGGCACTCTCGTGTTTTATAGAGCGGCCCACACCCGTTGTAATGGATTGAGAAAAGAGTGTTTCTAATTCAGCTTGAGTTTGTTTTTTAGTCGATGCGTTAGGCATGGGCCGTTACTCGTGTTTGTGAATAGACGTTCTCGACCTTATTGATCCGTTGAGCGTGTGTTTCTAGATAGTATTTGCGAAGCAAGTTTTGTCCGATTAACAGTCTATATTCTTTAGACGCTCTAAAATCACTCAAAGGTGTGAAGTCTTGCTCTAATGCATTGCAAGCCAACTCAAAAACGGATTCCTGAAATTCCTGCCCCGTCAGCACCTGCTCACAATGGGAAGCGCGTTTAGGTATGCCAGCCATCCCGCCAAAGGCAATTCTTGCGTCCATTATTCGATTGTTATGCAGAGTTAGGTTAATACCCAAACAAACGGCAGAGATATCGTCGTCGAGTCTTTTGGATACTTTATACGCTTTAAATAGAGTTGCTGTGTGTTTAGGTATAATGATTTTCTCGATAAACTCAGACGATTGTCTTACGGTTTTTTTGTAATCTAAAAAATAGTCTTCAATTGAAATGCGTCTACGGTCATTACCTCGACGTAATTGCAGTGTTGCACCCAGGGCAATGAGCAGTGGAGGAGCGTCCCCAATGGGTGATGCATTGGCAATGTTGCCTCCTAATGTTCCTTGATTGCGTATTTGCAAAGAAGCAAAACGATGCAGTAATTCACCAAAATCCGGATAGTCATCCGCTAAAGCAGAATAACAATCAGTTAATGAGCGTGCTGAGCCAATTTCTAAGCGATTATCAAAAACATCCATATTTTTCATATCGGCTACATTTCCCAGATAAATTAGAGTAGGTAGTGCGCGATGGAATTGAGTGACTTCCAGTGCTAAATCCGTTCCTCCTGCGAGTAAACGTGCATCGGGATTATTCAGATAACATTCAGCCAATTCATCGCTATTTGAAGGAGAAAAGCATTGATGATCTTCGGTACGAAAACCCAACTTACTCATCGTTGGAATGGCGTTAAGTTGCTTAAGTGTTGTTGTTTCTAGTGTGTCGAATTGGTCTGTCGCTTTTTGATTACACGCTTTCTCTGCGGCATCATAAATAGGCCGATACCCTGTGCAGCGGCATAAATTGCCAGAAAGTGCTTCTATTGTTTTTGATTTATCGTATTTTTCTTGATTTTTTTGTAAAGAAAATAACGACATAACGAAGCCAGGTGTACAAAAACCGCATTGAGATCCGTGACAATTTGCCATTGCCTGTTGGGTAGAGTGCAGTATGTTATTTTCTTGTAAGTCTTCTACCGTAATAAGTTGCTTGCCATGTAATGCACTGATAAAGGTTAAGCACGCATTGATGCTGGTGTATCGTAACTGTTTACGAGAGTTATTTGGTTCTGCTAAAACTACTGTGCAAGCACCGCAGTCCCCAGAAGCACAACCTTCTTTTGTTCCTGTCTTATTAAGAACAGTCCGTAGGTAATTTAAAACAGTCAGGTTAGGGTCAAGATTACGCTCCGTTCGTAATTCTTGATTGTGTAAAAATTGAATCAAAGCGAATCTCCTTAATAAATGCGGTTATAAAATGGCATGTGTATTTTTAATATAGCGACGGGCTATTCTCATGGCGTTCTAAACGAGTTTAGATAAAACTTAACCGATCGGTCAAATTCTAATGTGTTTATTTTGTGATTTAAATAATATTCGGATAGAAAGCGTTGAGTTTAGCAAAGCATTTTATATACCAAGTTAGGCTTTTTAATGTGTTTTGATCAGAATAGAGATATAAGGAAAAGGTAGGTTAAATGAGGTAGACGTGGTCGACTTTAAATAAAAGGCATATAAGTAAAGTCACCATCGTAAGACGAATCCGATGGTGACTATTAGGAAGGACGAGTCACAGTAGAGCGTTATCTCAATGATCGAACTTTAATGTTTCGACCTTTAATTTTTTTGTTTTGCAGTGCTGCTAGTGTGGATTTTACTAGATCACTTTGAATAGAGACATAAGCTTGAAAATCAAACACATCAATTTTACCAACTTGATCTTTATTTAAGCCAACTCCAGCAGTGAGTGCACCGACGATATCCCCGGGGCGAAGCTTATTTTTACGACCAGCATCAAAAGCTAACGTTGTCATAGTCGGAAATAAACGATAACCATAGTCAATTTCAGGGTCAATGTTTGTGAAGTTTGCAGTAATATTGAAGCGTTCCTCAACCCCTTTCACTTTGTAATCATCTTTATTCGTGACAAGATTAACCGCCATGCCTTTTGCACCTGCACGGCCTGTTCGACCAATTCGGTGAGTGTGAACATCAATGTCACGAGTCATATCGAAATTCACAACCATATCGATTTCTTTAACATCAATACCACGGGCGGCTACGTCTGTAGCAACCAATACGGACGTACTTGCATTACTGAATTGAACCAGTACTTGATCACGTTGGCGTTGATCTAAGTCTCCATGAATGGCTTTGGCGCTGACTTTATGATCATCTAGCCAATCGGCAACGGTTTGGCATTCGATTTTTGTATTGCAAAATACAATGACTTGACGAGGTGTGTAATAGCGGAAACTTGCCAATAAGCTTTCCAGTTTTGTTTCTTTATTAACACGAACAAAGCATTGCTCAATATCAGGTGTAAGTTGAGTATCTAACGCTATTTTTATGCTGATAGGTTCATCCTGAAACTCTTTGCTTAATTCGATAATTGTATCGGAATACGTTGCTGAGAAAAGTAATGTTTGTCTTCTGTCTGGCGTTTGTTCAATCACCGTTCGGATACTGTCAACAAAGCCCATATCAAGCATGCGGTCCGCTTCATCCAATACTAAAGTATTGAGGTGGTTTATTTTCAATGTCCCTTTGCGCAAATGCTCTAAAAGTCGCCCTGGTGTACCAACAACAATATGGGCACCATGCTCTAATGAACCAATTTGCGGGCCAAATGGCATACCACCACATAGGCTAAGTACCTTTATATTGTCCATGTAGCGTGCGATTTTGCGGATCTCTTTACACACTTGATCCGCCAGTTCACGAGTAGGGCACATAACTAAACCTTGTACTCCAAAAAACTTCGGATTGATTTTTGTTAGCATTCCAATGGCAAACGCAAGTGTCTTACCACTTCCTGTTTGTGCTTGTGCCAGCACATCAGAGCCGTTGATGATGGAAGGTAAGCTTTGTTCTTGAATTGGCGTAAAACCCGTGAAACCAAGATGGGATAAAAGCGTGGTTAATTTAGTGGGTAATGCTACGGGTAGAGTATGAGTAAAGATGGTCACGGTGGGCCTAATTTTGAAATGCTAAGAATAAGCCGCATTTTAGCACAAATCTTTTTTGCTTGCTGGGTAAAGTCACACGCTTTCCTATAAAGAGTCGAGGTAAGCATCAATCAATTAAATGTTCTAAATCGCTTTTTAAGGGTGTAACCTAGCGTATTATTAAGGATAATAAGAGAGTTTTAGTCTCGTGTTTGTTCATTATTTTCTATAGAAGACATTACATTACATTTGTTTATTTCTAATAGAGTAGTTTAGACACTATAGTTACGTTAGTAGATAAGAGGAATAAACAGTGTACTCAAAAGATTATCTAAATAAGTCTTACTTGTTAGTTTTCTTTCTAATTGCTTTTTGCGGTTTTGTGGCAACATTTAACTTATATCAACAAGAGAAAAACAGCGTTGCCTATGAACAAGGAGTTGTAGCGAATCGATTTGTATCGGCCCTGTCTATCTCTTTAAATAACTACGCTATTGAAGTTGCCGCCATTGTAGCTTTATTTGATTCTGTTAATGATGACACTATATCTCATGAACAATTTTCTCGTTTCAGTGACTCTCTTTTGGAACAAAATCTCAATCCCATTTCAAATGTGTATTTTGCAAAGTTTATTCGAGCTGAGGAGGTTGATGATTTTCTTCTAGAACAAAAGAAAATCATGAAACATCAAAACGTGCACATTTTCCCTGAAGGAGAGCGTGCGTTTTATTTACCCTTAACTTACGGCTTCCCCGATGTCATGCAACACGGCGCTGATTTACTTTCTAATGAATTACCTTATAAGGACTCAGTACAACTCGCCATAGACAGCAAAAAAACCGTAATGACACCACCACTCACACTCGCGAATGATAAGGTGAACGGTGATGATGAAAAAAATGCGTTTATATTGCGTCATGCGGTATTCAATCAACAGGGCGAGTTGAAAGGCATAGTCGGTATTGCTTTTAAAATTGATGGTTTACTTGATCAAATTGATTTCTTTTCAGGAAGCGATGTTGTTTATCGATTCGCGGATGTGACGGATCAAAAAGAGAACGATGCACCACATTGGTTCTATGACACGAGTCAGCATCAATTGCATAGTTTAAAGTCGACAAAAATGCACTCGAGCACATTGGATTTTGCTGGCCGTACTTGGTTGGTGGAAAGTTGCTCGCTTGAGAATCCATACACATTAATGCCTTGGAATATGTTGATTTTTCTTGTGGTGACCTATTTATTTTTAGCCATTCTGGTGAGCTTTTTTATTTATAAGTTAAGCCGAGCTTACAGTGAATCATTGGAGAAGGCAGAATATTTTTTATCAACTGATGAGCTAACGAACCTAAAAAGTCGACATGAAATAAACCATCAAGTGACTCAGCAAGTCGTGTTGGCGAGCGACCACTCTACATTTGCAGTGATGTTATTGGATCTTGATCACTTTAAAACGATTAATGATGCGTTTGGCTACTTTATTGGCGATAAACTATTGGTAAAAGTATCTCAAAGACTCTTAAGTGTACTGCCTGATGGGGCGCATATAGGTCGAGTTGGTGGTGATGAATTTTTGGTAATATTACCCACTGGTTCAACATTGGATCGTGAGCGGCTAATAGCGTTGGCCCAAGACATCATCGATCAAGTGAGTAAGAGCTATTTAGTAGATGAAAGAATATTAACGATAGGTTGTAGTGTAGGCATTTCAACTTACCCCGAGTTTGGTGAAGATGCTCCAACCTTAATGAAAAATGTTGATATGGCAATGCATAAGGCAAAAACACTTGGCCGTTCAACGTATCATTTTTACGACAGTGAAATGGGCGGGCGTTTGATTCGTAATGTTTTAATCGAAACAAGACTACGTTTGGCGATGCAAAATAATCAATTAGAACTGTATTTTCAGCCTAAAGTTGATTTAAAAACGTTACGCTGCATCGGACTAGAATCGTTATTAAGATGGGATGATGATGAGCTGGGCGCGGTTTCACCTGCTGAATTTATCCCTATAGCGGAGCGCTCTGGCATTATATTGCCTTTGGGTGAATGGGTAATCGAGCAAGCTTGTATCCACATTGCACAATGGCGTGATCGAGGCGAGTTTGTCCCACCTATCGCGATAAATTGCTCGGCGGCTCAGCTTAAACGCGCGGATTTCTTAGAACGATTGGTTGGATTCATTGAAAAGTATGAAATAGATACCAGTTTTATTGAGCTAGAGGTGACGGAGTCTATCTTAATTGAAGATGCAGAAGGTTGCGCAAAGCTGTTGTCTGAAGTGAGTCGATTAGGGATGAAAATTTCTTTAGATGATTTCGGTACAGGCTATTCAAGTTTGAGTTATCTGAAAGACTTGCCATTTGATTGTGTAAAAATTGATCAGGTGTTTATTCGAGATATTTTAGACAACGAAAAACACGCAGCGCTGGTTCGAGGGACTATTCAAATGAGCCACAGTTTCGGCTTGAATGTGGTATCAGAAGGCATAACAGATGATAAACAATTAGCGTTGTTAAGAGAGTACGGCTGTGATTTTGGCCAAGGCTATCTATTTGGTAAAGCCTATCCCCCTGACTTGGTCGCTTCGAAAATTGAGCCGTAATTGATTCTATAAATGATCTTTTATACATCCTGTTTATATGGCGGCTTTCTATTAATGAATAAACCGTTTAAGGAAGTAAATAATGAATAAACCGTTTAAGGAAGTAAAATCTCCTTCTCAATAAGTTGGCTTAAAATGTAGTGACACTTTTCTTTTAGAGTGTCTCTTAATTGTCTTGCCGCAGGGGTAATGGATTGTCTGCTTGGAAAAATAAGCCAAAGTTCTGTTGATATGGGTTTGTACTCTGGCATCACTGGGATAACCTTTTCTGACAATAATTCAGCTGAGATATCAAGGCTGGATTTCATGGCAATGCCCTTGCCTGCAACACACCAACGTTTGACTAAATCACCATCATTCGATGCACGATTTCCCGTCACTCTTACTTTATGTTTACTGTCTTCCTTAGAAAATTCCCAAACATCATGAAGAATATCGTATATCTGATACAGAAGTGCATTGTGAGATAACAGATCATTTGGCTGCTCAGGCGTACCATGTTCAGCCAAATAAGCCTGAGAGGCGCAGAGTAATCGAGGAACATTACAAATTTTAAAACCGTATTGATTTGAATCGTTAGGTGATCCATAGCGTAATGCAACATCAACCGCATCACGGTAAAAGTCAACGTTGCTATCACTGATGTGAGATCGTAAGCGGATATTTGGATGTTGCTCTATCATTTTATCTAACCAAGGCGTGACAAGGTTTCTACCCAAGTCAGATGACATTGCAATACGAATTTCTCCATCAATGACATTTAATTCATTTTTGATATTTTGTTTTGCTTGATCAAGTTCAAAAAGTGCTTTTTGACACTTTGGAATGTATTGCTCACCTGCGCTGGATATTCTCAACTGCCTAGTGGTTCGGATAAAAAGTTCAACCCCAAGAGATTGTTCAACTCGTTTTAATGCAGCACTGGCAGTCGCGGTACGCATGTCGAGATTTTCAGCAGCGGCGGTAATACTGCGAAACTCAGCAACTTTAAGGACAACTTGAAGGTCTTCTAAAAGCATATTAACTAAGAATATTTGATAAAGATTCAATTATTATGCTGTTTAAATGGAGGTAGTCAAGAGCTAGTATGCTTTCCAACAGGGTGATTGTTTAAATTTAATGTTATGACGATCTCAGTTATGAAGGTTAGAAGTAAACAGCACTCTTTTATGTAACTTTGAATTCGAGAACTCGTTTAGGAAAGCATTGATATGACAAAGCGCAAAATACAGTTGGCTTTAACCGCACTGACTCTAGTGGGTGCGTTGTCACCGATTACTCATGCAGCAGACGTTGGGCTTTTAGAGCCAGTCACGCAATTTACGGATGCACGAGGTGGTGGTATTACGATAACGCCTGCCGGTCGTATTATTGTTAGCATGCATCCGTTGGATGGTCCAAAACTGAAAGTCGTTGAAGTCATGGCAAATGGGGTGAAACAACCGTTTCCAACTCTTGATTGGGCGGATGGCCCTGAATTAGGAAAAGTCGGCTTATCGGCGGTTATTGGAGTGCATTCTGACAGTAAGGGCATCGTTTGGATGCTTGATATGGGAAGTGAAGCGTCTCCGGCAAAGCTTGTCGCTTGGAACAGTGTGAGCAATCAATTGCATAAAACCATCGAGCTGACGCCGTCTGCATTATTACCAAATTCGTTTTTACAAGATTTTGTTATTGACGAAAAACGTGGAAAAATCATTATTGCTGACATGTCTTTTGGTAACTTTTCGGGTGCAATAAAACCTGCTTTTATTGTTGTAGATTTGATCACAGGTAATGCAAAACGTGTATTAGAAGGCGCAGATGCCTTGATGCCTGAAGACAGAGACATTGTTATCGAAGCGTCGTTGTTAGCATCGAAATCAAAAGAAGGCGAAGTGACAAAGTTGCGTTTTGGATTGAATCCAATTGCCATGGATGATCGTTCGGAATGGGTGTATTTCGGTGCATTTACGGGCACTAAAATACATAGAATTTCTGCAGCAGCACTGGCGGATACGAAGTTTAGCGACAATCAATTAGAGTCTAAAATAGAAATATTCGGCCCCAAAAAAACCAAGTGATGGCATTGCTTATGCTCCCAGTGGTGGCATTATTGTTTCTGATTTGGAAAATAATGCAGTGGGGTTAACCACAAAAGGAAACTATGAAGTTTTAGTACAAGATAAGAGGTTGTCTTGGCCTGATAGCTTTGCAGTAAGCAACGACTATGTCTATGTCACTCAAGATCAATTGCATCAACATCCTGTTTTCAGCCAAGGTATGGGAAATGCGAAGCCACCTTATACTTTGTATCGCTTTCGTTATAATGCAAAATAGATAGTTAATAAAGCAAAGCACATACACAGTGTGTGCTTTGCTGTTGATGACGGGTCGAACGTTTTATTGTAAATGTTGCATCTTGTCTTTACTGTAATGACTGTTTTAAAAAACGAGCCGTTTATAAGGATTGATCTTATGTTGCTTGATACTCCGATTTGTGATTTTGGTTGGAAAGCGCCGGATTTCACGTTAAAAGATGCATTTGGGGAGCGTTTTAATTTACGTGATCAGCTAGGCGAAAAGGGCGTGTTGATTGCGTTTATTTGTAATCACTGTCCTTATGTTCAACGTATTGGGCATCGCCTTGCTGAAGATGCTGCATTGCTAATGTCTGAGGGTATAAATGTGCTTGCCATCATGTCAAATGACTACCATTTGATTCAATCAGACTCACCTGAAAACATGAAGTTATTTTCTGAAAAATACAGTTTTACTTTCCCTTATTTGATCGATGAAAATCAATCGGTTGGTAAACAATACGGTGCCATCTGTACACCGGATTTCTTTGGCTTTAATTCAAAGGGTGAGCTTCAGTATCGAGGACGTTTGGATGACGCTCGGATGAATGAATCTTCCGAAAGAGTGCCTGAACTGGTCAATGCCATGCGCATGATTGCTGAAACAGGCAATGGCCCAACGCAGCAGACCCCAAGTATGGGGTGTTCAATCAAATGGCGTTCATAATCTTTTAAAGGGAATTCATGTTTTAAGTGACAGTCATGATTATTGGGTCACTTTCAATTTTTTGATAGAGATTCAATAAAATGGCAGTTTAAAGCCTCTGAGTTAAGGACTACCATGCCTCTTTTAAGGGGTGCGAGCCAGTTAAACAGGTTGTCATGATTGGTTGAATGTTTTTTTGATCTTTGTTTGACGCGGCGTATCACTATTTAAATTTAATCATATCAATAGACGATATGGGGGAGAACATCGAATGAAAGCCATTGCATATCAAGCTGCTCGTACATTGAAGGACTCAGATTACTTACTAGATATTGAAATGGATAAGCCCAAGGTAAGTGGTTTTGATGTCTTAGTCGAAGTAAAAGCCGTTTCCGTAAACCCAGTAGATACTAAGATACGTGAGAGAGTGACTCCTGCAGAAGGTCAATGGGGGGTGTTGGGATGGGACGCAACGGGTATTGTCGCTGAAATCGGTGACAAAGTGACAGAATATAAAGTAGGCGATCAAGTTTGGTACGCAGGCGATGTAACGCGTTCAGGATCAAATGCTGAATTCCATGCGGTAGATTCTCGTATTGTTGGTCGTATGCCAAAAAACTTGTCATTTTCAGCCGCCGCTGCATTGCCATTAACGACACTAACCGCATGGGAAATGTTGTTTGAACGTTTGGGTATTGATGAAACAGCAGACCACAGTAAAGAGCACATCTTAATAGTTGGGGCATCGGGTGGTGTTGGCTCTATTATGATTCAGTTATTGAAAGCGCGTACTAACATTAATGTTATTGCTTCTGCTTCACGTGAAGAAACCCAAGCATGGGTTAAGCAACTTGGTGCGGATTATGTGGTTAATCACCGTAATCCTTTAGATGAAGAGGTTGCCGCTTTAAATCTTAATAATGTGAAGTATGTGGTTAGCTTAAATCAAACAGACAGTCACCTTGAAGCGATTGCAAATTTGATTGCACCACAAGGTAAATTTGGTTTGATTGACGATCCTGAGAATGTCAATATTGCGGTTTTCAAACGTAAAAGTGTCTCAATTCATTGGGAATTTATGTTTACTAAAGCGATGTTCACGACAGAGAATATTGCTTCACAGCGCGATATTTTGAACACGGTAGCAACGCTTGTTGAAAACGGTAAAGTAATCAGCACATTAGATGAAGACTTCGGTGCGATTAATGCTGAAAATTTAATGAAGGCTCATGCATTGGTGGCGTCTAATAAAGCAAAAGGAAAAATAGTCGTTTCGGGCTTTTAATCGATTGAATGTTTTTTTATAGGTTCTTAGATTTAACATTATTAGCGATCTAAAGAATAAGAAAAGAGTGAGTCCAAATGGAAACATAAGGCAAGCAACGTATGTTGCTTATTTTATATGGATCTGGATCACTCTTTTTTATTGTGTAATCGGCCTATTTTAGAAGCGTTTTTTGTATTTCAAACGTTCTTTTAAATGGTTCCAAAAGCTGTTTAGGTTGGGGTTTTTATTTAACCTAGAGCGATACAAGCGAATCTCTAAGGGGATTTGCCACTCCTTTTCACCTGCTAGGGCCACTTTACCATAATCAAGCGTGTCTGCCATTAATCGAGAAGGAACCCAACCAATGCCAAATCCTTCTTTTACCATCGCCTTAACATTCACAGAATGGTAATTTTCATTAATGGTTTTTAATTGGGCTATCTCTCTTTGGCGTTGCAGATGATGCAAAATCACCGGTTGTAAAAAGGAATTATCGTAATAGCCAATGTGTGGCAACGGCTTTCTGCGGTTGCCCGGAAGTACGTAAGTAGGGTTGCCTTCGTCGTCAGCCACACTGTATGGGATGAGTGTCTCATCGGCGATCACACAGTATTCGTAATTTTCATCATCTAACGAATGAATAAATGGGATGGCTGGGTGCCAAAAGCACAGCATTAAATCGCATTGGTTTTCTATTAATGCGTTTACGAAATCCATTCCTGACCAAGAACTTGATTTTAGATTTAGGTCTATTTCCATGTCAATTTCTTGGCTGAAGGGCTCAATAACACCTTTATAAAAGCTCACAAAGAGTGTTTGTGTAGTAGCAAAGCTAATTTGCGATTCTCCTTGTTTGCGGATTTCTTGACATCGTTCCTTTGCGTCTCTTAATTGTCGAGTAATTAGCTCTGCACTGTGTAAAAACACCTCGCCTTCAGGTGTGAGTGATAAAGGCAGCGTATTACGATCAATCAAGGTGACCTTCATTTCTTCTTCCAACAGTTTAATACGACGACTAAACGTGGGCTGGGTGACATTTTGTTCGTCTGCCGCTCGAGAAAAATGCCTGGTTTTTGCTAGGGCAATGAAATCTTCAAGCCATCTTATTTCCATTTGGCAAGACCCTCCCAGCCCGCAACGTTTAAGAATAATTCTTGTATCGAAAAAGAGGAAATCATAAACGTTCCTCCTCTACGGCGTGGCAAGCGACACTGCTACCATCGGGTTGGCGGAGCATTTTGGGCGCTTCAAGAAAACACTTTTCTTGTGCAAACGGGCAGCGAGCCTGAAACGGACAACCAATAATTGCTTCGTAAGGCGTCGGGACTTCACCAATAAGTTTGATTGGCTTTTGAGTATTGTTATCCAGCCGTGGTATGGCGGATAGCAATGCTTGAGTATAAGGGTGTTTGGGGTGATCAAATAAGGCTTTCGTATCCGATAGCTCGCATACTGTGCCCAAGTACATGACTGCAACACGGTTTGAAAAATGCTCCACAACCGCCAAGTCGTGTGTAATAAACAGATAAGTCAGGTTGTACTCCTCCTGTTTATCCATCATTAAATTAAGAACTTGAGCCTGTACAGACACATCCAAGGCCGCCAAAGGTTCATCAGCAATAATTAAATCGGGTTCAACAGAAAGCGCGCGTGCAATGCTGATTCTTTGGCGTTGTCCGCCTGAAAATTCATGGGGGTATCGATCAACCCAATTTGGCGAGATACCAACAGATTCCATCAATTGGGTGATTTTTTGATCCACTCCCATTCTAGATAACTGAGGGTTATGGAAGGCAATCGGTTCACTCAGTGTTTGATAAACCGTCATGCGAGGGTTTAATGACGCATAAGGGTTTTGAAACACCATTTGCATACGGCGACGAAAAACCAAACGCAGGCGATCATTTAAATCATCAATGCGTTGATCACCATAGTGGATCTCACCTGAATCAGGCTTAGTTAAACCCATAATAGTGCGAGCAAGTGTGGACTTCCCACAGCCAGTTTCACCGACAACACATAAGGTTTCGCCTTTATTAAGCGTTAATGTTACTTTATTAAGTGCGTATACCGTGTTTTGTTTTTTATAGGATCGACCTTTATTTAAAGACCATTGGGACATCCACTTTTCTTTCACAGAAAAGCGTTTTTCTAAATTACTGATTTGTAATAGAGGAACCTGTTTCATTCTTTATGTCCTCTAGCTTGTGACTGTGCTTCTGAGTGATTATCTGCCGTGTCATCAAGTTCGCTTTCTAAATAGAGATCATTGCTATCATTGTTGAATTCTTCAAGCATGTCCTCCACCATAAAGCAGGCAACATGTGATACGCCATTGTAGAGAGCATCTGGATGGCTTTGTTTGCACTTTTCCATGACATAAGGGCAACGTGCGTGAAAGGCACAGCCCGAAGGACGATCCAACAAAGAAGGCATGGTGCCATGTATTTGATTTAATCGTTGCCCTGGTAATGACATTTGCGGCAATGCATTTAGCAACCCTTGAGTATAAGGGTGTTGAGGATCATTAATAATTTCAATCGTTGGGCCTTGTTCAACAATGCGCCCTGCGTACATCACAATGGTGCGTTCTGCGACACGTGATACAACCCCTAAATCATGGCTGATTAAAATAAGAGCCACATTATTGTCGTCGCAGATTTGTTTTAACAGCTCTAAAATTTCGGCTTGAATGGTAACGTCAAGCGCGGTTGTTGGCTCGTCGGCAATAATAATGTCGGGGGTTAGTAATAGAGCGATAGCAATGATAACTCGCTGACGCATTCCTCCAGAAAGTTCGTGCGGGTACTGATCAAAACGGTTTTCAGGGGAGGCAATGTGCACTTGAAACAATGTCTCTATGGCTAGCTGCTTTGCCTCTCTTACTCTTAAGTCCGTATGGCTTCGAATGGCTTCTACCATTTGTTCACCAATAGTGAGTACTGGATTCAGCGTCATCATAGGGTCTTGGAAAATCATGGCGATACGCTTGCCACGAATATGACGCATTTGGCGATTTGATAAATGGATAAGCTCATTGCCATTAAGTTTAATCGAACCGGATTTGATGTACCCCGGACGGCTGATCAGATTGACGATAGAGAACCCTAAGATGGATTTCCCCGCACCAGATTCCCCCACAAAGGCAATGCGTTCACCCTTTTTTAAGGAAAAGCTAATATCAATTAAAGCAGCCAAATCTCCCTGTTTTAATTGAAAACTCACATTCAAATTATGAACGTTTAACAAGTCCATATTAGTCCTTATACACTTTAGGGTTAAGATGGTCTCTGAGCCAATCCCCTAAAAGGTTCATTACTAAGATAAGTACAATCAAGGTGATGCTTGGGATAACACAAATCCACCACGCACCGGAAAACATGTAGCTGAACCCAGACGAGATTAATGAACCTAAGGACGGTTGTGTTATAGGCATACCCAAGCCGAGGAACGACAGCGCGGCTTCTGCAATAATGGCATTGGCAATTTGTATGGTAAAAATAACCAAAAGTGGTGAAACTGTATTGGGTAAAATGTGCTTAAACATAATTCGGCCAGAGCCAATGCCCATAATACGTGCCGCATCAATGTATTCTTTTTGTTTCTCTGCTAAAACGGAGGCCCGCACGGTACGAGCAAACAAAGGCCATTCGGCCAAGCCAATGACCAAGATGAGTATGTACATCGCCAGATGCTGGTAGGACGCAATGCCAAAAATAGTTTGAAACAACGCCATCACAATAATGGCCACCATCATATTTGAGAAAGATAACTGAATGTCCGCACAGCGCATTAAAAAGTTATCTAAGCGGCCTCCAAAATAGCCTGCAATAAGACCAATACAGATGCCTAAAAAACCTTGAATCACCACAGCAAAAATACCAATGGTTAACGATAAGCGGGTGCCATAAAGGATAACTGATAATAGATCTCGCCCTTGACCGTCGGTTCCAAAGAGAAATCGACTGTCGCCATCGATCCAGTAGGGCGCAATTTCGGAATTTTCTAAATCCATAAAGCTGGGATCACGCACATCAAACGGTGCAATCAATGGTGCAGCTAAAGAAATCAAGCAATAAAAAGCGAATATTAGCAGAGACAACACGGCAATTTTATCACTTAGAAAACCATGCCAGAGATGAATCCAGTGTTTTGATTTGGTACTGATTACCAACTCCTTATTTATATTCTTCATAATCCATGACTCGATAATCGAACGGTCGGGTTTACTAACCCATAAATCAAATCAACCAAGGTATTGGTAATAACAAACATGGCACCGACAACCATTAAATAGGCAGAGATAAGCGGTGTATCAACACGGCTAATGGCATCCCAAAATAAGAACCCCATTCCTGGCCACTGGAAAATGGTTTCGGTCAATATGGTATATGCCACTAAAGTACCTGCTTGAATCCCCGCCACAGTGATAATCGGTAACAAGGTGTTTTTAAGGGCATGTACAAAATAAATTCTCATCGGGGATAATCCTTTTGCCCATGCAAACTTAATGTACTCAGATTGAAGTACTTCCATCATTTCCGAACGTATTAATCTTACGAATAACGGCATGAGTGCCAATGCGAGTGATAAACTGGGAAGAAACAGATGTTGAAGACCATCCCATGAAGTGAAGCCCGTTTCCCAAAAGGAGAAGATAACTTCCGTTTCGCCTCGGCCAAAACTGGGGGCAATTTGCCATTCTACCGAGAAGAAATACACTAAAAATATCGCAATAATAAATATCGGTACGGATAAGCCAATGCCACTGAAGAACATAAGGGCTTTGGAAATTAAGCTTTTAGGCTTTATGGCGGCAATAACGCCACAGGGAATCGAAATGACGATAATGAGTACAATGGCTGAAAAAGAAAGTTCCAGTGTGGCAGGCACTTTCCGTAAAATAACGTCCAGAGCGGGCTCTTTATAGTAATAAGAAACACCTAGGTCTCCAGTGACTGCTTTTTTGGCAAAGCGAATATATTGATCCATTAAGCTGTCGTTTAGCCCTAACTCATCTCGTATGCGTTCTCTGTCTTCAACCGAAACCGTCTGACTTACCATTTGATGGACAGGGTCACCTAATCGGCCTTGAACTAAAAAGCTGATGATACTAATCACCACCATAACGATAATGGCTTGAATAACACGTCTAAATAAAAACTGTAGCACGGGTTGTAACCTCCCAAAAAGCAGGCGAAGCCGTTAGGTGATCAGATGGATAACATGGACTACTCAACAACTAGGTCACCTATATAAGGAAAGTTTCGTTCATTAACAATGTTCTCAATTCTAATATTTTTCTTTGCTCCCCAAGCGAGACTTTGCCACAAAAGAGGGACAACCGCGGATTCCTTAACAAGAATCCGCTCAATTTCCTGTAGCAGTTTGGCACGACGTTCAGAAGACATTTCAATATTGGCCGCTCGAATACGTTCATCTATTTGTGCGTTACAATAACTGCTGGCATTGTAAGCGCCCATCCCTGTATTTGGGTCTGTACACGCCACTAAAAATTCAAATAAGTTATTCGAATCGTTCGTATCAGACTGCCAACCAATCATCATCATATCGGCACTGCGATGATCAAACTCTTGGAAGTATTGCGCTTTAGGTAAGGTTTTTAAATCAACAGAAATATTGATTTTTGACAACATAGCGACAATGGCTTGAGAGATCCTTTCATCTTGGATATAGCGATTGTTAGGCGCCATCATGGAAATACGAAAGCCTTCCTCGTAACCGGCTTCGATCATAAGTCGTTTGGCTTTTTCTAAGTCATACATAGGCTTGATGTCAGGAACATGGCCTAAAAACTGAGGGACACTTAATTGCCCTGCCGCTTCACTAAAACCTCTCAAAATTTTTCTAACAATAAGAGATTGATTAATGGCTAGATTAATTGCTTCTCGCACTCTTTGATCACGAAACTCAACGCGCCTAGCCTGATTCATATGCAAGAGTAAAATCCGCGTGCTTGGCATTCCCACAAATTTGATGTCGGATGAGCGTTTTATACGAGGGATATCAATAGGAGAAATAGGAAAAATAAAATCCACATCGCCAGACAAAAGTGCTGCTAAACGGGTTGAGTCAGAACGAATGGGCGTCATTCTAATGCTGTCTACATTGCCTTTTGATTCTTTGTCCCAGTAATCTTCAAAACGGGTAAAGTCTAAACGGACACCCGATTCTCGATGTTTTAAAACAAACGGCCCCGTGCCAGAGATATTTTTAGAGGCGAAGGTTTCCCCATGCTTGATGATTTCGTCACGCCCTTGATAAAACAGGCTGTCCATAGGAAACACATAAGTCAAAATATTCAGTAATAGCGGGGTAGTTTGATGGGTAATAACGTCTACCGTAAAATCATCCACTTTTTGCACATCGCTAATCGCATCAAACATGGCGCGAAAATCTGTAGAGCGCTTCAGTCGTTGAATGGTGAACATCACATCATTTGCCGTGAATGCATTGCCTGTATGAAACCGCACGTTTTCACGCAAGTAAATACGTAAAGTAACGTCATCCTTCTGCTCCCAACGGGTCGCTAGGCGAGGTTCAATTTCACCATTTTGATACCAGCGTAACAATGGATCAAACGTTAAATGAGAAAGCTGCAACGTGCTTTCAGAAAGCTGCTCATGGGGATCGAGCGATGCAGGATCTGAATCAAATGCCATAGAAAGGGGCGCCGCGTGCACGCCAAAAGAGGTGACACAGATAAAGAATGAAACCAGCAAAAATGCTATTTTTTTCATTATTAATCCTTATAGATAAAAAGAAGGCTTTCGGACTAAACAGTCTCAATTTTATAACAACGATATGAGTGTCTGTTCATGCTACAAAAAAAGCCATCTGAACAGGGGCAATCCCCATTACTTGAGACAATCTATTATGGAAGGCATGTTACAGAAAGCGCATTAAAAAATCAGTAATTCTCTTTTTAATGGCGAATTTTGTTTGTTTTATAAGCGAAAAACGATCGAATCGAGGTAAACAAAGGCAGCAATAACGTGTGGGGTAATCTAAAAGTAACCTAATTTGACAGCGGCTAGTTCAGGTAGCCACTTAAGTGTCAAATTAGGTTAGAAATGAGTATAGAAGGTAAATCTGATTGCGACATTGATTTGAGTCATTTTTATTGATTAATCTTATGTAAGACTTGAAAAAGGGGCGTGAATACAGGATTGGATAGATTGTAGGTGGGAAAAGTCGGAGGCGCATGGCGTCACTGTCGTCGTCAGCGCAAAAAAAGACAGAAGGCTTTTTATTTAACTGAACATGGCTTTTTTGTTGGTCGCGCCTTCAGGCCGACAAATCTACTTGCTAGATCGTTAGGTAAAGGATTAAATCCAGTGGAACCATCTGTAGACATTTCTAAGCTGTTGGTAGTATATGAAGAAAGCATCACACACTCCTTGTGGATAAAGTAATAATCTGTATGAATATACAGCTTATTTTTCAGTTTGACAATATTGTGCTTATGCGGTGATGAGCAATCACCTTCATGTCGTGCTGCATGTTGATGATAAACAAGCTAAAAGCTGGTCTACACATGAAGTGTTGAGCGCTGGCATTTTCTTCATAAAGGCCGTTATTTATTCAACAATATTCTCGTGGTGATGTAATGCCTGCGTATGCGGTTGAGTTAGCTGAAAGGTCTGCGGAGGCTTACCGCCAGAGATTGTCTGCTATCAGTTGGTTTATGAGAGAGCTGAACGAGCCGATTGCGAGACAAGCCAATTTTTTGGCATAGATGCCAAACATGTCGCGACTTTCCAAAATGTAGCGCTAAAAAACGCGAATTTCACAACCAATCCCTCTCAAACCCCGTAATCATCCCATTTCATACCAAAATTATTCATAATATCTCGCTTTATTTAATTGCCAATAAGATAGCTAGGGAAGGTGCGAATAAGTCTACTAAGACTCAGTCTTTCAGAGAAACCGTCAAATAAGGCACGATTCTGCAGGAATGTTAATACCTTTCAAAGAGTCGTAACGAAATATGGCGTTTTCTCTCAAAGACCCGCAGGGCATGGTCTAAAAGCCAGTATTCTTTGTAGAGTATCTCGAAAATAGGCCAGCTATTCACATTCGATACTCGCGTCGAATAGCCGGCTTTTATCCACATGCTGAGACAAGAGGGCTTATTCGCACCTTCCCTAGATCACACTTCTTTACTTGATTATTAGATCAAACAAGGTAAGTATGGCCTGTTAATAATCCTATAAATGAGTGACATTCAATTAATTATACAAAATCAAAGAGTTTAATAGAATTATCTGAAAGTCTTTGAATTTAGTAAAATCGTCTAAATGTTAAGAATGTGTAACAAATGTCGGACAAATTAATTATAAAAAACGGTGCGGAACATCAGGTGAAAAATTAAGTTCATAATTATGATGGAGAAGAAAATAATGTTGAGGCTTTTTTTAAGCAAGTTTAAGAATAGCTACACTAAGCTCGAACCAGCAGCGGCGGCATTTTTTTCTATGTCAATTTTAGTGATTCTCTATGTCGGACCATTTATCTTTTATCGGCTATATCAGAGAAATTGGACTCATGCATTGATTGATTTGATATTATTTTCTGCTGCCGTATTTTGTGCTATTGCCACTTACAAGGGCCGGTCTGTAAAAGCGTTAAAACCGTTAAGTGCTTTGTTATTGTTGCTTTCGGCCACTTTAATTGTTGTTGTGACTGGAATTGAATCTGTTTTTTGGGGGTATCCAGCTATCACGGCTAGTTTTTTCTTGCTGCCATTGCGGCATGCACTAATTAGTATAGGTATTTTTGTAACAGCATTGTTCTTCATCATGTTGCCCACTACAGAAATAATCGTTATTTCTGCTATAGTCACGACCATGCTTTTATTGTCTTTTTCTAATTATTTTATTTTTAAATCTTATCGTAATATTGAAGCACGATTGAAAGAAAAAGTGGGTAAAGACTATTTAACCGGAGCCAGTAATCGTAATGCATTTGAGGAACGAATGCTCGAATTGATGGCTATGTGTAATGATAAACCTCAAGCGTTGAGTATTGTGATATTTGATTTGGATAATTTTAAAATGATTAACGATACCTACGGACATCTGAAAGGTGATGAAGTGTTGGTTACGGTTACAAAAGCGGTTAGCAAAGCTATTCGAATTGTTGATACCATTTATCGCTATGGTGGTGAAGAGTTCGTGATTTTATTGCCAAGAACTTCTTTAATACAAGCTAAAATGGTTGCAGAAAAGGCTAGAGAGTGTATTGAAAAAACAGATTTTGGTATTGAAAGGCAAGTGACGATTTCGGCCGGCATCGCTATGCTTAAACATAACGAAAGCCAACATGAATGGATCAAGCGTGCAGATATTGCGCTATATAAATCAAAACGTGCTGGTAGAAACACCGTTACTGCAGTTGACTAACTGAGCTTTGTTATCTTTTTATAGTAGTTATTATATTTATAGCCTAACTTATTTTACCAAAGTTCAAAATTCAAGTTAATAACCCAATTGTTATAGCCATGGCTTTTGTATTTATAGGAATATGCCCCTATATTAAGTTACTACAATTATTTGAGAGTGAAATTTTGACAATAAAAAATATGGTATATGCTGTATCATTAAGCGGCACTGAGAAGCTTGAAAATATCTTCGGAAAACCTGTATTACAAAGTGCATGGTCTAACTTATTGACAGAAATTACACCCCGTGTATATGAGATGTTTGGACGTTACCAGAATGTGCAATTTGTGCAGCAATACGAAAATATGTTTATTGTGAAGGCAAGTTTTATGGCATCCGACAGCATGCTAGATCCAGAAGAGCAGCAAGAGATACTGCTGTCAGCAGGCTCAACCTTCATGAGAGATGCATTGCTTAAACATTTTGGCGCAGCGACTGGGCGTAAATTAGCCTTTTCAAATTTTTGTACTTTAGTTAAAGACAGGGAACAATTGTCTGAACATTCAGTTAGGCTTGAACTTCAAAAAAATGGCACTCTTCAGGATTTACATCTTGGTAATACTAAAAGCGAATTATCTCCTTGTTCTAACATTACTCGTCAGGAGTTTAGTGAGATCCTACAAAAAGATAAACTTCAGACATTCGTACAATCTATTGTCGATTTACAACGAAATGAAGTTGCGGGGTTTGAAATACTAACGCGGGGCCCCAAAGGCTCTAATATTGAAAGAGCCGATAAACTGTTTAATACCGCGACATACTTTGGTATGACGAAAGAGATAGAGTTGGCCTGTGTGCGTAAAGGAATTAACTATGTAAAACAAGTTCCTTCACATCAA
This sequence comes from Marinomonas phycocola, assembly GCF_047525455.1. Lineage (NCBI taxonomy): Bacteria > Pseudomonadati > Pseudomonadota > Gammaproteobacteria > Oceanospirillales > Oceanospirillaceae > Marinomonas > Marinomonas phycocola. The sequence continues at coordinate 45,884 of NZ_JBLIXL010000001.1, forward strand.
TTCTTGACGTTTAATGTTGGGCCAGAAGTATTAACTAGTCCCGAGCTATCTAGCCTACTAGAAGATCCAAGCATAAAACCCTATCATCAGCAGATAGTGTTTGAATTAACCGAGCATTTACCGCTTTCTGATGTAAAAAAAATCACTCACGTAGTACAAGAAATGCATCATAAAGGTATTCAGGTATGGTTAGATGATACTGGCTGTGGCTTTTTTGATTTTAGTACTGCCGAGATGTTAAAGACACCGGTTGCGAAGCTTTGTATTACAGTGATTCGTCAGATAAGCAAGGGACATGTTATTGAATGTGAGATTGAAGAAACACGGAAAAGATTGAATTCGTTAGGTACGAAGACACTTGGCGAAGGAGTGGAAGAAAAAGAACAAGCTGAGGTGCTTCAAAGGCTAGGAGTACAATTAGCGCAAGGTTATTATTTTCACAAACCAACACCCATTGAGCAAGTATTTAACTATTCACATTAATTAAACCATAATATAGGCCACCTATATAGTTAATTTATATATTTCAATGAGTTAGAGTTACATAAAAATATCAGGTAGGTGTGATTATTGATGTTTCTCTAATCACTGTTTAGACTAAAAAAAAACAAACTCAAGGATGAGGAAGACGTTATGCCAAGAGCCAGCAAGTCAGTTTGTCTGACACGCCGTATTATCACTGCATCAGCCGGTGCGTTCGTCGTGCTTTTCTATGTGGAGAAAATGTCGTTACAAGGAAAAGTTTCGAACACCGTCGTGGTTGGATTGAAGCGCTGGCATTCTCTTCATAAAGGCACGTTATTTACTCAACAATACGATCATGGCGAAACTATATCTGAGTATGCGGTTGAGTTGGCTGAAAGGTCTGCGGAGGCTTACTCCAGAGATTCTTGGATATCAGTTGGTTTATGAGAGAGCTGAACGAGCCGATTGTTAGCTTAATCTGAATATCTCATTGCTCTTATGATTGAGCCTGCTCGTCTAGATATTCTCATTTTTACTTAATTACGGGCTTATCGCTGTTTGAAACAGCAAAAATGACACTGAATCCTATTTCATTGTTTGTATTTCAGTTTAGATATGTTTTTAGTTGGGTGACCTTGATTTCGAATACTCCCCGTATTTTGATTGAGGTTTATTTTTTAGTGTTTTTAAAAGCACGTAAAAAAAGCGGCATACCGCTTGGGTTACCGCTTGTGTAGCAAACTTTTTAATTAACTCGGTATTTCTTATTAGTACGAATATAGATAACCGCTTCAGTATTGCTTTTATTCTCTATTTCGTGAGTAAAGTCATTTGCTGATTCAAAATAACTACCAGCACTGAGAGTGTTAGAAGCAGTTAAGTCTTCTGAGCTATAATTCACTACCCCAGAAATTACCACTGCACGAAACTCATCCGCTTTTGTTACTATCTTTCCATTAAATCCAGCAGGCAATTTGATCATTGAACCTCTCATACTTACTGAACTTTCGTTTGAGATGTCTCCCCAAAGGTAAGTAGATTCGACGCCTTCCACATTAATATCGTTTAAGTCACTTTTATTTAACCACACAATATTGTCTGTATGAAGATTCAAAGGATGCTCATTATTGTCAAAACTCTCTTTTGACGGCTTAACCAAGTAAGGGCCTGAGTCTATTTCAAGATAAATGACGTTTGTTGCACCATTGGCCGCTGTAGTGTGTTCTCCTCCAGCAGGTTGAGTCCAAAATGAGCCTGTTGGCATCCATCTTTTCTCTGCATTAGGGGCGTCATTGTGCATCAAGCCATTAATCACAATGCCTCGATAAGTGATGTTGTGAATGTGCGGGGGCGACTCAAAACCTTTATTAAAGCGAACAAGCATACCTGTTGCAGTGTCTGTTGTTCTATTCCCCCAAAGATCGACTGCGCCTGGGCTTAATGCACCTCTTAGAGGGTTAAGGTAGCCCCATTCAATATTATCTGCCAGCACAACTTTCGACGTGCCCGTGGCAGCGAATGTTGGTAATGAAAATAATAATGCTAATACGGGTATTTTAATGAAGTTTTTCATATCAAATTCTCTATCCTGATTGTTGGATATGTATTTTATAATGCCGCTTTATATGCGATAAACGAGCAAAAATCTAATACACTTTCGCTAATTCGTGGACAATAAACACCACAGCAGGATATTACCTCAGTTAATAACACATATTTCTGAAATATAGGCATGAGAACACTTATGAAAATCTCAGATTTACAGGTATTTATAAAAGTCGCTAAGCTGCAATCAATAACAGCAGCAGCAAAGAAGTTGGATATGAGTTCGTCTGCTGCCAGTGTGGCGATTAAACGCATAGAGCATTCACTCGGAAAGCAACTGTTTGTTAGAACAACACGACATTTAAAATTATCCCCAGAGGGGGAATCTTATCTTCCCTTGTGTCAGCAAGCTCTTGATTTACTTCAGCAAGGTCAGGCGGTCATTAACGAGGAGCAACTTTCTATCAACGGTGACATTAGAATGGCCATGTCATCAGAAATGGGCCGTAACTTAATGCGTAATTTACTTAACGATATCATGAGTCAACATAAGGGCTTATCGTTGAGTTTGCATGTCAGTGATAGCCGCGTAGATTTTTATCAAGATAACGTTGATGTGGCTTTGCGTGCCCTAACAAAAGATACTATCAAAGAGCTAAACTTGTATGGTTTTAAAATTTGCAATATTCCTCATTTCTTATGTGCATCGCCTAACTATCTCTCACAGTATGGAACACCTAATTCACTGGATGAACTACTTCAGCACAATGCATTGCTCTATAAACTCTATGAAGTGACTCATGATCACTGGGAGTTTTACCAAAATGAGAAGAAATATAAAGTGAAAGTAGCGAGCGACCGAACAGTGAACGACGGTGACATTGTTCGTCGTTGGTGTATTGATGGCGTTGGTATCGCGAAAAAATCTGCTATCGATATTGCGGATGATCTATTGACAGGGCGGCTACAAAGATTACTGCCTGATTATAAAATCCCTATGACTGAGATGTGGCTAATTCTACCAAGTCGTCAATTGATCAGGCCTTCTATTCGACTCATTCGTGATGCATTAAAACTGAAAGTTAATGCTCTTCGGCAAGAGTTAATAGATAAAGGAATTGTTCATGAAGATGAGTGGCGGTAATCAACGACAATCAAACAAGGTAATCAAAGATGCCCATTCACTTAATTTATATATTTCAATTGCAGGGTTGAAAATAGGGCTAAAGCAATGGCCTTCACTATTAACGTGTTCGCCGTTAATAAAATTTTCTGACGTGTTCATATGAATACCTTTATGTAAGTAGACGTTATTAAGTCGATTTTTAAACAAACTTTACCGAGCTGGATGACCTTCTAAAGTGGTTAACATCGATCTTTCCAAAATGAAATAAGTTGGGTGTAATTAGCAACAATTGCATCGATCAGTTGTGTATCCGTATAGCGACTGGCGAGCCATTCACGGCTGGGCTGGCCAAAAATAGATCGACCAACTGCAAAGCCTTTGACAATAGGGAAGCCTGCACTGTCCGCAAAACCTTGTTTCAATGCTTCCATAGACGCATCAAGGCCGAGCATAACAACACCACGGCAGTGTGCATCGTATGTTTGTAAAATATCAGTAATGGCTTGCCAATTTTGAGGTGCCTGAGGTGGAAGCTTCCACCAATCTGGTTTCACTCCTAAGTCATAGAAGCGTGATATGGAATTTGTATAAACTTCATTACCAAAGGGTTTGTCTTTGGGTGGAATTAACTCCAATAACAGTTCATGACCGGAGATACAGCAAGCGTTATAAAGCTCTAGAATTTGACGCTCTTGTGCGTGTTTTAAAGCGTCTTCATCTTGATCGTGATAAAAAACAAGGCATTTTACAATGTGTTCTTTTGGCCAACTCCTTAAACGAGAGCCAATGCTTCGACCGCCTTCTAATTCCAATGGTCTTGAGCTAGGGACTTCAACTGGACGACCGATCCAGAGTTGCCGACCAGTAACGTCATTCAATGCATCTTGTCCAAAGGTATCATCAATGAGCACGCCTTGTTGAATAGAGCCATCACTCAGTTCTAGTGATTGTGTGCTTTTATCCAATGCTTGTACAAAAAGTTGCTTTAACTGATGAATTCTTTCTAATGGCGCGCCTTCTTCCAGTGCCATATCAAGTAACTGTTTGCGGTGATCAAAGGCGAAAATGCATAAGTTCTGCCAATTGTAGGGTACTCTTTCTGTTGTCACTCGGTGCAAATGATTCAGAGTGTTATCAAGATCAGGGCGTTCAATTTGTTGGGCGTGTTCCATGTAGTAATCCAGTTCCTCTGCGCTTGGGGCCGCAGGAGCGCAGCCATGTCTAGAGACAACTAAAGCACCACAAGCATTGGCGTAATCGCAGCAGGCCTTTTGAGATTCGTTGTGTATCCAGCCTCGTAAAAAGCCGCTCATAAAGGCATCGCCTGCGCCTAATACATTCATCACGTCAACCAGTACGCCAGTATGAACAACAAAACCCTTGGTTGATTTTGGAATGTTTTTTTCAAGAACTGTGCAACCTTGTGCGCCAAGTTTTAGCACTATAGTGGCATCACTTAGAGTACGAATTGTGTTTAACGCAGTGATGGTATCCGTGCTGCCACCGGCAATGTGGATCTCTTCTTCCGTTCCAACGATGAGGTCAAAATCTCCCAAAATGCCTTGTAAATGGGAGGATACTTTCTCATTTGAAACAAATCGTGTTTCACCGTCACCGGGGCTGGTTAGTCCCCAGAGGACGGGGCGGTAATCAATGTCTAACACACATTTTGTGTTTGACTGTTTCGCAAATGTCAATGCTTGTTTGCTAGTAGCATGAGTGTTTTCAGTTGAGAAGTGCGTCCCTGTAATCAGTAAGGCTTTTGCTGAACGGATAAATTCTAGATCGAAATCGTCTTTAGAGACGGCCATGTCCGCGCAATCGTTACGGTAAAAGATAAGTGGAAAGGTGTCTTTGTCTTTTATGCCGAGTACGACTAAGCCTGTTAAGCGTTCTGGATCGGTAACAACATGGCTGATATCGACGCCTGCACGTTCGAGTTCTTCTTTTACAAATCGTCCCATGTGTTCGTCGCCTACGCGCGTTAACATGGCGCTTTTTAACCCCAGTCTTGCGGTGCCAAAGGCGATGTTACAAGATGAACCTCCGAGATATTTAGCAAAGCTGCTGGCGTCTTCTAGGCGGCTACCGATTTGTTCTGAATAGAAATCAACGGCGGCTCGTCCTAAGCAAATTAAATCTAAATTTTTATCTTTATTCATCGTGTAATGTCTCTTTTGAAAAGTAGACAGGGACAGTGTCCCTCATCAATGACAGCATTTGATTAATGTGTGTTATTAAAAAATACTCTAACATGCGACCATTGTGGAATTTATATTCCAGTATTTCAATATTTTGGAATATAAATTCCATTTTATTTTTTAACTGATATTACTTTAAAAACAGAACCAACGTGAAAGCTGGGGAAGGTGCGAATAAGTCTACTAAGACTCAGTCTTTCAGAGAAACCGTCAAATAAGGCACGATTCTGCAGGAATGTTAATCCCTTTCAAAGAGTCGTAACGAAATGTGGCGTTTTCTCTGAAAGACCCGCAGGGCATGGTCTAAAAGCCCGTATTCTTTGTTGAGTATCTCGAAAATAGGCCAACTATTCACATTCGATACTCGCCTCGAATAGCCGGCTTTTATCCACATGCAGAGACAAGAGGACTTATTCGTACCTTCCCTAGGTAATATAAGGGCTTGAGTAGATAGGAAAGGAGAAAGAAAGTTAGAATTTTTTTTAAAAATGGAATGAAAACGGCACTTTCTAATATATTTTTAATAATTCACTTTTTGTTTGTGTTTTTTCTGTGTTTGGATTCGCATAATAGAGGTGATTCAATCGTGAAGTGACATTTAATTGATGAATAGACGAATAACAGTCCATTTAATAAGTAAGTGCTTAACAAGAAAGGTACAAATATGGCTCAGCAAGCACCAGAGAAATTGTCCGATTTTCTGGATGAAATAAAAGAAAAATACGATCAATTAAGTAAACGTTTACGTCAAGTGGCTGAGTTTATTTTGCAGTCTCCAGGTGATGTGGCATTTGGCACAGTGGCAACCTTATCTAAAAATTCAGGGGTTCACCCCTCTACTTGGGTCAGGTTTGCGAATACGTTTGGTTTTAGTGGGTTTAGTGAAATGCAAAAGCTTTTCCAAACCCGTTTGATGCAAGACACGCCAAATTATCAAGAGCGTGTTCGTCATATTAAAGATCAGTTTGATGAGCTGCCAAGTGCGTTGTCCGTATCCACGCTCTTGTCTCAGTTTGCTCAATCGAATGCATTGGCATTGGATCACTTGGTCGAGAGTATTGAGGATACCGATCTTCAAGCTGCCATTCAGATTTTATCTAAAGCCAATTCTGTTCATATTATTGGTGCAAGGCGATCGTTTATTGTGGCAAGTTATTTTGCCTATGCATTGCGGCATAGTGATCAAAAAGCGTATTTGATTGATGGGGCTGGTGGTATGTATGAAGAGCAAGCGTCTAATTTTGATGAAAAAGATGCCTTGATCGCAGTAAGCTTCCATCCTTACGCTTTAGAAACTCATACAGTCGCCATGGCTGCGGTGAAAAAAGGGGGGCCTTTGATTGTCATAACGGATAATCCTGTTAATCAACTAGCAAGTTTAGCGTCGGTAAGCTTTGTAGTGAAAGAAGCAGAGACACACCAATTTCGTTCTTTGTCTTCTTCTTTGGTGCTTGCGCAAACGCTCTCAATAGCACTAGCGTATGAATTAGAATCACAAAAATAAGATGCTAATAACGTTTACTGAAAAGAATTAATTGGTTAATTATTGACTTTTTGCAAGCGCTTGCATTAATGTGTTTTAGGTCTTTCATCTACACAGTAATAGGAAGTATAAAAATAATGAAACTTCATCTATCCAACGCACCTTGTTCATGGGGCATTGAGTTCGCCGATAATCCGAGTAACCCAGCATGGGAAACCGTTTTAAGTGAAATTTCGCAAGCGGGTTACAAAGCCACGGAACTTGGCCCATTAGGTTATTTGCCAACTGACGCTCAAATACTGTCGTCTAAATTGGAAGAAAATAGCTTGGGTTTGATCGCAGGTACTGTCTTTAAGCATTTGCATCAACCAGAGAAGCGCGCTGATATCTTAGAATACACGAAGGCAACTTGTAAGCTGTTGCAAGCACAAAATGCTAAGTACATGGTTGTTATTGATCATGTTTCCTCGCCGCGCACCGATCAGGCTGGGCAAATTGAAACTGCTTATCGTTTGCCGACGGATCAGTGGAATGAAATGATGAAGACAATCACCGAGCTATCATTAGTTTGTCGTGAATACAATATCATTCCGGTAGTCCATCCTCATGCTGGTACCTTCATTGAGTATCGAGATGAAATTGATCGTGCAATGCAGGATTTAGACAGTGACTTGGTGCAATTATGTGTTGATACTGGCCATTGTAAATACGCTGGAATTAACCCTTCTGAATTAATCGAAACCTATCAAGACAGAGTGGAATACATTCATTTTAAAGACATTAATGACGCTGTTTTAGAAGACACAGTGAAGAATAATGTGGATTTCTATAAGGCGATTGGTAATGGTGTTTTCTGCCCATTAGGTCAAGGTTGTGTGGATTTTACTGAACTTAAAGGCACTTTAGAGAAAATTAATTACACGGGCTGGATCACAGTCGAGCAAGATGTAGACCCTTCAAAAGACAACAGTTCTTTAGAAAACGCAAAAGAGAGTTTGAAGTTTATTAATCAAAACTTTATGCAATAGTTTAGTCTAAAGCCGATTTTTGATTGTGTTCAATCTTAATGCCTTTTCCAAAAGGCATTAAGTCGAGTTTCTGAGGGGAGAAATAGAATGGCAAATCCGGTCATTAATGCATTAGGAAGAAAATTAAGGTTGGGTGTCATAGGGGGGGGGCCAGGGTCATTTATTGGCATTGTGCATCGAGGGGCATCCACTCTGGAAGAATATTATGAGGTGGTTGCAGGTGTTTTTTCTTCTAATGCAGAACGATCCATTAAGCATGCAGCGGAATTAGGGATTGACCGTGGTTACGCAACCGCAGAGGAAATGATTATGGCAGAAGCGGCACGAGACGATAAGGTCGACGTCATCGCAATTATGACGCCGAACAACAGTCATTACCAGATTGCGTGCTTAGCCATTAAGCAGGGTTTTCATATCATGTGTGAAAAGCCACTGACAAATGATGTAAATGAAGCGTTGGATCTGGTCAAGAAAGTGAAAGAAAGTGATGTGGAATGTTGCGTTGCTTATGCGTATTCTGGTTACCCGATGGTTCGAGAAGCGAAAGCGATTATCGACGCTGGAGAGTTGGGTGAAATAAGAATGGTACAGTGCGATTATGTGCAGGGCCATTTAGCCCAATTAACTGAATCAGAGCAGCAGGGCACTAACTGGCACATGGATCCTGATATCGCTGGGCCTTCTCTTATTTTAGGAGACATTGGAACGCATTGTTATCATCTTGCGGCGTTTGTTTCTGGAATGGAGCCTTCAGAGCTAAGCGCTGATCTTGCAACGGTTGTACCGGGAAGGGATGCGGATGATTACACAGGCATTTTAACTCGCTATAAAAACAATGCCAGAGGCTCCTTTTTTATCACCCAAGCGGCAGCCGGTGCAGATCATGGATTGTATTTAAGAATTTATGGTAGTAAAGGCGGTTTGGAATGGCATCAAGAGCAACCGAATCAATTGCTTGTTAGAAACATTGAGCAACCGACGAAGATATTGCAAAAGGGCGGTGTGGGCTTACATGCTGCGGCGAATCGAGTCTCTCGTATTGCAATTGGTCATCCAGAAGGGTATCGAGAAGCGTTTGCTAACCTTTATACAGACCTTGCAGAAGTGATTATTGCACAACAGACCAACACACAAGAAGATCCGCTAGCTCGTAACTTTCCTATGATAGAAGACGGTGCACAAGGGGTAAAGTTTGTGCAGGCAGCGGTGGTCTCTCATCAAAACAACGGGCAATGGGTTAGATTGACCTAAGGTAAGACAACACAAGAGGCTTAATGAGTTTGGGGGTATTGTTGCCTGAATTTACTGTCTTTTTTAATGAGTTTCTTTAATGTGCCTCTTTCAATTGGCTTACAAGGAAGTAAGCGTTGTTCGGTGGGCAGGTTAGGGTGCTCAATTCTATCTATTATGATTTCCACCGCCGCAAAGACCATCTCATTAATCGGTTGTTTGATCGTCGTGAGATTGTAAGCTCCCCACGATGCCATGGACATGTCATTGAAACCAAGAACACCGAAGTCTTCAGGGCACCGTTTGCCCACGTCTCTGGCGGAATCTAGCGTTGCAATGGCAAGTATATCGTCACCGCAAAAGACAGCATCAATATAAGGGTAATCATTAAGCAATCTAAGCGATTTTTCTCGGCCAGATTCATAAGTATAAGTATCGCAATGCTCTATGGTGATGAATTTTAAACCGTGCTCTTTTAAGGTTTTAATGGCGCTTTCTTTACGGTCAATGGTGGTGGTGGCATTAATCGGGCCGCCCAAAAAAGCGATTTTTTTGTAGCCACGTTTTAGTAGCATTTCAACGCCCATTTTACCGCCATTGTAATTGTCTGCGGTAACCACATTAATGTGACCGTTTAAGTTGGCCCTACCAAACATGATGGCGGCTGGTAGTTTGGCCTTAGCGCACACTTCTGCAAAGATGGTAGGTAATACAGACGATAGAAAGAGTACGCCATCGACTCGATATTGTAATAATCGATCTAATACGTCTTCAGGCTTTGATTGAGGCGTTAGGTTTTCCATTAAGCATCGATAATTTCTAGATTGCAGCTCTTTTGTGATTAGGTCCAAGACTTCGATAAAGAAAGGGTTTTCAAAATTGCTGGAAATAATACCAATGAGCTTAGTCCTGTTTGTCATCAAGGATTGAGCAAGAATATTAGGCTTGTAGCCAAGTTCTTCTGCAGCAGCTTCGATTTTTATACGAGTTTTTGATGAAATGCTTGCCCCATCGGTAAACGCTCTGGAAACGGCAGATAAAGAAACGCCTGCTCTGTCTGCGACTTCCTTTTGAGTGATGTGTTTGTAACGGCCTTTATGCATGGATAACCTTATTTCATTCTATGTCTCTAATCTGCCTACAGACTAAAGAGTCGCTGTGCAAATTATAGGCTAATAATACGTTTCTTATGGCATAAAGGCTATTTTTTTACAGGTTAGTTAAGATCGAATTAAGGTAATTGTGGTTGGCATGGGCATCAACTAACGTATTGTTTGATAGGGGGTCGCATTCTTGTTCTATAGTTGACCACCCTTGAAAATTAGCCGCTTGCATCACTTTAAATAATGCGTCGAAGTCACATATTCCTTTTCCTAAATTGCAAAACAATCCTTGTGTGATCGCCTGATAAAAATTCACTCTTTGATTAATAACTACTGCTTTAACTAGAGGGTCGATGTCTTTGAAGTGAAAGTAACTCGTACGATTTCTATGCGTTTTATAAAATTGAATTGGGTCAAAGCCTGCGTATAAACAATGACCTGTATCAATGCATAAGGATAAAATGCTCTCATCGATACGTTCCAGTGTGTTTTCGATTTCGTCTTTGTACTCGATAAAACCGGCGGCATGACCGTGCAGTGCGATGTTTAATCCGTATTCGTCAGTCCCTATTTTTGCAATGGTCTCGACACGGTCCATCATGCTATTCCAGTCCGCTGGATCCAGTCTTCTTGCTTCATTTGGCCTGCCTGCGGTTAAAGCCCGTTCTTCTGCAATGGAGTCAATAAGCACGCCTGTTTTAGCGCCATGGGAGACCAATGATTTGAAGGTTCGATGAGCGCCATCAAGTACGTCTTCCCAGGCATTCGGGTCATGAAAGGGCCGAAATACAACACCGGCTGTCAGTGTGAGATCTCGCGCAGCCAGTGCTTCACCTAAGATATCTGCATTCTCTGGAAAAAAGCCCACAGGGCCCAGCTCTATGCCTGAAAAACCGGCTTTTTGGCACTCATCAAGAACTGTTTTCCAGCTGGGGTTACGTGCTGAATCGGGTGCTTCTATCCCCCATGAACAAGGTGCATTACCAATCTTCAACTGCATGTTTTTATCCTTTATGGCGTAACGTTTCGATTTCAAGATATAGGCAAATAATAAGGTAAGAAATAATATTTGCAAGCGCTTGCAAATATTATTTCTAGTTGTTAGTCTGACTAACAAGTGATCAGTTTATGAGTGAAAACTGACAAATAAACACCGGTCACTTGTAAATTCTGACTACCTAACAAAAACAATAAAGGATGAGATGAAAATGATAAAAAAAACCTTGTTGGCTGCTTCTATTATCTGTTCAGCCTCGAATTTCGCGCTTGCTGACTCGCTTGTGATTGGTGCTCCTATGCCTTCATTTGCAGATAAGTGGATGAGCTATTTATTTGAAGGTATTAACGATTTTGATGATAAACACAGCGATGTTGAAATCAAAATGACGGATGCGAATGAAGATCCAAGTAAAATGTTAAATGACGTTGATAACTTCATTGATGCTGGTGTAAATGCACTGCTTGTTGTCCCTACTGATATTGCTATTGTGAAACCTATCGCGAAGAAAGCCAGTCGCGCAGACATTCCTCTTGTTATTGTTAACCGTCTTCCAGATGAAAGCGCGATGGAACGTATCGATGCTTATGTAGGTTCTGAATCGATACAAGCGGGAATTATTCAAGCTGAAAGTGTTGTTGGTATGTTGGATGGAAAGCAAGGAAATGTTGCAATCTTGATGGGTGTTTTAGGCCATGAAGCGCAAATTAAGAGGACTGAAGGTAATAAGCAAGTCTTTTCAGAATATTCAAATATTAACATTGTTGCCGAGCAAGAAGGCCGTTGGGACAGAGCAAAAGCATTGCAAATTGTAGAAGATCTATTACAGGCTCACCCTGAAATCAACGTGATTGTCGCTAACAACGATGAAATGGCCATTGGTGCCTTGCTTGCTGCGAGAAAAGCCGGTTTAGCCGATGCAGATCTGATTATCTCTGGTGTAGATGCAACACCTGATGCATTGGAATACCTTGGTGATGGTTTGGATTCAACGGTTTTCCAAAGCGCAAAAGGCCAAGGTTACGGTGGTGCTGAAATTGCGTACAAGTTAGCGAAAGGTGAGCAGGTTCAAAAAATGAACTGGATCAACTTTGAGCTTGTATTGGAAGAACAAAAGATAGAGTACCTATACAAGTACAAATAAGAGACTTAATTTTTCCTTCTTTTATCAGGTGTAAAGAAAGTTATTGAATTTGTTGACCTATAACGTCTTAGCGATCACTAAGATGTTATAGGGCATTATATGAAATGAATTTAATAGCGTTTCTTTTATCTAATATTACGCAACTCATAAAAATAATAACGCTTATGACAAATTCAGATTTCATTTTAGAAATGGTAAATGTAAGTAAGACCTTTCCAGGTGTCAAAGCATTGGATCAGGTGAACTTATCTATCCGAAAAGGCAGCATACATGCGCTAATGGGAGAGAACGGCGCAGGTAAGTCGACATTAATGAAAATATTGTATGGGCTGTATACGCCAGATGAGGGTGGTGAGGTTTTTTTCAATGGACAGCCATTTACACCGAAAGCACCAATAGACGCTATCCGCACCGGGTTAGCTATGGTGCCGCAAGAAATTAGCCCTTCTGCAAACTTATCTGTTTCAGCCAATTTCTTTTTAGGAAGAGAGATTAAAAAAGGCATTTTAATCGACCAAAAAGCGATGGATGAACAAACCAATAAAGTATTGGAAGAATTGGGCATTCCAATGAAAGTGGAAACATTGATGCAAAATGTTTCTGTTGCCAAAGCTCAGTTATTAGCGATTGCGACCGCCGTTTCTTATGATGCCAAACTGATTATTATGGATGAGCCAACAACGGCCTTGACAGAAACGGAAGTTCATCAGCTTTATCAAATTGTAAAAAAAGTCCAAGAGCGTGGTATTGCCATTATCTACATTTCTCACAAGTTGGGAGAAGTATTTGAGTTATCTGATGAAGTATCCGTTATTCGCGACGGGCAATATATAGGCACAAAGAAAACCACGGACATCACCAAAGAAGAGTTGATCAATATGATGGTTGGCCGTGAAATGGATGAGATGTTTCAACGTGAAGATGTGGTTATTGGAGAAACCCTTCTCGAAGTTAAAAACTTGAGCCTGTCGGGTAAATTCCATGACATTAATTTCACCGTTAAAAAAGGTGAAATTTTCGGCATTGCAGGTTTAGTTGGTGCCGGAAGAAGTGAAGTGGTTGAAGCGATCTTTGGCTATAAAGCGGCTGAAAGCGGTGAGATCCATTTACATGGTGAAAAAATCGACATTCGTAAACCGTCTGATGCGATTAATCATCGAATTGGCTTTGTAACAGAAGACAGAAAATTGACGGGGCTGATGCTTAACATGAGCGTTACTGACAACATGATCATGCCAGAGTTGCTCCCCTATGAGAAAAACCATCTGATTTCAGACGAATTGGCCAGCGATGTGGCAAATTCAATGAAAGATCAATTACGCATAAAAACCCCCACCGTTGACACCATTATTGGCAATTTATCAGGTGGTAACCAGCAAAAAGTCTTGATTGCCCGCTGGCTATTACTGGAGCCTGAAATCCTTATTTTGGATGAACCGACAAAAGGCATCGACATTGGTGCGAAAGCGGAAATTTACAAACTCATCGTCGAGCTTGCGCGATTGGGGAAGGCCATCATTATTGTGTCTTCAGAAATGCTGGAATTATTGTCACTTAGTGATCGAATTATGGTGATGTCGGAAGGCCGTGAAGTCGGCATTATTGGTCGTGAAGATGCGACACAAGAAGTGATTTTAGATATGGCTGCAGGTGGCGATGTACCGTCACATGATTCAACAAAACAAGAAGAAACAACGTCTGAATGTCAGGCAGAAGGAGTAGCGTCATGATGAAGGCCGCAAACAGCGCAATGCGCAACACCAATTACACAGAAATATTGAATAAATATGGAATGCTATTGATTCTGATTTTATTGTTTTCTGCTTTGTCTTTGAAAATTGATGGGTTCGCTTCATTTCGAAATGTTTTTAGTATTTTAGAGCAGGTATCCATGTTTGGCATCATTGCAATTGGGGTAACTTTTGCGATTGTTACTGGAGGAATTGATTTGTCCTCTGGGGCCGTTGTGGCACTGGCGTCAGTGGTGGGTGCCTCCATCGTAACCGGAACAGAAGGCTACGGAATGACCATTTTTGCCTTTGGTGCTGCGATGTTTGTTGGCAGTATTTGCGGCGCAATTAATGGAACCATTACCGCTTATGGGCGCATTCCTCCTTTTATTGCAACATTAGGAATGATGACGATGGCACGCGGTGTTGCGCAATTAGTTAGTAATGGCCGTCCGGTTGATGCCAGTTCTGATGCGTTTACGTCCATTGGTGATGGCTCTGTATTCGGTATTCCCGGCTTGGTAATTATCTATGTACTAGTAGCGATCACATGTCACATTATGATGAGCCGTATGAGCTTTGGTCGTCATGTTTTCGCTATTGGTGGCAATGTGAACACCGCTAAAATTTGTGGTGTAAATGTCGAAATAACCCTCTTGAAAGTGTACATCTTAGCGGGTGGATTAGCTGGATTGGCAGGTGCAATGCTTACGTCAAGAGCGTATGCGGGTAACCCTACCTTCGGAAATATGTGGGAGTTAGATGCGATTGCTGCAGCGGTTATTGGAGGAACATCGCTTGCGGGTGGTGTGGGTTCGGTTCCAATGTGCATTGTCGGGGCTTTGATCATCGGTGTGATGAATAAAGGTCTGAATATGTTGGGTGTGGATCCGTATTGGCAGCAAATTATCAAAGGAATGATCATTATTGGGGCGGTTTTATTAGATGCCCAGAAACGTAAAAAAGCCTAATCAAACAATGTCGTTGCTAACGTAATCATTACATTATTAGCATAAAAGAATAAAGAAGAGACGTGTTATGAAGACCATTCGCCTTACTGTAGCGGAAGCCCTTGTAAAATATTTAGTTGCACAAAAAATTGAAATCGATGGGCAAGTAGAGCCTCTGTTCGGTTGTTCATTTGCCATCTTTGGTCATGGTAATGTGACTTGTTTAGGTCAGCAGCTAAAAAATGTTGAAGATCAATTGCCGACATGGCGTGGTCAAAATGAGCAATCTATGGCAATGGCGGCAGTCGCGTATGCAAAAGCCAATAACCGCCAACGCATAGGAATTGCCGCGACCTCTATTGGCCCTGGTGCTACGAATATGGTGACGGCTGCGGGCATTGCTCACACCAACCGTTTGCCATTATTAATGATGGCTGGAGATACTTATGCCAGCCGTTTGCCTGATCCTGTCTTGCAGCAAACAGAGCATTTTCACTCGCCTTCAATTACGGCAAATGATGCGTTTAAAGCCGTAACACGCTATTGGGATCGAGTGGTACATCCTGCTCAATTACTACAAACGCTTCCGTTGGCCATTGATACGATGCTTGATCCAGCGGATTGTGGCCCGGTGTTTCTAGGTCTACCACAAGATGTGCAAGGTATGGCGTACGATTATCCAGAGCGCTTTTTTGCAGACAAAGTGCACCGCATTCGCCGCCCTCAACCTGAAGCTTGTGATTTAGAGCGAGCCGTGACGTTATTACGTACCGCTAAACGTCCGTTAATTATCAGCGGCGGTGGTGTGCATTATTCTAAAGCGACGGACGAACTTGCGAGCTTTATCGAGGCTCATAATGTTCCTGTTATTGAAACGATTGCTGGACGAGCAACTCTGCTACAAGAAAACCCACTGAATGGCGGCCCAGTTGGTGCAACGGGATCGGATTCTGCGAATTACTTAGCGGCTCAAGCGGATGTGGTGATTGCTATCGGCACTCGTCTACAGGATTTCACTACGGGATCATGGTCTATTTTCCGCAATCCTGATTTGAAAATCATCAGCATTAATGTTGGCAGAACCGATGCCATTAAGCATTTGGCGATGCCTATTGTGGCGGATGCAAAATCAACGTTGGAAAAGTTACATGTTCTGTTGAGCGATTGGAGAGCGGATCAAGAATGGGCCGACCTTGTTCAATCAAAAGCAGCCCAATGGCAGCAATTGTGCCAATCAAGAGCGGATGTTGAAGGTGAGGAAATGGCCTCCTATGCACAGGTAATTGGTGCGGTAAATCGATTGGCTGAGTCAGGTGATACGGTATTAACCGCTGCGGGTGGTTTACCCGCCGAATTGAATATGAATTGGCAAAGTAAGCAAGTGGGCAAATTTGATATTGAATTTGGCTTTTCTTGTATGGGTTATGAAATTGCGGGTGGTTGGGGGGCAAAAATAGCCAACCCAGATAATGATGTTGTCGTGTTGGTTGGTGATGGCTCTTACATGATTCTAAATTCCGACATTTACAGCTCTGTGTTGGCGGGTCACAAAATGATCGTTATCGTATGTGATAACGCCGGTTTCGCAGTGATTAACAAGTTGCAAAACAATACAGGTAATGACTCGTTTAATAACTTACTTGAAGATTGCCGTCGCCCTGATGGTGAATTGGCGCGTGTGGATTTTGCGAAACACGCAGAGGCACAGGGTGCTATTAGTGAAAAAATCAGCAATATGACGGAATTTGATGCGGCCTTTGCAAGAGCAAAAGCAGCCGATAAGACGTCTGTCATCGTTGTCGATATTGATCCTACAAAGTGGTCCAGCTGCGATTGCTGGTGGGAAGTGGGTTTGCCCGAAATTGCGCGTACAGAGAGCGTTGCGCAAGCAATAGCGAATTTTAGTGAAGGGCGTACACATCAACGCCGTGGTGTATAAGGAATAACAATATGTTTAATGAAGAAATGCGTTCAGAAACGCCTATACGCTGGGCAATGGTGGGTGGTGGTCGTGGTAGCCAAATAGGTTACGCACACCGTTCTGGAGCAACACGTGATGGGCATTTTCAGTTAGTTGCTGGTGCCTTCGACATCGATGCGCAACGTTGTCGCGATTTTGGTACCAATTTGGGGTTAGACGCTGATCGCTGTTATGCGGATTATCTGACGATGTTTGCAGAAGAAGCGAAGCGTGACGATGGTATTCAAGCCGTATCAATAGCCACACCAAACGGCACGCATTATGCGATTTCAAAAGCGGCTCTAGAGTCTGGTTTACATGTTGTGTGTGAAAAACCCGTTACCTTTACCGTTGCAGAGGCTGAGGATCTAAAGAGCACTGCTAAAGCAAACAACCGTATTTTTGGTGTGATGTATGGTTATACGGGGTTCCAGATGGTTCATCAAGCACGGGAGATGATTCAGCGTGGAGACCTTGGTGAAGTGCGTGTGATTAATATGCAATTTGCTCACGGTTTCCATTCTGAGGAAGTTGAAAAAAACAATCCGGGCGCACAATGGAGAATGAATCCAGAGGTGTCAGGCCCTACTTATGTTCTGGGAGATGTGGGTACTCATGCCTTCTATTTAGCTCAGCTTATGACAGATTTAGAGGTTGATACGTTATGTTGTACCCGTCAAAGTTTTGTGAAATCTCGAACGCCGCTGGAAGACAATGCACACGTCTTAATGCACTTTAGCAATGGTGCTGTTGGTACGTTATGGGCCAGTGGTGTGAATGCCGGCTCAATGCATCAGCAAAAAATTCGTGTTGTTGGAGAAAAGGCCAGTATTGAGTGGTGGGATGAACGTCCAAATCAGCTTAGTTACGAAGTACAAGGAGAGCCTGCTCGTATCTTAGAGCGTGGGATGGGCTACTTAAACAACGATGATTTGGCGGTAAACAGTGATCGTATTGGCGGCGGCCATGCAGAAGGTTTTTTTGAATCTTGGTCAAACTTGTACTGCCGTTTTGGCATTGTAATGAAAGCCGCAGACAGAGACGATCAAGCAACTGTTGATTCGATTTGGTATCCAGGAATCGATGCGGGGATCGAAGGGGTGCGTTTGCTAGAGCGCTGTGTGGAGTCTGCGGACAATGCGTCTAAGTGGGTTAAGTATCATGAGTAGTTTATCTATCCCAGTAAACAGAGCATTGGATGTTATTTGCCTAGGAAGGGCTGGTGTTGATTTGTATGCACATGAAGAAAACGTGGATATGGAAGACGTATCAGGCTTTGATAAGCATGTTGGAGGGTCGCCAGCTAATATTGCAGTGGCACTTAGCAAACTGGGTGCGAAAGTGGGGCTGATTAGTTGTGTATCCGATGACAGTTTAGGTCGTTATGTTTGCTCTTACTTGAAAAGCTTAGATGTCGATTTAACAGGAATGAAAATCGATGATACTGGGTCTAGGACAAGTCTTGCGATTACAGAAATGAAAGCGGATGACTGTGAAGTGGTGATCTACCGAAATAACGCCGCCGACCTTTCACTGTCTATAGAGCAGATTGATAAATCGTACATTGCGCAAGCAAAGATGCTGTTAGTTTCAGGAACCGCGTTATCAACCAGTCCTTCCAGAGAGGCGGCCTTGTCCGCTATTCGGTACGCAAGAGAAACGGATACTGTGGTGGTTTTAGATGTGGATTATCGGGCGTATTCATGGCGTTCTCCTGAAGATTCTTCACTTTATTATCAATTAGCCGCCAGTTTATCGGATGTGGTTATTGGTAACCGAGAGGAATTTGATGTGATGGAATTACTCTATAAAAACATCAATGAAGAGACCGCGCGTGATGATGATAAAACGGCCGCACATTACCTTCAAGGTGCGACCCAGGTTGTCATCATGAAAGCAGGTGAATATGGTTCTAAGGTGTACACCCAAGACGGTAAAAAATTTGAACAGGGAATTTTTCCTGTTGATGTGAAAAAACCGTTTGGTGCTGGAGATTCTTTTGCTGGTGCACTGATGTTTTTCCTTTTGCAAGGGGCAGCTCTAGAAGAAAGCGTCAAAATGGGGGCCGCATCTGCTGCCATTAATGTATCGAGAAAAAGCTGTACGGATGCCATGCCGACTCGTCAGGAGTTGGCCGATTTTATCCATTCTTATGAAACAGCTTAATAACATTCATTCAATTTAACGACATCACAATCAATTTTGAGGAAACCTACTATGGGTAAGCATATACCTGCTTTTGACAATAAGAATGAACCAATCATTAATGTAAACGATGACACAACACCGCTGATTTATTTTAACCAAGTGTTTCTAGAGAAAGGAGAAACGCACCAATATCAGCTTGTAGAATATGAAACAGCGGTTGTGATGGCAGGTGGTACTTGTACGATAACCGTAAACGGCAAAGCGTTTGATAATATTGGCTCACGAAAAAACGTATGGGACGGCAATCCAGCAGCAGTTTACGCTCCAGTAAATGCAGTAGTTGAAGTGACTTGCACGTCAGAAAGTGCCGATATCATGATTGCGGGTGGACGTTTTGAAGAAACATTGGAAGCGTTTGAAATTAAGCCCGAAGACAGCGACCAAGTGCAATATGGTAGCGATGATACAAAAACGCATCGTAAAATTAAGCACATTTTAGGGCAAAAGAATGCCGATAAACGGGGCCGTTTATTGGTGAGTGAACTCTTTACCGTTGGTGCGGGTGGCTGGTCTGGTTTCCCTGCACATAAACACGACACTGAGCGAGCGCCAAACGAAACGCGCTATGAAGAGGTGTATCAGTTCCGTTTTAACCCAGATCAAGGGTTTGGGGCACAGTTTTTATACGAACACGAAGATGATATAGGCCCTGTTTACCATATTAAAAACCGCAGTGTTATTGCGATTGATAAGGGCTACCACCCATGTGTTGCGGCCCCAGGCTATGAAATGTATTACTTTACCGTGATTGTAGGTGAGCACTCTAAGTCCTTAATTCAGTACTTTGATCCTCATCATGAATATCAAGTGCATACCATTCCAGGCATTAAGGACATGATCAACAAATTCAAATAATGAGGGGGTGGTAATGTTAGTAACATTGAACGAGATCTTGCCCGATGCGGCGAATTCTAATTACGCGATTCCTTGTTGTAATGTATTTGGCTATGAAGAAGGGCGTGCAATTGTTGACGCGGCAGAAACATTAAAAAAGCCCATTATTTTGGCTGCGAATAAAGACATGGTCGATTTTATGGGGGTGGAAGCATTGGGCAAAATGCTGGTCTCTCTAGCGACATCGAGTTCGGCAAAAGTGTGTGTGCATTTAGATCATACTTATGAAGAAAACATTGTTTTTAACGCCATGCACCACGGCTTCTCTTCGGTTATGTTTGATGGTTCTCAACTGCCCTTAGAAGAGAATATTCGCCGTACAAATAATGTTGTACAAGTTGCTCATGCATTAGGGGTGAGCGTTGAGGGTGAAATTGGTTCTGTGGCTTATAAAGAAGGTCGCGACCACATTAAATCCATTAAAACAACGCCTGAAGATGCCCGTCGATATGCAGAAGAAAGCGGCTTGGATGCGATGGCGGTAGCGATTGGTAATGTTCATCGCTTAACCACTCCAGATTCTATTATTGATTATGAGTTACTTGAATCAATTGCCGATAAAGTCAACGATATTCCATTGGTTATTCATGGAACGACTGGTATTAAAGAAGCAGACATCCTTAAGCTGAAGCAAACGAGAGTGGCCAAGTTTAATATAGGGACTTCGTTACGCATGGCTATGGGTGAAAACTTAAGACGTCTTATGAATGAAGAGCCTCATAAATTCGACAAAATGTATTTTATGCAAAAGGCCATGCCGTTTGTTCAGGCCGAAGCCGAACGTATTATTCGTTTGCTCAATTAATATTGTCTTTGTTGACGGAACAGGCCCAGTATTGGGCTTGTTCCTTATCAATCTTTTAAAACCTTCCAATACCTTTCTCCAATTTGAATAATAAAAGGAGCCTTCAATGTTTAATATTGCCTTATTTGGTGCAGGTCGCATCGGTCAGATTCATGCACAAAACGTTGCATTAAATGCAGATTGCACACTGAAATACGTCGTTGATATGAATGATGATGTCGCACAAAAAACCGCTGAAAAATATGGAACGAAAGCTGTTTCAGTCGAATACGCTCTAAATGACTCGGACGTGCACGCCGTATTGATTTGTACGATTACGGAAACCCATGCGGATTTAATCGAGCGCTCAGCTAAAGCGGGGAAAGCCATCTTTTGCGAAAAACCAGTGGATCTGTCTATTGAACGAGTTAATGCCTGCTTAACTATTGTAAAAGAAGAGGGCGTGCCTTTAATGATGGGGTTTAATCGCCGCTTTGATCCTAACTTTGCTCATCTGAAAGCCGTTTTAGATTCGGGTGACATGGGTTCTGTAGAGATGGTTACCATTTCCTCACGTGACCCAGAAGCGCCACCAAGTAGCTACATTAATAGCTCTGGTGGGCTATTTAGAGACATGACCATCCACGATTTTGATGTGGCCCGTTGGTTATTAGGAGAAGACCCTGTTTCTATCTACGCGACAGCATCATCCATGACCTCGGATCATGTTAAAGAAGCGGGTGATGTTGATACGGCGATAGTTACACTAACCTGCAAAAGTGGAAAAATGGCGGTGATTACTAACAGTCGTCGTGCTTCTTATGGGTATGATCAACGAGTGGAAGTGCATGCAAGTGGTGGTATGTTAACCGTCAATAATATGCCAGAAAGTACATTATCCATTGCATCAGATAAAGGTATGACGTCGCAAAAACCCATGGCGTTTTTCTTGGAGCGCTATGCCGCGGCCTATCAGCATGAGTTGGATGCGTTTGTTACAGGCTTAAAATCGGGTATTGAAAATTACCCTGTTGGTGAAGATGGAAGAAAAGCGTTATTGATAGCCGATGCCGCATTTAAATCGTTCGAAACAGGGAGTGTTCAGAGTTTGACGTTTGATTAACCTGTAAACATACGAAATATTATATGAACTTCCCTTCTAATAAATAGGCGGTTTGTAATCGTCTATTTACAATTTCTCTTTGTTCTTCATGAGCAATGTCATAGTAAGTGATTATGCTTCTTTGCAGAGGATCTCTTTTCCGTTTAGTGCTTTACAGTTATTAGAATAATTTATTGAATAATGTATTAGTTATTTTATTTTTAGTGGAAATAAACTTATCATGTTAATCCAATTTTATTATGCATTAATGCATATTTTTGAAGCAGAAGGTGGAAAGCGTGTTTAAGCATTTGTCATTTAAAAAGAAATTGTTTGTTTTATTATTTCCGTTATTAGCTGGGTTATTGTTTTTTGCGGGACAAAAAACCTATGAAAATTTTCAGACACGTAATTCGATATTGCAGCTAACCGAGTTGCTTAATTATTCTATTGTTAGTAGCCATTTAGTGCATGAACTGCAAAAAGAAAGAGGATTAACAGCAGGATTTCTGAGCTCTGGAAAAAGGGATAACTCGTTTAAAAACAGACTGGATGATCAACGTAAAACGACAGATGATGCGTTAACAAATCAACAAAGAGAAATGGAGCGCCTTTCTTCGTCTGCTTTAACCTCTACCATAGTGAACATAAACAGTTCAATTTCATCAAAAATCAACCAATTAAATAACATCCGTCAAAAAGTTGATCAACGTTCAATCAAAGTTGGCGAAGCGATTCCCTATTACACCGGATTAAACGCTAATTTGCTGTCAGTCAGCGCAACCTCTGCCTTACTTAATGACAATGCGTATTTAGTGATGCAGTTGAGAGCCTATTTTAACTTCCTTCAAGCGAAAGAAAGGGCCGGAGTTGAGAGAGCGGTAATGAGTGCTGTGTTCAATAATCAATCCTTCCAAGGGAACCAATTCCAACGAATGGTACAGCTCGTAACTGAACAAGAGGCTTATTTGAATAATTTCATAACACTGGCTTCTGGGGATCAAATTAACTTCTATGATGGAATAACAAAAAAAGATGCGTTTTCTACCGTTGAGTCTATGAGGGCTGTGGCAGTAATGAAATACATTGAAGGTGGCTTTGATGTACCTTCACAAGAATGGTTTTCTGTTGCGACTGATCGTATTAATGCTTTGAAAGAAATGGAAGATAAGCTTTCCAGTGATATTCTATCCGATGCTGGAAAAGAGTTAGACTCGATTACTATGGATATATGGATTACTGATGCTATTTCTATAGGTGTTATTGGATTAGTTGTTGTCATTGTGACTTTGTTTGTGCGTCAAGTCAGCAGTCAAATTCAATCGTTGATTCAATCTATGTCTCAAGCGTCTGAAAAAAAAGACGTTTCTGTAAGAAGTCGTGTTTTATCATCAGATGAGTTAGGTAACTGTGCTAGCTATTTTAACAACATGATGGACACCTTTGAAAAGACATTGAGTCAAATAGAATCAAACAGCATTCAGCTTGCAGCAGCGTCAGAAGAAACAACAAACATCACTTCTTCTACAGCCGGTAATTTAGATCAACAAAAAAGTGAAACCACTCAAGTTGCTACAGCAACAGAAGAAATGTCTGTTTCTATTAAGGACGTGTCTTCTAATGCGGAGAACATTTTGCAATCCGCAAACCTAGTTGAAAAAAATACCGAAAGTGGTGTCAAAGGTGTTTCTCTGACAGTGCAAAACATGAGGAAACTGAAAGATGACATGTCTAAAGCGAATGAACAAGTCAAACAGTTACGTGCCAGTAGTGGTGAAATACACTCTATTGTTGATGTAATTAAAGCCGTTGCTGAGCAAACAAATTTACTGGCATTGAATGCTGCAATTGAAGCAGCGAGGGCTGGTGAAAAAGGGAGGGGTTTTGCTGTAGTTGCTGACGAAGTCAGAACCTTGGCTCAAAGAACGCAAGAATCGACGAATCAAATTGAATCAATGGTCACCCGTTTTCAATTGGACTCCGATAATGTTGCGACAAGCATTGAGGCATCTACGGTAAAAGTTGATGGATCGGTTCAGCAAACAGAATTGCTGTCAAGTCAATTAAATGAAATTCAAAAGTCGGTTGCTCACATTAATTCACAGTGTGTTCAGGTTACCTCTATAACTCAGGATCAAGTCGTTGCCACAGGTGAGATTGCTAAAAAAGTGGGCAGTATTGATTCGCTTTCAACAGTGAACTTTGAAGCAGGCTCTCAGATAATGGACGCTGCTGAGCAACAATCTATTTTGGCTGAGAACTTACGTATGTTGGCTGGGTCTTTTACGTTTAGCCGATCTTAAATACGTGTATTAATTGATTTATATTTTAGTGTTATTGCATCGGATGACTAATTCTTGCACGCCTATGTAAACAACCTAATATAAGCAGTCATTGACTTCACCTATAGTGAATTGGCTTTTAAGGTTACAATCTCCTATAAATAAAATGAGGACTTTTTATGAGTAACTTGTCAATGAATAAAGGTATTTCAGACAGTACATTACATTCTGTTAATGCGGCCAATGAAGCGGCTAGAGCGGGTGAGCAAGATCGTAGTTTTGCTGTGATTACAGATGAGGTCCGAAGGTTAGAGCCGCGTTCATAAGGCCGTGTTAACGAAATTGAAACCCTACTGTCTCATTTGAGTGATGAGAGTACTCAAGCAGTTGAAAGAATGAGGGTCAGTATCGGTATAGTAGGGTCTTCGTAGGAGCAAGTTGAACGAGCGAATGAACTTACCATGTTATTATGAAACAAATTGATCAAATAATGGAACAAGCTCAACGTATTGTGGATGCCGCAGAAGAGCAGAGTATTGTGTCGGATAACATCAGTAAAATTGTTTCTTTTTTCTAGATCCAACTTTCGATCATTCTTCATATGAGCCAATATGACTTCTGTCTTCGTTAATCGAGTTTTATCGGTCATTGCTTCTGTTTATTCGAGTAATGTCGTCAATGAAGCTCTCCTTGTAGAACGTAATTTTGTGGTACATGTGTATCATTTTGTGAGGTGCGTCTCTGACTTTCTATATTTTGCTTACTTCATTTAGGGGGGAAGGAGTGATTTTATTATATAGGGGGAAGGCTAGCCCTTTTATCAACTGTATGAAAAATCCATTTCATAAAAAGAATTCGATGTGTTTGTGGTATTATGCGTTTCATTATTAGCATGAAGAAAAAAGAGGTGGGTAAGTGAGCGTTCAGTGGTTTCCAGGACACATGAACAAGGCACGACGTGAAATAGAAGACGTTATGCCTCAAGTTGATCTTGTAATCGAAGTACTAGATGCACGGATTCCAGATTCTAGCCAAAACCCCATGCTTTCGACGTTACGTGGTGATGTCCCTGTTTTACGTTTGTTGAATAAAAAAGACCTAGCGGATCCAGAACGCATTGCTTTGTGGTTAAGCCATTGGCGAGATAATGACTCTATTACTGCACAACCTTTTTCAACGATGGATAAGACGGATCTGCATAATTTAAATCAGTGGGTAAAACGTCTTGTTCCTCATCGTGGAACGGCTGAAAAGCCCATTCGTGCCATGATTGCGGGTATTCCAAATGTAGGAAAATCCAGTTTGATGAATGCCTTAATCGGCAAGCGTGTGGCCAAAGTAGGGGATGAACCTGCGGTGACCAAAGGTCAGCAAAAACTGAAAGTTACCCCTGAATTTCAAATATTAGATACGCCTGGGATTTTATGGCCAAAAATTGAAAGTCCAAGAGCGAGTTATCGTCTGGCGGTGACTGGGGCAGTAAGAAATACGGCCATGGATTATGAGTTAGTTGCTTTGGATGGTATTGACTTTTTCATGGAGCATTACTCAGAAGCACTGATGACGCGTTATAAGATCAAAGAGATGCCTGCTACGTCAGATGAGGTTCTAACAATCATAGGTCAAAAACGTGGTGGTCTTAGGGCTGGCGGTAAAGTAAATATGCATAAAGCCGCAGAAGTTTTCTTAACGGATGCGCGTGCTGGTATTGTTTGCCCGTTTGTTATGGAAACCCCTGCAATGATAGCAGAAGAAGAGCGTCAGGTCGAAGAGGTTAAAGCAGCGAAAGAAGCGGCAAAACAAGCTCGATTGGAAGCGGCTATTCCACAAAGACAGCAGCAGAAAAATAAAGAATATAGAGCTAAACTAGAAGTATCAGGGAAATTTAATGGTGATTCTACGAACAACGCGTCAGAAGATAGGTGAGTAAAAGTTATGAACTATGAAATAGCATACAGCGAAGATGAATTGGGTTATCGAGTTCAAATGGATTATGAATTCTCTGTAATAGGGGATTGGATCAGTGAGCATTTAGTAACACGAACGGATATTCAAAAAGTACTTCAATACATTCGTTTTGCTGAAAATGAAGAGGAGATGAGTCACTTTATTCAAGGGAACTTTGACGTCGTTATTCAAAAAAGTGGCGTGAGTGTTAGCCGCAAAGTGGACATGTCTGATGCCAGAGACGAAATTGTCGCTATGTTTGATACTCAAAGTGATTTTTACCAAACATCTGAAGAAGGCATTCAAGCTGAATGCGGATTGGATGATTTGAGTGGAATCATAGAAAATTGGCATGAAGTGGTTCAATAAGATTGTTAGTAGCGCTGGCTGGGTTTACACTAGGACTCTGTAATTATTTACTTTTGCTTTAGGGAGCCAACATGCTCATCGAATTGGAAAAAGCTCGTACTCGAAATAATTTAGTTCGTATATTTCGCGAAGACCTAGAAGGTCCGGATAGTTGGAGTGATGGTTTTGTAGTAGCAGCCAATGAAGAAATGGTTGTTATACAATTGTTGGATGAAAGTATTCGGCTGAATGGCTATCAAATATTATTTTTGGAAGACATTAGTGATTTTGTTCATCCTGCCCCGTTTAATGATTTTCAAAAACGCGTGTTGGAGCTTCGTGGAGAAGAAGTTGATGTGCCTAAGTTTGAATTAGGTGATCTTGGTCAGCTATTAATTGATATTAGTGAAGAGTATGGTCTGGTTACTTTACATCGTGAAGAATCTGAAAGTGACAGCTGTGAAATCGGTCGAGTTTTGAAATCCGATGAAGTGACCTATGAGCTAGAAGAAATTGGGTCGGATGCTCGTTGGTTTGATGACACATATGAATATGACTTGTATGACATTACTCGAATTGAATTCGGTGGCGCATACGAAGAGGCGTTATTGCTTGTGAACGATGATTTAGGCGATGATGCCTTTGAATTGTCTGATGAGTACGAAGATGATGATTTTGAAGAAGTAGAAATGCGTTAATCCGCAAAATATACGGTTCTTTTGTTTGAGATAAAAAGAATGCGCCTCTTGTGAGGCGTTTTTTTTAGTCATTAATGGATGATCTATTATTAGGAAATATTATGTCTATACCATCAAGAGCCAACATTAAGATCGGTTCAAAGGTAAATATCATTCAAAAAGAAGATCAAGGTTCTGGTTGTTTAACTCAAGGTAAAGTCGAACGGTTACTGACAAAATCACCAAGCCATCCCCATGGCATTAAGGTTAGGCTTGATACAGGGGAAGTGGGTCGAGTTCAGTCATTTGATAACGAGTAGGAAAGTAAAAGACGTCAAGGCTCATATTATTAATATGGCCCTTTATCGTTTTCGTTTTTTTGTGTTTTAAAACGTCGATGTGTCCAAAAGTACTGTTCTTTTTTGCTATTAATGAGCTGTTCCATCATCTTATTCATGGCTGTCGCGTTCTCTACATCATCCATAAACGGAAAGCCTTCAGGTGTGGGTTGTAAGGAAATATGATAGCCTGTTTTTGTGCGGTAATAATCGTATAGTAAAACGGGGGCGTTTGTGATTCTTGATACCTTGCCTATATGGGCGATGGTCGCGCATTCAACCCCAAAAAAAGGCGCAAATACGGACACTTTTCTGCCATAATCTTGATCTACTGCATACCAAACGGCTCTGTTGTTTTTTAAAGATCGTACCACTTCTCGCATATTGCTACGTTCAATGGTTTTCTCGAATGTACGTTCTCTTTGTCGCTCCATAATCCAATTTAATACGGGGTTGCTTTGTAATTTATAAATGGGGTGGACGTTAACAAAGCGTGTCATTTGACCTCCACAAAGGTCGATAGAAGAAAAGTGTCCACCAATAATGATGCAGCCTTTGCCTTGTTTAAACGTCTCTTCTAAGAGTGATTCCCCAGAGAAAGTAACGCGAGATGCAGTATGCTCAACTGGAAAAAACCAGCTTACTAACATTTCAAATAAGCCCATCCCCATGCTTTCAAAGTGGCGCTTTGCCAATACTTCTCGTTTATTTTTCTGCATGTCTGGATAGCAAATGTTGAGGTTTTTTAGGCAAATATTACGCCTTCTTGGGCTTAGCCTGTATAATAAACGACCTATGTTTTTGCCTAAGAAGTGTTGTAGTTTCCATGGGAGGTGCGCTAATAGCCACGCAATACCAACACCAAACCAAGTTGCCCAATATCGAGGTGCTAAATAGGGCCAAATACTTTGATTTAAAGTGCTTATTTTTTTCGATTTAGCCATGATACCCTTCTAATAATTGAGCCCAATGCGTTTCGGAAAAATGAAAGTCATTGTGTTTTTGTTGCTCTTTATTTAATGATCGTAAAAGACGCTGTAAATTGCTTTCCTGCCAGTCTGATGATGGGGGGCGTTGGTCGCATTTATCAAAATCAATCAACCAAACCTTTTTTGTATTATCGATCAGAATGTTATGGCAATTTAAGTCGGAATGGAAAACACCTGCTTGATGAAATCGTTTGATTGTTTGCCCGACACTATACCAATTAATGGGTATTGCATTTCTGGCTAATTCAAATAATTCATTTGTATTGCTCAATGTTTCGGTCAGTAGAAACGCTTCGTAAAAGCCATTTTTTTTGATGACTTTTCCCGCAATGGGTTTAGGAACAGGGAGGCCTTGGTTGAACATGCTTTCAAGTAAGCTCAACTCTTGAAAAGGGCGGCTTTTTTGAAAACCTTCAAATAAAAAACGATATTTTATAAACTTCGAAATGACGCCTCCTCGTCGATATTGCTTTAAAACAAACTCACCTTGTGTGTTTTTAATAAACCAAACCGTCCCTCTACCAGATGCGATGCCTGATAGTTCATCACGTGATTGCCAGTAGTTTGCAGAAAACCAATCAGAAATGATAGGCAGTGTGGTCTCACTGAGTAATAATTCAATATTTTTACTAACTACTTGTCTTTGCGGCATCTTTTGATCAGTTTTACATTTAATATGAGTAAAGGCTTGGTGAGTTAAATTTGTATCTGACTCACTTTATATTATTAGGTATTCTATAATAGACGCGGTTTGAACGCAGTACTTGAGGCAAAATGAATTTGGATAAGATTAATCACATCGCCATTCTTCGGCTCTCGGCCTTGGGGGACGTCTGTCATGCTATGTTTGTTGTCTCAGCAATCAAAAAGCGGTATCCAAATGCGAGCATTACATGGATAACCAGTCCTTTAGAAGCTCATATTGTGCGACATCTGCCTGCTGTGACTGTGTGCGTATACGACAAAAAGGCAGGTATTAAAGGCATGATCGCTTTAAGAAGGGCGTTGTCTCATGTGACGTTTGATGTATTGCTTCATATGCAATGGTCTCTACGTGCCAGTGCGTTAAGTCGCATGATAAAAGCGAAGAAAAGGATTGGTTTTGCTCTTAGTCATTCACGAGAAAAGCAGAGCTGGTTTGTCAATGAACTTGCCCCTGAACCAAGAGGCCCTCATGTATTGGATGCGTTATTCTCGTTAGCTGAGGCGATTGATGTGACGGAATTACCTGAGTCTTGCGATATTATTTTGGAGCCATTGACTGTTGCTTTGCCTGATCAGTTTGTTGTGATTAACCCAAGCGCATCAAAACAAGAAAGGAACTGGACGTTAGAGGGGTATCGCTCACTTATTCATTTTTTTGCAGAACGTAATATTCCAGTCGTGTTGACAGGCAGCCCTGCGTCAACAGAGGTAGAGTTTGCCAATACATTATTAGAAGACCCTTCAATAGAAAGTCATGCAGTGACTAATTTAGTTGGAAAAACGTCTATTTCAAAAATGCTCAGTATAATACACGCAAGTAAATTGGTGATTGCTCCCGATACTGGCCCAGCCCATATTGCTACTTTAGTGGGTACTCCTGTGATTGGATTGTATGCGCATTCTAATCCTAAAAGAACGGGGCCTTATAAAGATTTGTCTAAAGTAGTCAGTGTGTACGATGATTTAGCCGAGAAAGAATACAGTAAATCTGTCGCAGAGCTTCCGTGGGCCGCACGTGTCCATGATGCTCATGCTATGTCTTACATTCAGTTGGAGCAGGTATTAGAAAAAGTGACGGCCAGTCTTAGCGAGCATGTTCTGTAGCGACTAATTCTGGTTGTATGTCTGTCATTTCTTCTAATAGCCAGTCACGGAAGACTGTCGCGGATTTTGATAAGGGCTTGCCTTTAGGAAAGGCCAAAAAGTAGTTGTCTTCTGTTTTAATTCGTACATCAATGGGGGCGATTAATTTGTGTTTGAGGTACTGCTTAGCAAATAAATCTGGATAGGCTAGCATCACACCAAGCCCTGATTCCACCATAAGTGTGGCGGCAAGCAAGGTATCTACCTTGTGGTAAATAACGGTATTTGAATCAATGTCTATACCTATCTTTTCAAACCATTGAGTCCAAGAGTGACTGGTTCCTAATACTTCAATCAAAGGCAATGACAGTAAATCTGAGGGATCCGAAATTAATTTGGCAATATGAGGTGAGCAATAAGGTTGAACCTCTGCTTCTATTAATGCGTCTAAACTCAAGTCCGGCCAATTGCCGTTTCCATTCATAATGGCAAGGTCGTGACCGCTTTCGGAAAAAGCTTTGTCCCAATTTGAGTGAACGAGTTGTAATCTGATACCAGGATAGCGCGTGCAAAATTTGTATAAATTATTTGAAAGCCATAAAGACGAAAACGCATAGTTTACATGGAGAACGAGGCGGCCTTTTCCTACTGGGGAAAAAATGTCAGCGGTTTTACGTTGTAAGTTGTTTAAGGCGCTTTGCACGACGGGTAAATAGGCCAGCCCACTGTTTGTTAGGACGATTTTTCTATGTTTGCGGGTAAACAGATCATCACCTAAATGATGTTCTAATAATTTAATTTGTTGGCTAACAGCCGATTGAGTCATGTGTAGCTCACGAGCGGCTGCACTAAAATTAAGCAATCGTGCTGCGGCTTCAAATGTTTTGACCCAATTCATTGAGGGAAGATCTGATTTCATATTTTGCATTAGCCTAGCTTATTATCTTGTAGAGAATATGTTGTTAGCATAAAAAATACAATGTATCTAGCATAGTAAGGATCTGCTATTTAAGCAGTTTTTGTACGAAGGAGTTAGATATCATGGCATTAACCCATTCAGAAGTAACCAATTTAAACATAACGACAGAGGATGCTTGCATCGTATCCATTCAGCAAAATAAGAATAGCCTTTGCGTTCAATGGAGTAATGGTACGGAATCTGAATTTCATTATCTTTGGTTAAGAGATAATTGCTCAACGGCTTTTCATGAAAAAACAGGGGAAAGAGATTTTGACTTGCTGAGTGTGAGTGAAGACATTCACCCGCTTAATGTTGAGTGGAATAACGACAAGTTGAACATTGAATGGTCAGAAGCGGGCCATAAAAGCAGTTTTTTACAAACATGGTTGTATAAACGTTGTTATTCTCGAATGAACAGTGATCGTCATTTAAGTACGTATCAAAGTTGGGACACGTCTTTTGTGAATCGTATTCCTCGTGCTCAATATCAGGATGTGATGAACAATGATGCAGATTTATACCAATGGATGGTTGAGTTGGATAAATTTGGATTAACCCTTGTTGAAGGTATGCCTGATACGGCTGCATCCACAACAGATTTTGCGACACGTGTTGATTATTTGCGTCAAACAAATTTCGGGACGACGTTCGATGTGGTGTCTGTAGAGTCTCCGATCAATTTGGCATATACTTCTATTTCTTTGCCTTTGCATACCGATTTATCGAATCAAGAAACGCCACCGGGTTACCAGTTTTTACATTGTTTGGCGAATGACTGTGTTGGCGGTGAGTCTACTTTTGTTGATGGCCTACGTGTTGCGGAAGAATTGCGTGAACAATGCCCTGATCATTTTAAAATATTGGCTGAATACGCTGTTCCATTTCGTTTTTATGATAAAGAACACGACATTCGCCAACATCATCCTGTAATTAATGTCGACAGTTTTGGCAACATTGTTGAGATTAAATACAACGCTCATTTAGCTGATATTTTTGATTTACCCGCCAATATTATGCATGAGTATTACCTTGCTTATCGTAATTTGATGGCGCGTTTACGTGACGAACGATTCAAAATTGAGATCAGGCTGCAAGCGGGGCAAATGGTGGTTTTTGATAACCGCCGTGTATTACATGGCCGTAATAAATTTGAAGACACCAGTGGCCTCCGTCACCTGCATGGTTGTTATGTTGATCGGTCTGAGTTTAAAAGCCGTTTAAGAGTGCTTGCAGTGGAGCAAGGATAATACCGCGCTCATTTTATGTATGAATAACGAAACTGTACCTCTGAAATTATCTCTCTTAACTTCTAAAAAAGTTGAAACAACAAGCACTCATCGTTTTTTGCACCTTGAGTGTTTTCTTTGAATAACAAAAAAAGGAGCTATAAAAAAACAGAAAGAATTTTTACGTTAACGGCTTGACGTTAAAGCCTAATTAAAAAAACCAAAAAGGAACATCTATGTTAAGTAATGAAAAGATAGAGGCGCTGATCGAAAAGCGCGGTGTGTTGAAGGGGTTGAATTCAACCTTAGGGATAAGCGCCATATCACTTGTTATTGTCTTTGTGCTTTACACCATTTTATTAGGACAAACAGCGAGCGAGCAGTTTCTAGGGATTAAAAGCTGGATTGAGCAAACTCTGGGTTGGTACTACATTGTCGTGATGTTGTCTGCTTTTATTATCTGTGTGTATGTCATGTTCTCCAAAGCGGGTTCTATCCGACTTGGTCGAGATGATGAGCGTCCAGAGTTTTCCAATTTTGCTTGGTTCTCCATGCTGTTTGGTTGTGGTACTGGTGCAGGAATGCTGTTCTTCTCTATGTCAGAGCCTATGATCCATTTTGCTAGTGATTGGAGTGGTGGCAACCCATTTATGAGTAGCGAAGCTAAGTTGGCGGTAAGTCAGTTTTTTACGGCTAAACAAGAAGCATTAGCTGCTGGTCTGCTTCCGGGGGATGCCGGTTTTCCTTTGCCTAGTTATCTTGTTGCAGAAGCGGCTTCGAGTGGTATGACATTAACCATTTTGCATTGGGGGACTGTTGCTTGGGGAATTTATGGCATTGTTGGTCTTTCTTTGGCTTATTTTGCGTTTCGAAAAGGGCTTCCTCTTTCGATTCGCTCGGCCCTTTATCCACTGATTGGTGATCGTATTTATGGGCCGATTGGTCATACTGCCGATGTTCTTGCGGTACTGGGAACCATTTTTGGCATTTCAACAACGTTAGGGTTGGGTGTACAGCAAATAGGTGCGGGTCTCGTCTCTTTGGGTATCATTGAAGAAACAAATCAAACTATCACTGTTGTATCAATTATTTTGGTGACCGTCATGGCAACACTGTCTGCTACGAGTGGTGTCGCAAAAGGAATCAAAATTTTATCGACGACAAATTCGTATATCTGTATTGCTATTTTGGCGTATTTTTTAATTTCTAGTGAGGGAACCAATTACATCATTGCGAGTTCACTGACCTCTTTGGGTGACTATGTATCCAATGTTATCTCTATGACACTATGGACGGCTCGTAGCCCTGAAGAGCGTACTTGGCAGGGTGGCTGGACTATCTTTTATTGGGGGTGGTGGATTGCTTGGTCTGCGTTTGTTGGTTTGTTTATCGCGCGTATCTCTCGTGGTCGTACCATTCGTGAGTTTGTTTTAGGTGTGATGTTTATTCCATCTGTTGTATCTTTGTTGTGGTTTGGTGTCATTGGCTCTGCAGGTATTTATGAGTCTCTATATGGCGCTGATATGACTATTTACAATACATCTGTACAGAATTGGGATTATGCTGGAACGATTTATGCTTCTTTTGATGTATTAACACCGGGTATTCCTGCATTGATCGCAAAAGCATGTGCGCTTGTGGTGGTGGTTATCTTCTTTGTAACTTCAGCAGATTCTGGCACCCTTGTATTGGGTCGACTGTTGTCTTTTGGCCGTCGTCCTCCTGTGCAGCAACGTATCATTTGGGGTGCTGTCTTAGGATTGGTTACTCTGGTTGTCTTGTTGATGGGTGGTAATGAAGCGCTTAGAGCATTACAGGCTGCATCTATTGCAGGGGCATTGCCTTTCACCTTTATCCTAATCGCGATGATGTGGGGATTGGTCAAATCGTTACGCAAAGACAGTGAACATATCGTTGCTGATGAAGAGATTGTTAGAAAAATGATTGAAAAAGAAGTGGCCGATTTGTCTTAAACCTCGGCTTGTTAGATACTCTTTTAGGGACGCTTGATGCGTCCCTTTTTATTGTGCTTTTCATTTTCAGTTTAGATTATGTATTGCTTTTAATTAAGAAGGATTTTCTGTAGCAATAGAGGCGG
The DNA here is from genome assembly GCF_047525455.1 of Marinomonas phycocola. Taxonomy (NCBI): domain Bacteria; kingdom Pseudomonadati; phylum Pseudomonadota; class Gammaproteobacteria; order Oceanospirillales; family Oceanospirillaceae; genus Marinomonas; species Marinomonas phycocola. The sequence continues at coordinate 80,488 of NZ_JBLIXL010000001.1, forward strand.
GTATAAGGTTTACCTTACCCTGTTCTATTGTTTAATAGTCAGGATACACTGTACAGCAGAAGCCTAAATTCAGGAGCAAATAAAGATAACAGGGAGACGATCTCATAGCATACAAAAAAACAGGGGGCATAGGCGGTTTAAGCTCTGAATCCACGGTAAGTTATTATCTTCATATTACGCATTTGTATTTTAAAAAATGAGAACTTACCAGTATCCAGAAATAAAAAGAGCAACAAACGCCTTAATATAGGTATTTGTTGCTTCTTCTATGCAGTTTTTTACTGGTTACTATTATAGCGACCGCTCCGCCAGTTTTAGATCTAACGTCGCTTTTAATAGTTTAAACAATCGAATAGAGGCATCAATTTCACTTTTTCTATTGGTTAAACTTTCAATGTTTAAACCAAGTGGAATCTCTAGATCCAATGTCGCTTCGATAATTTGTTCTAATGCGTTGCGGCATACTCTAATGGATTCTGCTAGTGGTTCTTTTGCATCAAGAATACGATGACGAGTTGCTTCAGGAACCGAAATGCCCAGCCACTCCATAAACTCCAATGTTTTTGCGCTGCCACAAGGTGTAAAAGTTAAAATGATTCTTTTCGGTTGAATGCCTTGATCACGGCAGCCGCGAGCGTAACGACTAATCAAATCTATCGTTGCTTGAGGGTTGTAGACCGCTTGGGATATGAAAAAGTCACAACCGGACTCTGACTTATTCATTAGGCGAGTGTGTTCATCGCCTTTTATTGCGTGTCTCTCTGCAATAGTAACCCCACCCAAGTTAAATGCTTGAGGTTGATTTTTGAGACAGTGATACGCTTTGGCTAAAGGTAATTTGATGTCGCTTTCAGAAGAAGGTGATCCCACTAAAACAAGATCACGAATGCCGTATGTGCTCCATGACTCATCCAACCAGCCTATAAATTCGCCTTCTGAGCGCGCGGACACACTTTTATAGGTGATAACGGGTTTTCCAGATAATGTGTTTAAGCGATTAGACCATTTTCTTGGATCATGGGTTTCCATAAAAGGAAAAGGGCGTGGCTTATCCGTACGGCTACTTTCATCTTGAATGTCGTAGACAATTAAGCCATCGACTTCAATATGATTCAATCTGTCCATGAGTTTTTGAGAGATTTCAGTTAGCATGGTGTCTTCTGTTGAGGATTTTGGTGGAGTTGTACCGATAAAATAAACGCCTCGCGAAGGGTCTTGGAATTTTGTTGCTAACTCAGATTTCATAATCTCACACTCATATTTAAAAACAGATATCAAACCAGTGGTCGAAAATGTTTCGAACCGTATTGGATGACGCTATTTTAACAGTGAAATGAATTCAAGATCTCTTTATTGGTGCTGAAAATTATTAATGTTAAAGTGAGGTCTGCTAATTTATGGAGGGAAATGTATGAAAGGTTTAAATTTATCCAGTATAAAGTCCGATGAAAAATTGCCTCCTGTTCATCTGTGGCATCCTGAATTATGTGGCGATATGGATTTGGTGATTCAAGCAAATGGTGAATGGGTTCACGAAGGTGTTCCTATGGTTCGAGCCTCAATGAAAAAGATGTTTAGCCGAATTTTGTGGCTAGAAGAGGGAGAGTATTACTTGGTGACACCTCATGAAAAAGTTCAAATCCAAGTAGAAGACGCTCCGTTTCTAGTAAATCGGTCTCAATGTATACCGTTAGAAAATAACAGCTCAAATAAATCTAATGACGAGACTCTTATTCAGTTTGTTACCTCAGTAGACGATGTTTTAACGTTAGGGAAGGATTGTGACCTCTGGACGGAGCAAGGTCCTCAAGGTGAAAGACCTTATATCACGATGCGTTATGGTATGAAGGCGATGCTGCATCGCAATGTGTATTATGATTTGGTCAATCAAGGTTTTGAAAAAAAGATCGATGGTAAATACCATATTTGTATTCGAAGTGCAGGTAAAGAGTACTCTTTAGGTGCGTTAGATGCGTAAATGATTCTGACGAAATAGGCTGTTAAGCAGTAATAGCGCATTACCACGACGATAGCATCAGGTATAATTCCGTCTCTTTTAGCGGTATACGCTACATTCTTTATTTATGAGGTTCTTTTTTTGCAATTTACTGATTTTGGTTTCGATAATCGCATTCTCCAATCCTTACGACATTTAGGTTTTGATGAAGCAACTGAAATACAGACCAGAGCCATTCCTGAAGTGATGGCTGGGCGTGATTTATTAGCATCATCCAAAACGGGTTCTGGTAAAACTCTTGCGTATTTGTTACCGGCTTTGCATCGGGTTTTTAAAGTTAAGCCCTTGTCTAAGCGTGATCCTCGAGTTGTAGTGTTAGTGCCAACTCGCGAATTGGCCAAGCAAGTGTTTTCTCAATTACGCCTTTTGCTTGCAGGGACTCGTTTCAGTTCTAACCTGATTTTGGGCGGTGAAAACTTTAATGATCAAATTAAGGCCTTGCAAAAAGATCCTCATTTTATTGTCGCGACGCCCGGTCGATTAGTGGATCACCTTAAGCAACGTAATGTCTTTTTAGAAGGGTTAGAGTTACTTATCCTCGATGAAGCTGATCGTATGTTAGATCTGGGTTTTGCCGAGCAGTTAAAATTCATTGATGAGACGGCGAATCATAGATTGAGACAAACCGTGTTCTTCTCCGCTACATTGGATAATACAGAAGTCAATGAAATTGCTCAGACTCTTCTTCGTGAGCCATCACGTGTGGCGATTGGTTCGGGGATTGATGAGCATAAAGACATCACTCAAACCTTTTACCTATGTGATCATCTTGATCATAAAGAGGCGTTGTTGACGTACTTTTTAACGCAAGAAAATATTAAACAAGCCATTGTGTTTACTGCGACAAAAGCGGACACTGCTCGCTTATCTGCCATAATTCATGAGCTGGGTCACACTACTCAAGCGTTAAACGGTGATTTATCTCAAGCGGCTCGCAACAAAGTGATGGACAGCTTTTCCCGTGGTCATTTTAAAGTGTTGGTCAGTACTGATGTGGGTTCTCGTGGGCTGGACATTGCCAATATTTCTCACGTGATTAACTTCGATATACCAAAGCAAGCAGAGGAATACGTTCACCGTACAGGACGGACTGGGCGTGCGGGTTTTAAAGGCGATGCGATCTCTTTGGTTGGGCCAAAAGACTGGTACAATTTTAAAGATCTTGAATTGTTTTTGCAGCGTCAATTTGTCTTTGCTGTTGTTCCATCGTTAGAATCTTCCTTTAGAGGATTAGCTCCGAAGAAGGTGGGGACAGCTTCGAAAAAACAAGCGCCAAAAGAGGCTCACAAAGCGACAAAAAAGATGCAAAAATCCTCTGGGTCTAAAAGACGTTTTAATCTATCTGAGCAAGCGGGCTTTGAACCTTTTCGCATACCAAAAAGTAAACGTAGATTGCCTGTAGATGATGATCCTGAAGCGTAAACTAGGCTAAATCAAATCAGCCGTTTGGTTTTTTAGTATAAACGATATTAGGTGACCGAAGACATTACCCTTGACAGGGTTGTATATTCTAGGCAATTTATAGTTTTACTTATCTATATGGAGATAAGGATATTAATCGTTTACCACCACTAAATGCACTCAAATCATTTGAATCGGCAGCACGGCACGGCAGCTTTAACAAAGCGGCTCAAGAGTTGTTTGTTACGCCTTCTGCAATTAGCCATCAGATAAAAAGCTTAGAATCGTTCCTTGGGATCGAACTGTTTCATCGCACTAAAAGAAAGGTCATTTTAACCGAAGCAGGCGAAGAATATATCCAGCCGATTAAGCGTGTCTTTGAGCTCATTGAAGTGGCTACCAACGATATGTTGAGTAAACAAAATGAAGGCTCTTTGCACTTAGCAGTGACACCTATTTTCCTGAACCGTTGGTTAATGCCGAGGTTAGGCGATTTTTATTCTCAGCACCCTGAAATTGAATTAGAAATAAGTACTACGTCTGGCTTAATTAATTTCGATGTGGCGGACATTGATATAGCGGTGTATTTTGGCCTTGGAGAATGGGACGATGTGGAATCGCATTTCTTAAAGTCTGTTGCCCTTGTGCCTGTTTGCAATCCCACTCTCATCAAAAAAGACATGCCGATTAATTGTCCTGAAGACATGCGTTTTTATCCTTTATTGCATGTGATCAAACGAAAAGAAGAGTGGCGTGGTTGGATAAAGCAACACGGCTTGGATCCAAAGTTATTCCGTCGAGGTTTGATGTTTTCTACCGGGTCGCTGACAGCTGGCGCAGCGATACAGGGCTTAGGCATTGCGCTTGTAGACCCTGAGTTAGTGCAAAGTGATGTTGAATCAGGGAACTTAGAGATTCTTTTTGATCAGCAATTGATTACTGACCGATCTTTCTATTTGGTGCATCAGAAGCGCCGCTCAATGACTCCGGCAATGTTAGCCTTTAAAGCTTGGTTGACGAAAGAAATTAAGTCTTCTCAGGCAGAAACATAACAAAGACTATTGCGTCCCTTTCTTAAAAAGTCGTATATTCGTTTCTTTTAAGATCAATCAAGAGGTTAGTATGTCTACACTCTCGGTAAACAGTTATTTTGATGACCAAGTTAAGTCCATTGCATTAGATAATAGTGAAGGGACGTCCACTGTAGGTGTAATGGCTGTAGGAGAGTATACTTTTAGCACATCACAGCGCGAATATATGACAGTGGTTACAGGTGCTTTGAAAGTTTGTCTACCGAATGCAACCGATTGGCAGGTTTTCTTAAAGGGTGAAACCTTTATTGTAGAAGCGAACTTACGCTTTAATGTTATTGTGAGCGAACAAACTGCGTACCTATGTCGATACGAGTAAAGAGTCATTAAATTGCTTTAGAAGGCAGATGTTACGTTTTAATGTGTTGTGTTTTGGCGAATTGCGTTTTAGGTAATTGCTATTACAAGTAAAATTACAAATAAAAAAGGGTCAGTGCAGAAGCAATGGCCCTTTTTTTGATCAGATTGTAAAGAACTAACCGCTAACTACGTTAACCAGTAAAGTAACTTTGTCACCCGGTTGCACGTATTTTTTACTGCCAACTTTTGGATTCCATTTTTTTATGTTGGCTACGCTGACATTAAATTTCTGGGCGACTTCCCCCAATGAATCTCCGCCACGCAGGGTATAAACAACGCGTTTCACAATGCTTGGGCGAGATGGGCTGCTGCTGTAATTGTTTTTTACGGTAGTTTGTTGCCAAATAACCAATTTCTTTCCAGGTCTTAGAGGGTCAGCCAATCCCATGTTATTCCAGCGGGCCAGTGTTTTTGTATTGGTTTTGTACTTTTTTGCAATGTCCCATAAAGTGTCACCAGATTTTATTGTGTGATTGGTTTTTAACTGATTACGTTTTGGTGACGTGGTTTGTTTTTGAGCTAGGCGTTGATGAGAGCTGAGTGTGTATTTCTCAATTTTACTACCTGCAACAGGTATCATTAATTGTTGGCCCACTCGAATAAGAGTGGATGACATTTTATTGACATCTTTTAGCACATTGACCGTGGTGTTGTGCTTCTTAGCAATTAATAAAAGGTTATCACCTGCATTAATGGTGTACCGAACCCACGTGACTCTTTGGTTTTCTGGAATGGTCGCGAGTGCCGTTTTAAATTCTTGCGATTTTTCAACTGGAATTAACAGCCTATGTGGGCCATTAGGGGATGTTGCCCATTGGTTGAACCCCGGGTTTAATAGGTAAATTTCATCAATGCTGGTATTGGCCATTTTTGCTGCTTCAGCAAGGTCAATTTGGCTACCGATATTCACAATGTCAAAATACGGTTTGTTTTCAATGAAGTAAGGTGTGTATTTATATTCTTCAGGGTTTTTGAAAATCTTTGCCAGTGCAATTAATTTTGGAACATAAGCGCGGGTTTCTTTTGGTAAGTCTAAAGACCAAAAATCAGTCGGTTTTCCTGCCTTTTTATTCTTTCTGATGGCTCTCATAACCGTGCCTTCACCAGAGTTGTACGCTGCTAATGCATGTAGCCAATTGCCATCAAACATACGGTTTAGTTTAGTAAGATAGGCGATTGCTGCATCCGTAGAGCTGACAATGTCACGACGGCCATCATACCACCAATCTTGAGTTAAACCATAAGCCAATCCTGTTGAAGGGATAAACTGCCAAGGCCCTGATGCTCTGCCATGGCTGTAGCCAAATGGATCAAAGCCGCTTTCCACAATGGGTAAAAAGGTGATCTCTAATGGAATGTTGGCTTGCTCTAGTTTTTCAACAATATGGTAAAGATAGCGTTCGCCTCTTTTAGACACTCTGTCTAGATAGGACTTGTGAGAGCTGTACCACTTCACTTGGCTGAACAAACGAGGTTTATCGTATTCAAGGTTTAACGCGTAACCAGAACGCACTCGATTCCAGAGATTTTCTTCAACAATAATAGCGTTTTCTTCTGCTTTCTCGATTTTGAGAGAAGGTGTTTTAACCGCTTCGACCACCGTTTTTTGAACAGGCTCCGCTTGTGCTACTTTTAGAGTCGTTGTGCTATCTGGCTCTTCTTGAGAGCTGGTTTGATTTTGAGTTAAGGACTGACAACCTGTGAGGATCAAACTGGCAGTGATGAGTAGAAGAGTGTATTTACGCATTGGAACCTTTATTCTGATAAAAAAGTAGAGACATTTTATAGAGCTGAGTCCATAGGTCAACTAAAAGCATCTTTTGCTCTTCTAACCTGGGCAAATTGTTGGCTATTATCTGTGCTAATTGGTTCGTTTATTTGTTGAGCTGCGCGGGCTAAAAGCGAACGGTTATCTGTTCTCATAAAAGGATTACAGGCTTTTTCTAGCCTGAGAGTGCTTGGTAATGTTGGGGTGTTTTGTTTTCTTAAATTCTGGCAGTGAGTGTCGGCTTCGATAAGTACTTGATTATCAGGCTCTAAACTGAGTGCAAAACGATAGTTGCTGAGTGTGTATTCATGGGTGCAGTACACTTTTGTATCATCAGGTAAGGCTTTTAAACGGTTCATTGCTGTCAGCATTTGGGCTGCACTGCCTTCCATTAATCGCCCACAACCACCACGAAATAACGTATCACCAGAAAATAGCATGGGATCTGAGTGGGTATTAGAGAAGTAACAAAGGTGATCGAGCGTGTGAGCAGGTGTCTCAATTGTTTCAAATGAACGATCGAAAATTGAAATAGGATCAGTATTGGATACTGGGTGTGTTACCAATTCAGTTAAATGGTGCGGTCCATAAACAGGGCATTTAGCGTATTCTTTTAATTCTTTAACGCCACCAGTATGATCAAAATGATGATGGGTAATTAAAATGCCGATCAGCTTCTTGTTATTTTGCTGCAAAAAGTCCATTACTACTTTTGCATCACCAGGGTCAACAACCCACATTTCATTATTACTTTTATGTAAAATTGCCCAGATATAATTATCATTAAACGCGGGTAGGGGTAGAATGGTCATAAATGCTCACAGTAATAAAAAGAGTTGGAATAAACGATTGGAATGTTTACAGACATTTCCATTAAAATAGAAAAATTGAGTTGATTGTATGGCGGATAAGCAAGTAAGGCAATTATTCCAAGATTGGTATGAATCCGATCTAGGTCAGCGTGTCTTGGAAGATGAGTTGACCGTGATCGAACGACATATTGATGGTTGTGTTGGTTATTTTTCTTTAATTCAAAGCCCGTTGTTGGCACTCAAAGTAACTAAATCTCATGTCAGGAATCACATTTTACTTGCGCCTGCGGTTGAGCTGGGTGCGTCAGAAAATACATTGATTAGTCTTTCAAATGAATTACCAATCGATTCAGACAGTGTTGATGTGCATATTATGCACCATTCTCTTGATCTTTCTGATGCTCCTCATGATGACGTTCGTGAAGTCGCAAGAACCCTGTTGCCAAGTGGGAAGGTTGTGATTGTTGGTTTTAATCCATGGAGCACATGGGGGGTAAGAAAATTAGCGTCCAAGCGGTTAAATGCACCTTGGTGTAGTCGATTCATTGCGCCAAAACGTTTGGAAGATTGGCTAAAAGTAGCGGGTTTAACGCTAACGTCGATTGAGTATATCTGTTTTAGGCCTCCGTTCAGGAAAGCATCCTGGCATCAAAAAATGGGCCGTATTGGTAAAGCGTTAGAGCTTACACGGTTGCCTGTTGGTGGTGTGTATATTATTACGGCGACTAAACAAGTTCGTCGCCACATTGCGATTAAACCTCGTTGGAAGCGAGCACGCGTTCGAGTGCCTTCTATTACTAAACCTATTGTAAAAGAGATGCAAGATTGAAAAAAGTTGTCATATATACAGATGGTGCTTGTAAAGGCAACCCGGGTCCCGGTGGGTGGGGAGCATGGTTAACCTTTGGTGAGCATGAAAAGAAGCTATGTGGTGGAGAGCCAGAAACAACCAATAACCGGATGGAGTTAATGGGGGCCATCGAGGGGTTAGCAGCTTTAAAGGAAAGGTGTGACGTAACACTTTATACCGACTCATCTTATGTTCAAAAAGGCATTTCGGAATGGCTTGAAGGCTGGAAAAAAAGAGGCTGGAAAACGGCATCAAAAAAACCAGTGAAAAATCAAGATTTGTGGCAAAAACTTGATGAACAAAGTCTGCGTCATGATGTGACGTGGAAATGGGTAAAGGGCCATGCTGGTATTGAAGGCAATGAAATAGCTGACCAACTTGCCAATGCTGGTATCGATAAAATAACAGCGGTGAAGAAATAAGATCATTTAGTAAGCTCACTTAATCATGCAAATATGACGTCGTCATTACAGGTATGCAGTCAATCGTTTTTTATATCAGCTATTGGCTTTTTCGCTCAATTATACTACTGAGTTGATGATTATAATCAGTAACTGTATAGGATTTCTCTTGCGTGTGTTTCAATTGCCCAATCCATTACTCTGTAAATATCGGCGTAATCCGCCAAAGGAATAAAAATGAAAGATAAAAGAAGTAGAAGACTTAGAAAGAAGCTTTATTTAGGTGAATTTGCGATAAAGGGTTTTGAGTATTCGTGCGAATTAAATATAAATACTGATGCTGAGTTCGATGCATTTTTTGAGCGTTTCTTAGATGTGCTTGAAGAAAGAAAATTGTGCATGGGCAGTGGTGGCGATTTAACATCTCTTACAGGCTTTATTTGTTCTGAATTACGTTATGGATCGGCAACAGATGACGATTTGGCTGCGATGGAAGCGTGGCTGAATTCTGAAAGCGTAGTATCAAATGTGACTATGGGTGAGCTGGTTGATGCTAACTACGGCCTGTAATAGCCCTGTAAAAAATGAAGTCAAGCGATTCTATTGCTTGACTTCATGCTTATAAGTGCCGTGATAGAATTTAAATTAAAATGTTTTTGTACAAAAAGAGGTTTATAAGACATGGCTGACAGGTTGGTTATTTTGGATACCGAAACAACCGGGATTGACCCTAAGCAAGGGCATCGTATTATTGAAATCGGTTGCGTCGAGATGATTGACCGTAAATTAACGAATCGTCACTTTCATGTTTATGTTAACCCTGAGCGAGAAGTTGAGATCGAAGCATTTAATGTTCATGGTATTAGTAACGAATTCTTATCTGACAAGCCTGTTTTTAGAGACGTCGCTCAGGATTTTTTAGAATTTATTAAAGGTGCAGAATTAATCATTCATAATGCTCCGTTTGATGTTGGTTTTATGGATCATGAATTCTCCTTGTTAGGAGGTATGCCTAAAACAAATGATGTTTGTACGGTTTTTGATACCTTGCAATTTGCTCGTAAAAAACATCCGGGACAAAAAAACAATCTGGATGCATTATGTCGTCGTTATGGTATAGATAACTCTCATCGAGAATTGCATGGCGCGTTGCTAGATTCCGAGATTCTGGCGGACGTCTACTTGCTAATGACGGGTGGGCAAACATCACTAGGGCTTTCTAACGATGATTTTAATAACAAAGACGGAGCCGATTCTTCCGCGTGGACGATTCGTCGCCTTGATTCAGATCGCTCTATGCTGAAGGTGATTCGCGCTAATGACAGTGAGCTTGAATTACATGATGAGCGTTTAGACTTGATAGAAAGAGGGTCTGGTCGAGTGTTGTGGCGTCAATAAGGTGCAAGTCAGTGAAGTCTTAGTGAATAAAGTACAATAGTGTAACTTAATGCAGCAACGTACTACTGCATTAAAAGATGTTCTTCTATCCAGTTAATAAAAAGCCTCTCTGTAGCCCTTAGAATGAATTACCATTCCTTGATAGTGCTACAGAGGAGCTTTTTTATTGTCTATTTATTTTTCTATTAAAGTAAGAATACCACGCATAACCCACCGACAAGGCTTAATACGATTGTGTAAGGAAGCGCCATCCAAACCATTTTTCCGTAAGATAAACGCAATAGCGGTGCAATTGCTGATGTAAGCAAGAACAAGAAAGCCGCTTGACCGTTGGGCGTTGCCACGCTTGGTAGGTTTGTTCCGGTGTTAATGGCAACGGCTAATAGATCAAACTGCTCGCGAGTGATGGTACCTTCATCTAATGCACTCTTCACTTCACCGATGTACACGGTGGCAACAAAGACATTATCACTGATAGCAGATAATAAGCCATTCGCGATAAAGAACATGATTGGTTGTATGTTTGTTGGCATGTTCAGCACAATATCAATAAATGGCTGGAATAGATGTTGTTCATGAATAACAGAAACAACAGTGAAGAAGACAACCAGCAAAGCGGTAAATGGCAGTGCTTCTTCAAAGGCATGACCAATTCGGTGTTCTTCGGTTATCCCGTTGAATGCGGTCAAGAGAACGATGATCATCAAGCCTACTAAGCCGACTTCTGCAATGTGAAATGCTAAAGAAAAAACAAGGATGGCAGCAACAATGCCTTGGATAATAAGCTGGGCCTTATGGGTGCTTGTGCTTCGTTTGCTTTCTTCTTGTTCAAAGTTCTTCAGAATCTGACGAACATTTTCTGGTAAGTGCGCGCCATAGTCAAACCATTTGGTTTTTTCTAGAACAACGACGGTTAGCAAACCACAAACCAGCACAGGCATAGAAACAGGTGCTACTTTTAAGAAGAACTCAATGAAATCCCATCCAGCTACTTTTGCAATTAATAGGTTTTGAGGTTCACCTACCAATGTTGATACACCGCCGAGTGCAGTGCCGACAGCTCCATGCATTAATAAACTGCGTAAAAATGATCTGAATTCATGTAAATCATTGGCATTGATAGGGAGTATCTTTGCATCACTGCCTGGATCATGGCTTTTATTTGAGGATTGGTCCGAGGCCACTTTATGGTAAACCGAATAAAAACCAACGGCCACACTGATTAAAACCGCCGTCACTGTCAATGCATCTAGAAAGGCGGATAAAAAAGCAGCAGAGAAGCTAAATATCAAAGATATGGCTGTTTTTGATCGTACTTTCACCAGCAGTTTGTTGAATATGAACAACAGCATGTTTTTCATAAAGTAGATGCCTGCTACCATAAACATGAGCAGCAAAATAACTTCTATATTATGAACGACTTCGTTGTAAACACCTTGGGTATTAGTTAGCCCTAAAATAACGGCTTCAATGGCCAATAACCCACCTGGCTGTAGAGGATAGCATTTTAGCGCCATAGCCAGGGTGAAAATAAATTCGATGATGAGTAGCCAACCGGTCACAAACGGGCCAACAACAACCAGTAATAAAGGATTCAATACCAAAAAGGCAATAATGACTTGCTTATACCATAATGGGGAGGAACCTAAAAAATTCTTGCTAAATGCCTTAGCGAGTGTATCTTGCATTCTTTTCTCCGATGTTTAAATTAAAAAGTATTAGACCTAAAGTAAAAATGGAGGAATCATAAGATAATACAGCGTGTTACACCATAATTTTATATTTGTATCGAGGATTGTTTTTTGTAAATTTTGCCTCATTAACACAGTTACCCCACAGTATTGGAAAGGAAAGTAAATTGGAATTTTTTACAGAATACGCAGGTTTTTTATTAAAGCTGGTTACAGTGGCGATCATTTTTGGGTTGTTTATAGTTGGTGTAGCCAGCAGCAAAAGTAAGCCTAAAGAGGGTGGCCTTTCTATTAATAAGCTAAATGATCAATACGATAAAATGAAGGATGCTCTTAATGCTGAGCTATTGGATAAAAAGGCATTAAAGCAACTGTCTAAAGCGAAAAAGAAATCGGTGAAAGAGGCAGAAAAATCGAACAAATCGGAAGAGAGTGTTCGTAAGAAAGTGTTTGTTTTAGATTTTGATGGCGATATTAAAGCTTCTGCGCTGGATACGATGCGCGAAGAAATTACGGCTATTTTGAGTGTGGCTACAGATAAAGATGAGGTGGTTGTTCGTTTAGAAAGTGCTGGGGGCATGGTGCACGCCTATGGTTTGGCATCGTCACAATTGCAGCGTATAAAAGAGGCCAATGTGCAGTTAACGGTGTGTGTTGATAAAGTGGCGGCAAGCGGTGGCTATATGATGGCGTGTGTTGCCGATAAAATTGTTGCTGCACCATTTGCTGTATTAGGCTCTATTGGTGTGGTAGCTCAGGTTCCTAATATCCATCGCTTGCTTGATAAAAGTTTGGTGGATGTGGAGTTGCATACAGCGGGTAAATACAAAAGAACCTTGACTATGTTGGGGCAGAATACCGATGAGGGTCGTGAAAAATTCAAACAAGGCCTTGAAGAGACTCATGTATTATTTAAAGAGTTTGTTTCGTCACAAAGAGCGGTTGTAGACATTGAGAAAATTGCAACGGGCGATGTTTGGTATGGAATTAAAGCGCTAGATAATCAATTGATTGATCAGATTTCAACGAGTGATAGCTATTTAGTCAATCAGTATTCCGATGCTGATGTGTTCTCAGTGAAATACAGTGTGCCGAAGAAAATGGCAGAGCGTTTAGGTTTGTCTGTTTTGAGTGCGGTAGAGATGAAGGTAACTAAATGGTTCTCTTCGCTTTCTCAGTATCGAGGAGTCTAGCGTCTTTTAATAAAGGTTAGAAATACGAGATTAATGTGTTTAAAAAAGAACCAATACAAAGTTTTTGTATTGGTTCTTTTTTATTGTATGTGTTTTATTTGTTGCGGTGAATGTTTTATCTATTGCGTGTTGGTATTGCTAATTTGTTCAATATTGGACATTAGGTTTTCGAGTGCTTGTTGCTGAATGGCTTCTTCTAAATCCATTGGTTCAAAGTAAATTAATGTGCCAACGATTGGGTGATCTAGATAGTTGAGTTTTTTACTGGCTGTTTTGTTACTCTGATTGAGTATCAATTGGGCGCTTGGCAGATATTGATGACTGCTTGTATCATCTTGAGCATTATTTGTGTCTGATTTCTCTATTGAGGTCTCTGGCGATAGTTTTGAGCTGTTTTCAATGCTGATTATTGTGTCTGGTAATACGTTGTGCGTTGCTTTTGATTGAGGCTCTGCATTAAATAAATAATGGTTTAGCGTGATATTTGATTCTAGATAGCGGCCAAGCTTTACTTGAATGGAGCCTGTGAGTTCGGCATACCCCAAATTATTGGGTTTGCTGTGAAAGTCGTGATGCAACTTGCTTCCCTGATTGGCAAATATCAGTGTCCATGAATCATTTGTTAAGACATTTACGCCTCGTTTAAGTTTTTTTTGAAATGTATCAAACGGGTTGTTTATTTTCTCAATGTTGGCGCCCTGTGATTGAGTGCTGTCTGAAATTGAGCTTTCATCTAAAGAGAATTTTGGGGTGGCCTTTAGGCTTAAAAGGGGCTCGTATTTGACTTGTTCTACAGTTTTTTCTGCTGGCCAGATAAAGGTCATTACACGAGCTCGATAGGCCCTTGCGGTGCTTTTTTCGCTGTCTGTTACAGTATCGGCTAATACGGTACATGGCGATAAAATGATCCCCAGTATAAAAATCAAATGCGCTTTCAATGTAATAGCTCCAATGTTTTAAGTGTTTCTTGAAATCTAGAATCGGTTGTTGTCATATCTGCAATGTATTTTAATGTATCTGAGCCAATCAGTTTATAAGAATCTGGCCGAGTTTGAATGAGTTTAATTAATGTCATTGGGTTTACTGGCGTTGACGGACTGAAATGCATTTTGCCTTCTGTACCATTGGCTTCAATTTTGGTAATGCCAAGTTGCTCTGCTTTTAGTTTAAGGCTGGTTTGTCTAAATAGGTTTTTAGTTGCATCAGGCAATAATCCAAATCGATCAATCATCTCAACTTGAAGCTCTCTCAATTCGGTTTCTGTTTTTGCATTGGCAATGCGCTTATAAAGTATTAAACGACTATGAACGTCATCTAGGAAGTCGCTTGGTATCAATGCAGGAACTCTTAGATTGATGTCGATTTTCTGTGGTGAGGTGATGTCTATATCAGGCGCTTCGCCTTTTTTAAGGGACTTAACCGCACGATCCAGCATTTCCATGAATAATGAGAAGCCTACATGTTCAATGTGTCCACTTTGCCCATCGCCTAATAGTTCACCCGTCCCTCGAATTTCTAGATCGTGAGTGGCCAGTGTAAAGCCTGCGCCAAGTGTGTCGGCTATTTGTATGGCTTCCAAGCGTTTTTCAGCATCTGAAGTGATCTTTCGATCGTGTGGCGTTAAAAGGTAAGCGTAAGCTTGCTGATGGGAACGGCCAACTCGACCTCTAAGTTGATGCAGCTGAGCCAAGCCAAACTTATCGGCCCGTTCAATGATGATGGTATTTGCATTAGGAATATCAATGCCTGTTTCTATGATAGTGGTGCAAACGAGAATATTGGCTCTTTTGTGATAAAAGTCGGACATGACTTGTTCCAGTTCGCGTTCTCGCATTTGACCATGGCCAACAATGATTCTTGCTTCTGGGATGAGTTCGTTCAGCTCTTCTGCGGTTTTTTGAATGGTTTGAACGTCATTGTGAAGAAAATAAACTTGTCCACCACGGTGCAATTCTCGAATAATGGCTTCTTTTATTTTGTGATTGTCTCTCTCATTAACAAAGGTTTTTACAGACAGTCGTTTTGCTGGCGGTGTTGCGATGATGGATAAATCTCTAATGCCAGAGAGTGACATATTTAATGTTCGTGGAATCGGTGTCGCAGTCAAAGTAAGAATGTCTACTTCTGCTCTTAGTGCTTTAAATAGATCTTTTTGTTTGACACCAAAGCGATGTTCTTCATCAATGATAACCAATCCAAGGTCAGAGTATTTTATGTCATTCTGTAGTAGCTTGTGTGTGCCGATGACAATGTCCGCTTTTCCTTCCTCTAAAAGTTTTAGTGCTTCCGTTGTTTGTTTTCCACTACGAAATCGAGATAGAAGGGCGATTTCAATCGGCCAATCTGCAAATCGATCACAAAAGTTTTCATAATGCTGTTGGGCGAGTAAGGTTGTGGGAACCAATACGCTGACTTGTTTTCCACCTTGGACGGCGAGAAATGCCGCTCTCATGGCAACTTCTGTTTTCCCAAAGCCGACGTCACCACAAACCAGCCTGTCCATGGGCTTGATGCTTTTCATGTCATTAATAACAGCGTCAATTGCCAATTGCTGATCAGGCGTTTCTTCAAAAGGAAAGCCTGCGGCAAACAGTTCGTATTGATCATCTGGTTTGCCGAACGAATGGCCCACTCGAGCTTCTCTTTTTGCGTAGATTTCTAATAATTCAGCGGCAGTATCGCGCGCTTTTTCAGCGGCTTTTTGTTTGGCTATGCTCCATTTTTCTGTGCCCAGTTTGTGAAGAGGTGCACTGTCTTCATCGCTGCCTGTATAGCGAGAAATTAACTGTAATGAAGCGACAGGAACGTAAAGCTTGGCGTTATTGGCGTAGCCTAAAGTAAGTAATTCAGTTTCTTGTCCGTCAATTTCAAGATTGGTGAGGCCTAAGTAGCGACCAACACCGTGATCAATATGAACAACAGGGGCGTCAATTCGAAGTTCAGTTAAATTACGAATGATCGCATCTTCATTGATGTCGCTGTGTTTGCGCCTTCTATACTGAGAGACTCGTTCTCCCATAATTTCATTTTCAGCGATCAATGTAAGGGTGTTACTTATTTGAAACCCTCGGCTTATTCGGCCTGTTGTAATGCCGAACAGTGTGTCTGTCTCTAAAAAATGGTGCCAAGAATCAATGATTTTTGGTTGGATTTTATATTTTTTAAAAAGCTCAATAAGTGCTTCTCTGCGGCCAGCAGACTCAGCCACAATTAATATTCGATGTTTACAGGTTTGAATGAAAGAATGTAGATTCTTCAGTGGATGCTCGGCTTTGGAATCTATGATGACCGTTGGCTGTGTTTCAAAGGAGGGGTTTTCTCCTTCGTTGGTCAATATAATATGAGAGAATCGGTTTAGCTCTGCGAAAAATTCTTCTTCTCGTAAGTTGATTTCATTTGGTGGGAGAATGGGTCTTTCTATGTCATAGCCAAGAGATTCATGTCGACTGATGTATTCGGCTTTTACTGCATTAAAGTGATCGTTTAATGATCCTGTTTGAGCAAATAAGGTCTGTTCTGGTAAATAGTCAAAAAAACTTTGGGTATGTTTAAAAAACAAAGGTAAATAATATTCAATGCCTGTTGGTACAATGCCATTGCTTATGTCTTGATAAAAAGGCGAATTAAGGGGGGTGCTTGGAAAACGCTCTCTCCAGTTCTGTCTAAACAGTTGAATGCCTTCTTTGGTGATAGGGAACTCTCTCGCTGGTAATAGTTGAATCGAGTTGAGTGTTCCTGAACTTAACTGTGTTTCAGGGTCAAACCAGCGAAGTGTATCGATTTCGTTATCAAACCAATCAATTCGTATGGGTTGATCGGCTCCCATAGGGTAGACATCCATTAATGCTCCACGAACAGAAAATTCCCCATGCTCCCGAACGCTTTGCACATTTGTGTAGCCACCGCTAATCAGTTGATCGGATAGGGTTTTAAGAGGCAGCACTTGGCCTTGCTTTAGTTTGAAACGTTGAGAGTCAATGTGTGATTGTGGGCATAAGCGGACGACAGAGGCCGATACCGTGGTTAAAATAATGGCGCTTTTTAAATCTCTTAATTGAGCAAGTGTTTCAAGCCTTTTGGAGATGATGTCTTGATGTGGTGAAAAGGCATCATATGCAAGCGTTTCCCAATCGGAGAAACGCAAAACCGGAATCTGGTCGCCGTTTAGGAAGGACAGTTCATCTTCGACTTCGTTTAGTTCCGCTATCGAATGGGCAAGGAAAACAATTGGGCCGTTTTGCTGCTTCGCAATGTCTAACAACTGTAAGGTTAGAGTGCTACCTGAAACGCCGTTTATAGTGTTTCGGAAACCGGGTTTTTTATTAAGCGTAACAGTTGAAAGTAAAGTCATTGGTTGTCGTGTTTTCCTAACGTGATTGTCGTTCATGCAAATACTTATGCTAGAAATTCTAGTTTTCGTTTCTGAATAACAAATCGATTGGTGATCTTTGTTATTGCATTAAACAAATATTAAGCTGCCGTAGTTTTAGTGCAAGGGTATTGTGTCGATAATCAAAAGGGTTATCAATCATTAGAAATGATAATTCGGTGGTTTTTATTAAATCCTTCTAATAGACCCATTTGATCGGACTTATTTGCTTCTTATAGCGAAAAATCATGATAACTTTTTGTTTTGCTTCCAAAATGTATTTTTCCGCTAATGTAAGCCGTTTGAAAGTTTCTTTCACGTTACTTTGTCATGAAATAGCCATCCTATGGATAAAAACGCTCTAAGGTTGTGGTCAATCAAGGTAATGATCTTTATAATGCTAGAGTTTTTTGGTGAAGCGGCTTTGTGTTTGAAAATTACAGAAAATTGTAATTTGTGTTGTAAAGTTTTTTTGAAATACTGAAAATGCAACAGAAAGTGCTTTTGTGTTCAATATTCGTTGGGCAGAACATATGTTTAAAATTACGAAAGGCCTTGATTTGCCAATCAGTGGCGCCCCCAATCAGGTTATCGACGAATCTGCAGTCGCACGCTCAGTGGCTGTGATCGGGCCGGATTATCATGGTATGAAACCAACTATGATGGTTCAGGTTGGTGACAGGGTTAAAAAAGGTCAGTTACTTTTTACAGATAAAAAAACAGAAGGTGTAAAATATACAGCACCCTCTTCAGGTATTATTTCGTCCATTAATCGTGGTGAAAAGCGTGTACTTCAATCTGTAGTAATTGATGTTGAAGGACAAGAAGCTGAACAGTTCTTTTCTTGTTCTGGCTCTGAGTTAAAAACACTTAAACGTCAGCAAGTTGTTGATAACTTAAATAATTCAGGTTTATGGACTGCATTTAGAACTCGTCCTTTTTCTAAAGTACCAGCTCTTGATAGTGAACCAAACTCAATTTTTGTTACAGCAATGGACTCCAACCCTTTGTCCGCCTCTGTTGAAGTTGTTTTAGATGGGAAAACAGAGCATTTTGCAGATGGTCTTGCTGTATTAACAAAATTAACAAAAGGTAAGGTTTACGTTTGTAAAGCGCCTGGTGCGAAAATACCGACAACCTCTGATGTAAGTGTTCAAGAGTTTGACGGACCTCACCCTTCAGGTTTAGCTGGTACGCATATCCACTTCCTTGATCCTGTTAGTGACAAGAAGACAGTATGGACAGTCAATTATCAGGATGTTGTTGCAATAGGTCAATTGTTTACAACGGGTGAATTGAATTCGGAACGTGTTGTTGCATTAGCTGGTCCACAAGTTGAATCACCTCGATTATTGCGTACTCAAGTAGGTGCCAATCTTGACGAATTGACTGCTGGTCAATTGAAGTCTGGTGAAAATCGTATTGTTTCTGGTTCTGTGTTATCTGGTCGTAAAGCAATGGGACCTTATGCCTACTTAGGTCGTTTTCATCAGCAAGTAACTGTCTTGCTAGAAGACCGTGACCGCCAGGTCATGCATTATCTGCGTGCGGGTCATGAAAAACATTCTGTACTGAATGTTTTTATGTCCAAACTATTAGGTAAAACAAGTTTTGCGATGAGCACAACGACAAATGGATCTGACCGTACGATGTTACCATTAGGTCACTTCGAGCGTTTAATTCCTATGGATATTCTACCAACTCAATTGTTGCGTTCATTAGTGGTAAACGATACCGAGCAAGCTCAATTGTTAGGCATTTTAGAATTGGATGAAGAAGATTTGTCTTTGTGTACTTACAGTTGTTCCGGTAAGTTTGAATATGGCCCGATCCTTCGGGATTGTTTAACTCTGATTGAAAGAGAGGGGTAAGATATGGGGCTTAGAAAAGTTCTCGACGATATGGAACCTCATTTCCATACAGGCGGCAAATATGAAAATTGGTATGCTTTATACGAAGCAGTAGATACTATTTTTTATCGCCCAAGTTCTGTTACAAAATCCAGTTCACATGTTCGTGATGCCGTTGATATGAAGCGAATCATGATTTTGGTGTGGATGTGTACGTTCCCTGCTATGTTTTTTGGTATGTATAACATTGGTTTCCAAGCAAATACAGCTATGGATGCAATGGGTATTGCAAGCCCAGATACATGGAGGCACTCCATCATTGGTGCGTTAAGCGGTTATGATGCAGCAAGTCTCTGGGACAATATGATATATGGGGCATTGCATTTCCTACCTGTATATCTTGTTACTTTTATTGTTGGTGGATTCTGGGAAGTTCTTTTTGCCGCAGTTCGTAAGCATGAAGTAAACGAAGGTTTCTTTGTGACCTCCATTTTGTTTGCTTTGTCTTTACCTGCAACTGTGCCTTTATGGCAAGTGGCTTTAGGTATTACATTTGGCGTTGTTCTTGCTAAAGAGGTCTTTGGCGGAACTGGGAAAAACTTCTTGAACCCAGCTCTAGCCGGTCGTGCTTTCCTATTCTTTGCATATCCTGCTTCTATGTCAGGTGATGCGGTTTGGACTGCGGTAGATGGCTTCTCTGGAGCGACAGCGCTTAGCCAATTAGCGGCAAGTGGTGTTGATGGTTTGGCGGTTGCTTGGTCTGATGCATTTTTTGGCTTTGTGCAAGGATCAATGGGTGAAACATCTACGTTTGCCATATTAATTGGTGGTGGTGCATTGCTCATAATGCGAATCGCTGCTTGGCGAATTGTTGCAGGTGTGTTTTTGGGGATGTTTGCAGTATCGGCTCTATTCAATCTAATAGGCTCCGACACGAACCCAATGTTCTCGACACCTTGGTATTGGCATCTTGTTTTAGGTGGTTTTGCTTTTGGTATGATGTACATGGCGACAGATCCTGTGTCTGCATCCATGACAAATAAAGGCAAGTGGTTCTATGGCGTTTTGATTGGGGTTATGGTTGTCTTGATTCGTGTTGTGAATCCAGCGTATCCAGAAGGCATGATGTTGGCTATTCTGTTTGCTAACCTGTTCTCACCTTTCATTGACCACTTTGTTGTGCAAGCAAATATCAAGCGGAGGAAGGCTCGCAATGTCTAGTAACGATAGTATTAAAAAGACGATAGTCGTTGCTCTCTCTTTGTGTCTGGTTTGTTCCGTATTTGTTGCGGCAGCCGCAGTTGGTTTGAAGCCTATTCAAAAAGCCAACAAAGACCTAGATCGAAAGCAAAATATTTTATCAGCAGCTGATATGTTGGATCCAAACAAAACGGTAGATGAGATCTTCAAATCTATTGAAATGCGTTTGGTCAATATCTCTACAGGTAAATTTGCTACTGAAGAAGAGCTTTCAACCTCTGGAATTGATCTTGCGACTTATGAGCAAAATGTTGCAGCTAAAGATCCAACTTTGTCCATTGCTTTGGCCGCGGAAGATGATATTGCCAGTATTAAGCGACGAGCTAAATACAGTGCCGTATATATAGTGAAATCTGGCGATGATATTGAACGTATTATCTTACCAGTTAAGGGGTATGGCTTATGGTCAACTATGTATGGCTTTATGGCATTGAAAAATGACTTTAATACGGTCATTGGTTTTGGCTTTTATGACCAAGGTGAAACGCCTGGATTAGGTGGTGAAGTTGATAACCCAAATTGGAAAGCACTGTGGAAAGGTAAAACTGTCTACAATGAGTCTGGCGAAGCAGTATTAGGCTTGGTTAAGGGTTCTGTAGACTCTGCTGATCCTTTAGCAACGCATAAGATTGACGGCTTATCTGGTGCTACTCTAACGAGTAATGGTGTAACCAATCTTGTTCATTATTGGTTGGGTGAACAAGGCTTTGGTCCTTTCTTGTCAAATCTTAAAGGCGAGGGATAGTAATTATGTCTGAAGTAAGAAAGGTGCTCTTTGCACCTATAATGAATAACAACCCAATTGCGTTACAAATTTTGGGTATTTGTTCTGCATTAGCCGTAACGAGTAGTATGAGTGTGAGTTTGGTTATGGCCATTGCTTTAACCTTGGTAACAGCATTCTCTAATTTTTTCATTGCGATTATCCGTAATCATATTCCAAGCAGCATTCGAATCATTGTTCAGATGATTGTTATTGCTTCTCTTGTTATTGTTGTTGATCAGGTCTTGAAAGCTTTTGCTTTTGAAATTAGTAAGCAACTGTCTGTATTTGTTGGTTTGATCATTACAAACTGTATCGTAATGGGTCGTGCTGAAGCGTATGCAATGAAGAATCCTCCGGGAATGAGTTTCATTGATGGTATCGGTAACGGTCTTGGTTACAGTGTAATGTTGTTGATCGTTGGTTTCTTCCGTGAGCTTTTCGGGGCTGGTAAGTTGTTTGGTGTGGAAATTTTCCAGACTGTTCAGAATGGTGGTTGGTATCAGCCAAACGGCTTAATGCTGCTTCCACCGAGTGCTTTCTTTGTTATTGGTCTTGTTATTTGGGCTCTTAGAGCATGGAAAACAGATCAAGTTGAAGCGCCTGAATTTAAAATTGCAGCGAATTCTCGTGTGCAGGAGGCTCATTAATGGAACATTTAATTAGTTTGTTCATCAAGGCTGTGTTTGTTGAAAACATGGCGTTGGCGTTCTTCTTAGGTATGTGTACTTTCTTAGCTTTGTCTAAGAAAGTTGAGACTGCAATTGGTTTAGGTATCGCAGTAGTGGTTGTTTTGGCCATTACAGTACCATTAAATAACCTAATATATAAAAATTTATTGGCTGATGGATCATTAGATTGGGCGGGAATGCCTGGTGTTGATTTAAGTTTCCTTGGTCTATTAAGTTATATAGGGGTCATTGCAGCGGTGGTCCAAATCCTCGAGATGACTTTGGATAAATACATGCCGGCGCTTTATAACGCTTTAGGCGTATTTCTACCATTGATTACCGTGAATTGTGCCATTATGGGTGCGTCTTTGTTCATGGTAGAGCGTGATTATAACTTTGGTGAAAGTGTGGTTTATGGTGTTGGTGCTGGTATCGGTTGGGCGCTTGCTATTGCTGCGCTTGCAGGTATTCGTGAAAAACTAAAGTATTCTGATGTGCCTGCTGGCCTTCGTGGTTTAGGTATTACCTTTATTACTGTAGGTTTAATGAGTTTAGGTTTTATGTCTTTCTCTGGCGTTCAGTTGTAAGCAACATATCAAGAATAACCATGAATAGGATTTATTAAACATGCTTGACTTAGAAATTATTCTAGGTGTAGTGATGTTCACTGTGATCGTACTTGCTTTAGTGGCTGTTATATTGGCAGCGAGAGCAAAACTAGTGAGCACAGGTGATGTCACTATACATATCAATGGCGAAAAAGAAATAAAAGTTGCAGCGGGTGGTAAGTTGTTGCAAACATTGGCAGAAAGTGGTGTATTCCTTTCTTCTGCTTGTGGTGGCGGTGGTACATGTGCCCAGTGTAAGTGTATTGTTAGTAGTGGCGGTGGTTCTATGCTATCTACTGAAGAGTCGCACTTTAACCGTCGTGAAGAAAAAGAAGGCTACCGTCTATCTTGTCAGGTTGCTGTTAAGCAAGATATGCATGTAGAAGTTCCTGAAGAAGTATTTGGTGTTAAGGCTTGGGATTGTATTGTTGAGTCTAATCCAAATTTAGCAACTTTTATTAAAGAGCTTACTTTAAAACTTCCTGAAGGTGAGAATGTTAACTTCCGTGCTGGTGGTTATGTTCAGCTTGAGGCGCCGGCTCATACTGTTCACTATAAAGATTTTGATATCGAAGAAGAGTATCGTGGTGATTGGGATAAATTCAATCTTTGGAAGTTTACTTCTGTTGTGTCTGAGCCGATTATTCGAGCTTATTCTATGGCGAACTATCCTGAAGAGCGTGGACTTGTGAAGTTTAATATTCGTATTGCTTCACCACCTCCAGGTAAAGATGATGTGCCTCCGGGTCAAATGTCATCGTATGTTTTTAGTTTAAAACCTGGTGACACAATTAAAGTATACGGTCCATTTGGTGAATTCTTTGCCAAAGATACTGATGCTGAAATGGTGTTCATTGGTGGTGGTGCTGGTATGGCACCCATGCGATCTCATATTTTCGATCAGTTGAAGCGCTTGAAATCAACTCGAAAAATGAGTTTTTGGTATGGTGCCCGTAGTTTACGTGAGTCATTTTATGATGATGAGTACGATTTACTGCAGTCAGAAAATGAAAACTTTAAGTGGCATCTTGCCCTTTCTGATCCACAACCTGAAGATAATTGGGAAGGCTATACAGGATTTATTCATAACGTCCTGTATGAAAACTACCTAAAAGATCACCCAGCTCCAGAAGATTGTGAGTTCTATATGTGTGGGCCTCCAATGATGAACCAAGCTGTTGTTAAAATGCTTCAAGATCTTGGTGTAGAAGATGAAAATATTCTACTTGATGATTTTGGTGGCTAGATCGTTTATCTAAATAAAACCCCACTTTTGTGGGGTTTTATTTTTATGTAAGAAAAGATATGCGGAAAAAAATACTTTTTATATTAGCTCCTTTTATTGTCGTTTTAATTCTAGTTAAAGGGCTTTCTTTTTCACCTGAGTTGGTAAGTTTTTCTGGTCCAACTATGGGGACTACCTATACGGTAAAATTCTATACAGTAGACAGTGATAGTAATGCACAATCACTAAAAGGTGATGTGGATAATGTATTGCTTTATATAAACCAGCTTATGTCTGCTTATGACCCTTCGTCAGAATTGTCTTTGTTTAATAAAATGCCAAGTGGCTCAACTAAAGAAATTTCGAGGGATTTTGCACATGTTGTTGATAAAGCGTTATTAATTAGCTCAATGACGGATGGTTCCTATGATGTAACGATCGGCCCTTTGGCTAATCTTTGGGGCTTTGGCCCTAAGAAAGGCAGAGATGAACCACCATCGGATGCTGAAATAGATGCAGTAAAGGGTAAGGTGGGTTATCAATATTTAAGTTTAAATGGTAATAAGCTATCTAAAGAAAATGATATTTATGTTGACCTGTCCTCAATTGCAAAAGGATTTGGGGTGGATGCTATTGCAAATAAACTTGAAGAGAATGGAATTCAAAGCTATTTAATAGAAGTGGGTGGCGAAATTCGCTCTAAAGGCAAAAAAGAGAATGGAGAAGCTTGGAAGATTGCAATTGAAAGCCCTGCTGGTGGCCATAATGTTGTTCAAGCTGTAATAGAAGTGACAGACGTTGCCATTGCTACTTCGGGTGATTACCGCAATTATTTTGAAAAAAGAGGGGTGCGTTATTCGCATATCATTGATCCTGCAACGGGTCGACCTATAACCCATAAGTTGGTTTCTGTTAGTATTATTGATAAAACGGCCGTTATGGCGGATGGTTTAGCGACGGCGATTACTGTTTTAGGGCCTGATAAAGGTATGGCGTTTGCTGAAAAAAATGGTATTGCAGCTTACTTGCTGGTAAAGCAAGATTTTGGGTATGAAGAGCGCGTGTCGACCGCTTTTGAGCCTTATCTGAAAAATCGCATCCAATAGATTTTGTAATTTAAAAGATAGGAGTTTGTTATGTTAACAATGGTTTTAGCATTTGGTCTGATGTTGTTGTTAGTAGCGGCTATGGCCGTTGGTGTGTTGATGGGGAGAAAGCCTATATCAGGGTCATGTGGTGGTATGAGTGCTTTGGGAATGGAAGTTGCTTGCGATATTTGCGGTGGTGACAAAGGGAAGTGTGACGAAGAAAATAAAGTGACCGCAGAGATCGTAAAAGCGGATGATCAGTTTTATGACGCATCTAAATAATTAATAATTATAACTCACATTCGAGGGGGGATTATG
Organism: Marinomonas phycocola; assembly: GCF_047525455.1. Lineage (NCBI taxonomy): Bacteria > Pseudomonadati > Pseudomonadota > Gammaproteobacteria > Oceanospirillales > Oceanospirillaceae > Marinomonas > Marinomonas phycocola. The sequence goes on from NZ_JBLIXL010000001.1 coordinate 105,622, forward strand.
ACGACGAGACATTATGATGTCGTAGTATTAGGTACAGGACCTGCTGGAGAAGGCGCTGCCATGAATGCAGCCAAAGCGGGTAAAAAAGTAGCAGTGATTGAGGCTAATGAACGCGTTGGAGGAAGTTGCACTCATTTGGGAACAATTCCATCTAAAGCGTTGAGGCATGCGGTAAAAGAGATTATTGCTTTCAATACAAACCCTATGTTCCGAGACATCGGTGAGCCTCGTTGGTTTTCTTTCCCGAAAGTGTTAACTCATGCGAATAAAGTCATTGATAAGCAAGTGATGGGGCGGACTGAATATTATGCTCGCAACCGTATAGATATCTACTTTGGTAAGGGTAAGTTTAAAGATGCCAATACTGTTGAAGTCAATACATATGAAAAAGGCCCTGAATTATTAGTGGCGGATAAATTTGTTATCGCTACTGGCTCTAGGCCTTATCGCCCGGTTGATATTGATTTTACCCATCCTCGTGTTTATTGCTCAGATACCATTTTGAGTTTAGGTCATACACCTCGGTCTTTGATCATTTATGGTGCGGGTGTTATCGGTAGCGAATATGCGTCTATTTTTTGTGGTCTGGGTGTTCGAGTTGAATTAATTAATCCAGGTAAAAAGCTTTTAAGCTTCTTGGATGATGAAATCACGGATGCATTGAGTTACCACTTGCGTGATAGTGGTGTATTGATTAGGCACAATGAATCGTATGAGAAAGTCGAGACTACGGAACGTGGTGTTGTGGTTCATATGAATTCAGGTAAAAAACTTAGAGCAGATGCGTTCTTATTCTGCAATGGCCGTTCAGGAAATACAGACAGTTTAAATCTGGATGCAATTGGTTTGGAAGCAAACAGTCGTGGTCAATTGGCGGTGCAAGAGACTTATCAAACTTCAGTTGAGAATGTCTATGCTGCTGGGGATGTTATTGGTTGGCCAAGTTTGGCCAGTGCCGCTTATGATCAAGGTAGGGCTGTTGCAGCAAATATGTATGGATTGGATGGTGGTCATTTTATTCATGAAGTACCGACGGGTATCTATACTATCCCTGAAATTAGCTCGGTAGGGAAAACAGAGGCTGAATTAACCGCTGAAAAAGTGCCGTATGAGGTCGGTAGAGCGTTCTTTAAACATACAGCGCGGGCGCAAATTACAGGTGAGCCCGTTGGTATGTTGAAGTTGTTATTTCATCGAGAGACGTTGGAATTGCTAGGGATTCATTGTTTTGGTGACCAAGCCTCTGAAATTGTCCATATCGGTCAAGCAATTATGAAGCAGCCTGGAGAGTTGAATACAGTTAAGTATTTTCTCAACACAACCTTCAATTATCCAACAATGGCGGAGGCCTATCGAGTTGCTGCGCTAAACGGGTATAATAGAGTGTTCTAGTCATACTTTTAGAATCAAAAAAGCGTCGAATAGGCGCTTTTTTTGATTCTAAAAGAGCTAATTAGCTCCCTTTCACGGCATAAATACCTGGAAGATTGCGGAAGAACCCTTGGTAATCCATTCCATAACCAAATAAAAATCTGTCTTCAACGTCTATCCCAATATAGTCAGGGAGCATGCTTTCAATTTTACGATCATGAACTTTATTGATTATGGTTGCTGTGTATACATTTTTGGCACCTTGGTCATTAAACCAATCTTTGATGGCAAGTAGAGTGTGGCCCTGGTCAAAAATGTCATCAATGACAAGTATTTCTCTGTCTTTTAAGCTTGATTGTGGGTAGCTAAGCCATTTTAGTGCGTCGCCTTCTGTTTCCATGCCGTAGCGAGTAGCGTGTATGTAGTCAAGCTCTAGAGGGAAATGGAGGCGCTCTATAAGGGCGGCGGCTGGAATTAAGCCGCCGTTCATGACACAAATGACTAAAGGGATTTTGTTGCTAAGATCTTTTGTGATTTTTTGAGCCATGGAGTCTAACACGGCATGAATTTGTTTCGTATTGACTAAACAGTCAGCTTCTGAAAGGAGAGTATTTAACTCATTAATTTTCGTGTTCATTTTATATTTCCAGTGTGTTGAGATTTAACTGTCTTGAATTGTTTTTGGGCTATGATGAAGGCTTGCGCACAAACAGGTTGAAATAAGAATTATATGCCAACTCAGTTGTAACCACACAATTAATGTCGGTAACGCGGCAAAAGCGCCATAAACAATCTGATAGTTGGCAAATAATTGAGCGAAAGATGAAAATAGTGTATTCAGTAGAAATAGCGCAATGGTGGCGAAGATGGCTGAAACTGCTGCAAGTTTTGCTTTAACGGGAGCGTTTGGAGATAAATAATTTAAGGTGAACAGCATGATAAAATAAAATATAAAACTGCTGAATTCAACTAGATGTGTTGTAAACTCACCAATAGCAATACCTTGCCATCTAAATGTGAGCAGTGCTCCGTAAAGGCTAAGAGAAGCTGCAAGTAAAATAGGCCCGAGTGTTAAAATGGCCCAATAGGTTAGTAGTCTTTCTCGGATATTTCGTAAAGTGGAAATCTTCCACACCTCTTGAACGGCTACTTCAAAGCTATTTAGTAGTAATAAAGCGGTTAAAATCAACATCACAAGCCCTGCTAGGGGAAGGCTTCTTGCTTGCTCAGAAAATCTTATTAGATAAGGAAGAACGTCATCGCTGGTTCCAGGCGCTAGATGGGTCTCTATAAGTTGTAACAAGATTGTCTGCATTTCTTGTAATGCCGGCGTGAACCCTAAAATTCCTAGGATAATAGTAATGATAGGGACGGCTGCCAGTAAGCTCGCTAAAGTTAATTGAGCTGCTCTCAGGTTGGAGTTACTTTCTTGATAGCATTGATAAACAATGGCAAAGTGATTTTTTGCAAAATTTAGTGCAAATTTAATGCTCAAAATAGATCCTGTATTCTGATTGGAACGAATATATTAAATGATACCCGAACTTTGCCTCCTTGTAAGTTGTAACTTTGCTGAGAAGTAAAATGTTGTATTTTTGGGCGCTAAGTTAAAATATGTTTTATTTTGGTGCTAATTGCTTGATGGGGGTAGGGGGTTTTGTTAGGATTCGCTTGTTCCTTTTGTGATTTTTTTGACTGACAAATGGTGGTTGATTGTTTTTTGACCCCTTTTCGGTTCCTTTGTAATAAAAAGTCATTTTAGCCCAGAATTCTGGGCTTTTTTAAATCATTATGTTGACGAATGATTTTCCTTCCATATAATAGCGCACCACGTATCAGTAATGAGTTAAGCGCCTGTAGCTCAGTTGGATAGAGCATCCGCCTTCTAAGCGGACGGTCAGGGGTTCGAATCCCTTCAGGCGCGCCATTCTCTTATTACTTTAATTATTTAATTCAAAGTCTTGTTGATTCTTTAAAGAGTGAATGCACAACATTGCTGCATGTTTTTAAATCAACATTATTAAGGCAAATTCCTGAAAGGAAGTTTTATGCAAGTTTCTGTAGAAGCAACATCTGCAATTGAGCGCGTAATTACCATTACAGTTCCTGCTGCTCGTATTGATGATAAAGTAAGTTCTGAAGTCGCTAAAACGGCTAAAACGGTTCGTATTGATGGCTTTCGCCCAGGTAAAGTGCCTCTTAATGTTGTTAAAAAACGTTACGGTCAAGGTATTCGTCTTGAAGCAATAGAGCAGGTTATGCGTGATGCTTATGTAGAGGCGGTTCAGAAAGAAAATTTACAACCTGCAGGAATGCCATCAATTGAACCTAAAGATATGAGTGAAGGCTCAGATTTAGAGTTTGTTGCTAAAGTTGAGGTTTATCCAGTTGTTGAACTTGCTGATGCAGCGAATATTTCAGTTGAGCGAGTTATCTCTGAGGTGACACCTTCAGATGTTGACACAATGCTTGAAACATTGCGTAAGCAAAATGCTGATTGGGTTGCTGTTGAGCGTGAGGCAGCCGATGGTGATCAGGCTACTGTAGATTTTGTTGGTTACATTGATGACGAAGCATTTGACGGTGGTGAAGCGAAAGACCATAAATTGGTTCTTGGCTCCAACACAATGATTCCTGGTTTTGAATCGGGAATTATTGGAATGAAAGCAGGCGAATCACGTGATGTAATGGTTACTTTCCCTGATGATTACCAAGCAGAAGCACTTAAAGGCAAAGAAGCGAAATTTGTAATTACGACTTCTGAGATCGCTGAGCAATCTATTCCTGAATTAGACGATGCGTTTGTTGAAAAATTCGGTCTTGCTGAATCCACTGTTGATGCCCTGCGCGCTGAAGTAACCAAAAACATGGAGCGTGAGTTAAATCAGGCAGTTAAGGCCAAGTTGAAAAATGCTTTGTTTGATGGTTTATTAGCAAACAATCCTATTGATGTTCCTTCTGCTCTTGTTTCACAAGAAGTTGACGGATTGCGTGAGCAAGCAGCTCAACAATTCGGTGGTCAAGGCTTTGACTCTTCTCAGTTACCTGCTGAGTTGTTTCAAGATGAGGCAACTAAACGTGCTCAGCTTGGTCTTTTGATATCTGAAGTGATTAAGCAAAACGAAATTACAGTTGAAAATGATCGTGTTCAATCGTTCTTAGAAGAAATGGCGCAGGCTTATCAAGAGCCTCAACAGGTTGTTGACTTCTATTTAAAAGACAAAGAACGCCTAGCTCAAATTCAATCTGCTGTACTTGAAGAGCAAGTTGTTGATAAACTGCTTGAGTCAGCTAAAGTTACTGAAATAACTTTAGGATATGAAGATGCTATCAAGCCAAAAGCCGAAGCTGCTACTAAAGTAGAAGAAAGCGCAGAAGCATAAGTTTACTCTTATATTTCTATTTAAGGCCGACATAGTAGATACTGTGTCGGCTTTTTTGTCTTAAGGAATTAACATGAATTTAACAAATCCAACTACTGGGCCAGTTGCAATTACTAGCGCTGGGCTTGTTCCAATGGTTATTGAGCAAACGGCTCGTGGTGAAAGATCTTTTGATATTTATTCTCGCCTACTAAAAGAGAGAGTAATTTTTCTAGTTGGCCAAGTGGAAGATCACATGGCGAATTTAGTGGTTGCTCAATTGTTATTTTTAGAATCAGAAAATCCAGACAAAGATATCCACCTATACATTAACTCACCGGGTGGTTCTGTAACGGCTGGAATGTCAATTTACGATACGATGCAGTTTATTAAACCTGATGTTAGTACTATGTGTATTGGTCAGGCGGCAAGTATGGGGGCTTTATTATTGACGGCTGGAGCAGCAGGTAAGCGTTACTGCTTGCCTAATTCACGAGTAATGATTCACCAACCATTGGGAGGCTATCAAGGGCAGGCCTCTGATATTGAAATACATACTCGTGAAATTATTAAAATTAAAAATAAATTAAATGAAATTATTTCGTTTCATACGGGTAAGCCAATTGATGAAGTAGCGAACGATACAGACCGTGATAACTTTATGGATCCTGAAGCGGCTAAAGAATACGGCTTAATTGACGATATATTGTTAAAACGAGAAATATAAGACAGGTGAAAAATTAATGTCGGATGATAAATTTAGTAAAGGAGAGCATTCGGATCGACTCCTATATTGCTCTTTTTGTGGCAAGAGCCAAGATGAAGTTAAGAAATTAATCGCTGGTCCGTCGGTTTATATCTGTAATGAGTGTGTTGATCTATGCAGTAACATCATTACACAAGAGTTATCTGAGATTACCAGTGGCGAAGAGAGTGATACTGATGAATTGCCTACACCATCTAAGCTTAAATCTGCGCTAGATGAGTATGTTATTGGTCAAGAAAGAGCGAAAAAAGTATTGGCGGTAGCGGTTTATAACCACTATAAGCGTCTTCGCCATCAGACTACACAAGACGCCATTGAATTAGGAAAAAGTAATATTTTGCTAATAGGTCCAACAGGCAGTGGTAAAACGTTACTTGCGCAAACCCTTGCAAGAGTGCTTGATGTGCCTTTTACTATTGCTGATGCCACCACGTTAACTGAAGCGGGCTATGTCGGTGAAGATGTTGAAAACATTATTCAGAAGTTGTTGCAGAAATGTGATTATGATGTTGAAAAGGCTCAGCGTGGCATAGTGTATATTGATGAGATTGATAAGATTTCACGTAAGTCTGATAATCCATCCATTACCCGAGATGTTTCTGGTGAAGGTGTACAGCAGGCGTTATTGAAACTGATTGAGGGTACGGTTGCTTCTGTTCCTCCACAGGGGGGGCGTAAACATCCGCAACAAGAGTTTTTACAAGTAGACACATCTAACATCTTGTTTATTTGTGGTGGTGCTTTTGCGGGATTGGATCGTGTTATTAGCGATCGAACAGAAAAAGGCAGTATTGGTTTCTCTGCTGTTGTTAAAAGTAAAGAAGAAGATAAGACTTTTTCTCAGTCGGTGCATCAAGTCGAAACAGAGGATTTGGTTAAGTTTGGTTTAATTCCTGAATTTGTTGGCCGACTTCCTGTCGTTGCGACTTTGTCTGAATTAGATGAAGATGCCTTAATTACTATTTTAAGCGAACCGAAAAATGCATTAACTAAACAATATCAGCATTTATTTGAGCTAGAAGGTGTTGAGTTGGAGTTTACCATTGAGTCGCTTAAAGAGGCCGCTAAATTGGCTTTGGAGCGTAAAACTGGTGCTCGTGGTTTGAGAAGTATTCTGGAATCAGCTTTGTTAGATTGCATGTATGACTTACCATCGAGAACAGATATTACGAAAGTTGTGATGGACGCTCAGTCTATTCGTGGTGATGGTGCGCCACTGATGGTTCTTGAAAAAGAAGATGATGTAGCGAATCAGTAATAATTTTTGTTCTTAATTAAGGTCAATCTGATACTCTGTTATCAGGTTGGCCTTTTTTATTGTCGGTAAATCTATATTTTTAATTTTGTCTATACTAGGATCAATGCAACATTTTGATAATACTCTATAAGTTGCGCTTGTTTTTCCATCTATAGCCCTTATGTCTTCTTATATGGAATTACTTTTATTGTTAGCGTTTGTTTTACGCTCTTATTGGAAAAATTTATGTCTGAACAAATAACCCTTCCTATGTTGCCACTGAGAGATGTGGTGATTTATCCTAATATGGTTTTGCCTCTTTTTGTTGGACGTGCAAAATCCATAGCCGCTCTCGAAGCGGCTATGGATAATGATAAATATGTCTTTTTAGTGGCGCAACAAGATGCGTCTAAAGATAACCCTCAAGTAGAAGATTTATACCCTATTGGAACAACAGCGAAGGTGATGCAGCTTCTCCGTCTACCTGATGGCACCGTAAAAGTGTTGGTTGAGGGTGGTGTGCGTGCTCGTGTAAATGAATTAGTCGATCTTGATAACTATGTTCAGGCTAAAGTAACAGAAGTTGATTTAAGCGATACGGATGATGGCTCCTATTTAGCGATTCGTTCTGCTCTCTTAAAGCAATTAGATGAATACGTTGCTGGAAGTAAAAAGATTCCATCTGAAGTTGTAACGTCAGTTAAAGTTATCGAGGATCTAGGTGTATTGATCGATACTATTGCCGGTCACATGACGTTGAAACTTGAAGATAAACAAAGCATATTAGAGATGAGATCTCTTATAGAGCGCGGTGAGTTCTTGATTGCTTTAATGGAGGGGGAGTTAGACATTGCTCATCTTGAAAAAAGCATTCGCAGCCGTGTTAAAAAGCAAATGGAAAAAAGCCAGCGTGAGTATTATTTGAATGAGCAAATGAAAGCTATTCAAAAAGAACTGGGTGATATGGATGAAAGTGGTAATGAATTAGATGTTCTTCAAGACAAAATAACTGAAAGTGGAATGTCTACTGAAGCTATCGAAAAAGCGGAAGGTGAGTTAAAAAAATTACGAATGATGTCGCCCATGTCTGCAGAAGCAACCGTTGTCCGTGGTTATATTGATTGGTTGTTGTCTCTTCCTTGGAAACAGCGCAGTAAAGTGCGTAATGATTTGACGTATGCAGAGAAAGTTTTAAATCAAGATCACTACGGTCTAAGTGATGTGAAAGAAAGAATTTTGGAATTTTTGGCTGTTCAACAAAGGGTCAAGAAAGTGAAAGGACCTGTACTTTGTCTTGTAGGACCTCCGGGAGTAGGTAAAACCTCTCTAGGGCAATCGATAGCCAAAGCGGTCAATCGTAAGTACATTCGTATGGCTTTGGGTGGCGTCCGTGATGAATCCGAAATTCGCGGCCATCGTAGAACGTACATCGGATCAATGCCAGGTAAATTATTGCAAAAAATGTCTAAAGTTAAAGTGAAAAACCCTCTTTTTCTATTAGATGAAATTGACAAAATGGGAATGGATCAGCGTGGGGACCCTGCATCAGCGTTGCTAGAAGTGCTTGATCCCGAGCAAAACCATACATTTAATGACCACTACTTGGAAGTCGATTACGATTTATCTGATGTTATGTTTATTTGTACTTCGAATAGTATGAATATCCCTGGGCCTCTGTTGGATCGTATGGAAGTGATTCGAATTCCTGGCTACACCGAAGATGAAAAGCTGAACATTGCCCGTCGTTATTTATTACCAAAGCAAATTAAACTTTCGGGTATGAAAGAAAGCGAAATTGATGTAACTGATGATGCATTAATGGGTTTGATTCGTTACTACACTCGTGAAGCAGGTGTTCGCGGTTTAGAGAGAGAGTTGAGCAAAGTCTGTCGTAGAGTGGTAAAACAACAGTCTTTAGCTAAAAATAAAGAAGCGGTATCTGTAACAGAAAGTAACTTGGAGTACTTCTCTGGTGTAAAACGTTTTTCTTATGGAAAAGCGGAAGAGAAGAACCAAATTGGTCAAGTTACTGGATTGGCTTGGACTTCTGTTGGTGGTGAGTTATTGACAATTGAATCTGCTGCATTAACAGGTAAAGGTCGTCATGTTAAGACCGGCTCTCTTGGCGATGTAATGCAAGAATCGATTAAAGCGGCATTAACAGTAGTGAGAAGTCGAGCAATCGGATTAGGTATTGATGAAGACTTCCATGAAAAAATTGATCTGCATATGCACGTTCCTGAAGGTGCAACGCCTAAAGATGGCCCCAGTGCAGGTATTGCTATGTGTACCGCTATGGTATCGGTACTTGCTAAAGTTCCTGTGAAGGCCTCTGTTGCGATGACAGGGGAAATTACTTTGCGTGGTGAGGTACTGGCAATTGGTGGGCTTAAAGAAAAGCTTCTAGCGGCACATAGAGGAGGTATCAAAACAGTCATTATTCCTCATGAGAACGAACGTGATCTGAAAGAAATTCCAGATAATATTAAAGCAGACTTGTCTATTCACCCTGTAAAATGGATCGATGAAGTGCTGGATATTGCTTTAGAGTACATTCCTTCACCAAAAAAGATAAAAACTACGTCATCTAAAGAAAAAATTGTTGATGAACAAGAAGCTGTGAGTCATCATTAGGTGAAACCTCTGAGTTGACAGAGGGTAGGATTGGCTTGTATAACTGCTGGTCATTAGTTCTTCTATTGAAAAGAAGTCTATAAAACTTTAAGGAACCACGAAAATACTGAAGGGGTAAAACGTGAATAAATCTGAATTGATTGATGCAATTGCAGCGTCTGCTGATCTGTCCAAAGCGGCAGCAGGTAATGCTCTAGACGCAACGTTACAAGCGGTTACTGAAGCTTTAGCAAAAGGTGATCAAGTAACTCTAGTGGGGTTTGGAACATTTGCAGTTAAAGAACGTGCTGCACGTACTGGTCGTAACCCTCAGACCGGTGAAGAGATTCAAATTAAAGCAGCTAAGGTTCCTGGTTTTAAAGCGGGTAAAGGTCTTAAAGACGCTGTTAATTAATATTTAAATGACTTATGTTTGAATGGTCATTTGAATAATTAATTGTTTGAAGAGTAATGGAGCAGTAGTTCAGTTGGTTAGAATACCTGTCTGTCACGCAGGGGGTCGCGTGTTCGAGTCCCGTCTGTTCCCCCATTAGACAAAGAGGTGTGTTCCAGATGGAGTACACCTCTTTTTGTATATATATTCTTAAAGGAAAGCATCATGGAGGCAACATGCTCCAAAATATAAGAGATAAGTCGCACGGTATTGTCGTCAAAATTATTGTGGGTTTCATTGTAGTAACTTTTGCATTGTTTGGTGTGGATGCTTTAGTAACCGGTTTTACCTCTTCTGATACGGTTGCTGAGGTAAATGGTACTGAAATTACACGTACTGATTTATTGCAATCAGCAGAAGCGCAAAGACGCCAATTAATTTCCATGATGGGAAACCAAATTAATCCTGCTTTGCTTGAAGATACCTTGTTACAAAGACGAGCATTAGATGAACTAATTCAACGTGCTGTTTTATCTAGTAATGCTGAATCCCTGAATTTAGGTGTTTCTGATGCTCAAGTGGATCAGTATTTACTGCAGGCTCAAGAATTTCAGACAAATGGTCAATTTGATCAAAATAAATATTTAAATTTTGTTCGTTCATTAGGTTATACCCCAATTACGTTTAAGAACCGTATTAGACAAGATGTTTTGTTACAACAAGCGCGTTCCGCTGTAACAGCATCCGCTTTTGTTGTTCCTCATCAAGTTGAAGGTATTATTAAACTACAAAATCAAACTCGTACTTTTGATTATGTAGAGTTTGATCTTGCTACCGAAATTGGACAAATGTCTGTTTCTCAAGAGGAAATAGAAACTTATTTCTATGAGAACCCAGAAGAGTTTAAACAAGAAGAACAGGTTTCTTTGAGTTATGCCTTGATTAAGTCATCTGATTTGCAGGATAGGATTGAAGTCACTGATGAGGAACTTAGAACAGAATACGATGCTGTAATCTCGTCTGGTCCATCTGAGGAGCGTTTGGCATCACATATATTGCTTGAACTGAGCGATGAACGTTCTGATGAGCAGGCTAAGGCATTGATCCTTGAGATAGAAGCTAAATTAGCGGCTGGCGATTCGTTTTCTGAACTGGCAGAAATCTATTCAGATGATTTAGGATCTAAACGTTCTGGCGGTGATTTGGGTTACGTTGAAAAAGGCATAATGGGTGATGACTTTGATTCTGTTTTATTTAGTATGTCCCTCGATGAAGTTCAATCGGTCGAAACGGAGTTTGGTCTGCATTTAATTAAGCTAAATGACGTGGTGAAAGTAGATGTAGCCAGCTTTGATGAGCTAAAAAATCAGTTGGAAGAGCAGATTGTAGCTCGTAAAGTTGAAAGTGCGTTATTGGATGAGCACGAGAATATCTCTGACTTAGCTTATGCAAGTGATGTATTAGATTCGTTAGCGCAAGAATACAATGTTGATATTGCTACTACAGATTTATTTGGTCGAAGTGGCGGTTCGGATACGTTAACGTCAAATCCACAAATTATTTCAGCCGCTTTTAGCCCTCAAGTTCTAGAAGATGGTCAAAACAGTAATTTGATTGAATTAAGTGATAATGAAGTGATTGTAGTTCGAATTAATGAGCACAATGAGGAGTCATTGAAGTCTCTAGAAGACGCGTTTGAGCAAGTTAAATCAGTATTGACTCAACAAAAAGCGGTGGCGTCTTTACAAGCTAAAGCGGATTCAGCTTTATTGAATCTTGATTCTCAACTCTGGAGCAATGAAGAGGCTGCAACTCGTGGTACGGGTGAAATTGTAGAGCTAGCGTTTACATTAGCTCATCCAGAGTCCGCTCCTACTACTGCAATCAAGCGTTTATCGAATGGTAACTTAGCTGTAATTAGGTTGTCTGAGATTGGAACTAAGCCAGCAGAAAATGAAGATGAGCAGTCTGTTTTATATGAGCGTTATATCAATCAAACAAGTGCTGCGTTATCTATTGAGGCTCAACAAGCTTTGTTGACCAATGCTGCAACGATCGAGCGTTAATATACTTGTTTTTAGGTCAAAAAAACCACCTCATAGGTGGTTTTTTTTGACCTGGACGTTATAAAACGCACGTCTAACCCTATTGTTACAGCTGGTGGAACCATTCTATATTAGGTACAAAAAAAGCTTGGCCAGTCACGGCTTGAGTGTAACGCATTAAATGGTCTGTATTTCCTTCTTGATCACCTATAATCATGCTTTTTAACATGAGGTTGAAATTATTTGGTGTTTTGCAATAGCTGGCAAACATTAGACCTGATTCCTGAAGAGAGGCAAATGGCATACTTTGGCGGAGAATTTCTAATGACACACCTTGCTCATCTTTGATGGATGCGCGCTTTGTATGGGCATGAAGAGACTTTTTGTTAGAGGCATACTCAATGTTATCTTCTTTTGTTCTGCCAATGATATCTTCTTGATTTTGTTGTGTAATGGTTTTCCATTTGTCAAGGTTATGAATAAATTTTTGTAGATGAAGATACGAGCCTCCAATAAAGTCGGTGTCTTCTTCTCCAATGAGCGCAACGTCTGCTCTATTTTCTCCCGTTGGGTTTTCAGTGCCATCAACAAAACCTGTTAAATCTCGATTGTCTAAATATTTAAAACACGCCACTTCGTCAATGAGAGACGTGTCTGATTTTAGAGATGAATAGATCTCTTGAGTAAGTAGATAAGTTATGTCTTTTCTATTGGAGCGAATATGTAGGGCTAAATCTACTGGCGTGGATGGTGCTTGTTGTTCATCAATTTCAATAAAGCCAGTGAGTAGCTTAGGGCGTTGACTAGAGAGTTGGGACCAATATTCACTGCCTATGGCGATTGTTGCATGTAAATCAGCATCATTAAACTTCTCTTGCATGATTGAAATGATTTCAGGCAGTTGCTTGAGTGACTGACGGACTTGCTTATGACGACCAGGGTTGACATTTAAAGTGACAAAAATGGCATCACGTGATGCCTTAGCGGTAATGCCTGTTTGGTGAGTGAATAACATTTGGCACCTCCTATAGTCGATTGAGTTTACTGCTTTGAATTGAAGGCCAATTAAAAATTGGGGTACAAGGTTTTTAATTGATCTGAAGGGCTGCTTTTTTGCACGCCATTAATGTTCTTTTCAAGTGCCTCTGCTAAGGCTTGGCCATCCCACTGAGTGCTGGCTTTATCTGAATACATAATGAGTTCAGACTCCATAATAAGTTGAGATATTTCGGCAGAATTGCTAAGGCGTTTTATGTCTTCAAGGCCAAAAATGTTTTCATTACCCCATCGTATTCTTGCCCATTCAAGAAGATAGCCTCTAAGGGCGTTGAGTTGATTGTTATGGCAACACTGTAATAATTGTGAGTAGGCCGCTTTTTCATCTTGTAGAGTTAATGGCGCAAACTCCTTAATTGTCGGAATGTTATCTTCTTCCTTAGACGTCGTATTTAGTTTCCTCTTTTTGTAAAACCATACGCCCAATACTAGGATGACAATAGAGATTATGGCAGACACTATTACTTTGATATTCGAATTATCTGCTGCGCCAGTGACTTCCAATTCAACATCAATCGTTTGAGATTTCTCTTGTTCTTCCTTTTGATTTTTTGCTAATGAAATGGGTTTACTGTTTTCTGTTTTTGATTGAGCTGCTGCTGAGTGGTTTTGTACTAGATTTGAGGGCTGATTGGAAGAGCGATACTCTTGATTCTGATTCGTGTTGCTTAAAGGTAAAATGGTGAGAGAAATGCTATCGCTTGATGCGACTTCTAGGTTTCTTTCTTCTGCATTCCAAAATGGAATTTCAACAGATGGCAGGGTGATTGATCCGTCTTTAGTCGGAACAACCTCAATGACTAGAGATTGGTTACCTTTTATGCCTGATGCACTTTTCTGACTATTAAATTTTGCTGGTTGAGGATACAGCTTGTATTCCGATGTACTGGAGAAGGCAATAGGTGGAATTTGCTCAGGCAATACGCCTGTAGAATCGATTGAAATTTCCCAAATGAGGGTGTCACCAACATGAGCGTTTTCCATAGGAGCTAAGTTGCTGGTGATGGAAACGCTTTCTGCTGGCAGCCAATAATCATTGGAATAACTCGCAGGAATAGGGAGAACTTCTAATGATATAGGCAAACTTTGTACTTTTATCACTCTTCTTCCCGTTGATGTGTTAATCATTGCTGATATGGTTTGAGGTACTAGATCCAGCTGACCGCTTACTTGAGGGAACGCAAGATATTCTCTTGTTAATACTTGATATGTGGTGCCATTAATTGTCTCATTACGTACTTGGTCATCTATTAACCTTTCTATGATGAGGTTTGCATGACTAGGCGTGGATATATTGGCATTTTGCAGAGCAACGGATGTGTACAGCTCCATGGTTAAAATGACTTGCTGTTGTAAATAAGGTTGAGGTTCTGAAGACCTCATTTTTAAAATAACGGGAGCGTTACCGTTATGATCAAGTAGTTGAGGGGCGCTTTTAACGTCTAAAATAAGGGCGTCTGATGAGTGCTCTCCAACTTTAATGGGGGGGATTTCGATTTTACCTACGGATTTTGGCATTAAATTGATAACCCAAAAATTAAGAGCTTGGCTTGTCCCTAGATTAAACCTAAATTGACTGTTTTGACTTTGTCCTAATATGTCAAAGTCCCTTTTTAAGGGTGTTAGGTCTGGGCCTGATCCTGTATCAGGAAAATCGGTTCTAATACTGAGTTGCACAACTTCGTTTTCAACAACGCTGTTTTTGTTTAGCGATGCCATCACGGATGCAGAAAAGGCGTTTATACTCGTTAGGCAAACAAGGCATGCAATGCAGAATGTTAATGTGCCGTTACTAAATAAAATACGGCGTAAGCTTTTGTATATTACTACCATATGGGTAGCCCGTCCTCTTGTTTAAATCGATTTTCGGCTCGCTTTTCTTGATGTAAATACCAAAGTTTGCGTTTTAATAAACCACCGGGATCATCTTGAATTTGCCTAAGCCATTGTTCTAAAGCCAGTTTTTCTTCATTACTCAGTGTGTTTTCATCTGCTTTTGTAGCTTCTTCATTTTGGCTAGCAGGCTCATCTTGCTTTTGACCGCTGTCTTGTTCATTTTGTTCTTGTTCGTCATTTTCTTGTTGCTGATTTTCTGTATTTTGTTCGTCATTTTCTTGTTGCTGATTTTCTGTATTTTGATCGTCATTTTCTTGTTGCTGATTTTCTGTGTTTTGGTCGTCATTTTCTTGAGAGTCAGACTGATCGTTTTGGTCGCTTTTATTCTCGTCATTCTTTGATTGTTCTTGTTCTTTTTGTTGCTGCTTTAAATACTCTAAATTTTCTTTTGTTTCTTGGGACTCTGGCTTTAGTTCAAGAGCTTTCTCATAGGCGGTTATTGCATCAGTTATTTGCCCAGATAAGGCAAGACTATTGCCTAAATTGTAAAAATCGTTGGCTGTTTGTGGGTTGGATTTTAGCATGTCTGCGGCCTCTGCGTATTTTTCTAAAGCGTAATTTGACGCAGCTTGCCACTGTTTGTTTTTAAAAAGCTCAGATGCTTCCTCCCAATTGTGATCATCCACTCTTTTTTGAGCAATTTGATCTTCAGTCATAAACCATTCTAACGGAGAAGCGGTACTCTCAGGTGAGTAACTACTTATGCTTATGAGCAGAACAAGATATGCCCCTGGTCTGAATTGAATTAATAACCAAATTAGAAAAGGAATTAAGAGCCAGTGGCCTTTTTCTACCCATATATTGCTAAGCGTATTCGATTGTTGAAGAAGAGATTGATTATTGATATTTACAGTGGTTAATTTCTCTATATCATTGTCTGATAATTGGCTGTCAAAATATTTACCGTTAAGCGACGTCGCAAGGCTACTTAGTCGATTGGTTGGCAAGGATGGTTTAATTAAACGGTTATTTTTTCGTAATCGAGTTCCGTCGGGTAAGACAATTTCTCCTCCTTGTTGTGTTCCAACTCCAATGATACTGACTTCTGTTGATTTTATACCATTGATTTGAGGAATAGTAGCAAGCTCTGTTTCACTGACATCGTCTGTGAATATAATTAAATGGGCTGGAGAGACATTATTTTTTAATAGAGAGAGTGCTGCTTGTGCTCCTGAATAAAGATTACTGCCATACAGCGGCATAATCAACGGGTCTAATGCGAGCAAAAAATGAGTAATAGTCGATTTGTCGGAACTAAAGGGGCTAATCGTGTAAGCATCACCTGCAAACGCGACCATGGCTATTTCTCCTTCATCGATATGCTCAATAATGTCTCGCAACTTTTGCTTTAGGCGAGTAAGCCTGTTTGGTTTTATGTCTGTGGCATATAAAGAGATGGATTGATCAATAAGTAAAATTGTTTTTGAATCTGTATCATAAGTTGGCTGTACGCTTTTCTCCCAACTTATTCCAGATAAACCGATAATCGCTAGAAGTGTGCAGGCTAACCCTAACCATTTTGTTAGATTGTTTCTTTTATTGGACTTGGTTAAAAAAGGTAAAAGCTTTGGGTCAATAAAATGCTCAAAAGTGGTTTGTGTCGATGTCCTTTTACTCGCAAATATAACGCAAATGAATACAATAATCATAAACAGGAGCCAAGTCGGACGAGTAAAATAAAGGCCAGGAAGCAGCTCCATTACGAGATCTCCCTTCTGAATACTTTAGTTTGTAATACGAGGCCGAAACCGACTAATATTAGGCTGGCTAATCCTAGCCAGTGTAATAATGTTGTCTTAGGTCGCTGCCATAATGCTTCACTAGGAGTGGGTTCTAGGCCATCGATTAATTCATAGATACGGTTGAGTTCTTTTGTGCTTTTCGCTCGGAAGTAATGACCTCCAGTAGTGCTTGCGATATTTTTAAGTAGGTTTTCATCTAGATCTGATGAGGGATTAATTACATTAGGTCCAAAAAAACCTTGAACGACCATTTCATCGGCACCAATGCCAATGGTATGTATTTTTACATGTTGTGTTGCTGCGAACTCAGCGGCTTGTAACGGTTGTACTCGACCTGCTGTATTTGCTCCGTCGGTCATTAGGATCATTACTTTTTTGTCATTTTCTTTTTCTTCTAATTGCTTTATGCCTAATCCAATGGCATCTCCTATGGCTGTTTGTTCGCCTGCAAAGCCAATTTGATTTTCATCAATTAATTGGTTCAAGGTCTCAATGTCGTAACTTAGAGGCGCTTGCAAATAGGCTTTTGTGCCAAAGACGATGATGCCAATACGATCGCTTTTTCTCTTCTCGATAAAGCGTTTCAGAACGTGTTTGGCGGCACTTAATCGGTCTGCGGTTTGATCATTTATATACATATCGGTAACTTGCATGCTTCCTGATAAATCCAATGCAATGAATAGATCTCTTCCTGACGGTGTTATTTTGGTTGGTTCTCCAATCCATATGGGTCTAGCAATAGCCGTTATCAATAGCACCCAAGCTAAGAAAAAAAGCAATGTAGTAGGCTTTTTTATAAAACGGGTTTCTGAATTGGCATTTGATTGCTTCGCTATCATGCTAGCATTCGGCCACCAGACGGCCGCTTTGTTTGGTTTGGTGGGTTTTATAAAGCGCATTAGCAAAGGCAGAGGCAGTGCAATAAAAAACCAAGGCCATATAAATTCAAGCATGGTGTTTTTTTATCCATCGTTTTGTTGTCATAAGCAAATTCACACGATCGGTTTGTTCGAGATGCAATTCGGACTGATATTGACCGTCTATGAACCATGATCCTAGAGATTCAAAAGAGTGATTCTTAGGCATATCCTTATCTAATAGTGAAGTGAGTTCTTGCGTACTAATCGCTGCATCAAATGTCCTATTTTTACTGACTAAGCAGCGCTTAATCACGGTGTGACAATGTGTAAGAAGTGCTTTATCGCTTAATGCATCTGTATCTTTTAGCAACTGCATAGCTTCTTTTCGATACGCATTTTTTTTCTGATCGCGATACAGCGTTATACATAGAATGGATATTATAATGATCACAAATAGCAGTACGAGCCAAGTCCACCAAGCGGGCGGCCACATTGGAATGGCTTCTGGTAATATAAAGGCTTTATTTGGTAAATCAATATTCGTGTTTAGCGCTTTATCCATTAGTTAATGACTCCTAATGTTAATAAATTTCGCGCAATGGTAATAGGAGATTCACTTAAATTGTAAGAATGCAGGGTCATTCCAAACGAGTTCAACTGCTTTTTTAGCAATGCATTTCTTTGCTCTGATTGTTCTTTCAAACGGTGCTGAGATTTCTTAGAAACAGAGAGCCATTTCACTCCGTCCTTATCTTCCATAAGATATTGTCCTTTAGGCAGTTTTTGCGCATTCTCATCGATGATATTGATCCAGTGTATGTGGTTATGCTTGGCCAGTTTAGACAATCGATTTATGCTTGTTGAGGGCAGGTCCAATCGATCACTTAGGATGATGATGTTTTGTTGTTTTATGGACTTTGAATGGTGGAGTAATTCCCAAGCTTCTGTAGAAATGGGAGTGTCTCTATTGTCTAGATTGGTTGCATCTGCAAGCTGGGACATTAGCAGTGAAAAGCTTTTTTTATTATGGGTTGCGGATCTTTGGTAGGTTTGAGCCCCATAGCTTAAGCAGTACCCTAAGTTATCTTTTTTTATTTGAGTGCGCCACGCAATGATACATGCAACTTGTACCATACGGGTCGAAATGAAAGTGTGTTGAGTGCCGAAATACCCTAAACCACTGATGTCTAAAATTAAAAGTCGTTTGTTTTCGCTTTCTTGGGCATAAATTCGCGTATGTGCCTCTCCTGTTCTTGCTGTTACCCTCCAGTCGATATGGCGAAGTTCATCGTGCATTTGATATTGCCTTAATTCCAGCATTTCTATACCGTGGCCCTTTACTTGTCTTTGGTGTTGCCCATTAGGTAAAGTATGATGCGTTTTTTTTGGGGCTTTTCCTAAATGTTTTGCATAGGGTGCGAGCGCAATTAAATCATCGCTAGCTAGAATAGGGGAATCGGGTGATATAAGAAAATCCATATATATAACCTGCTTTATATTACTGGTACGCGCTCTAACAAAGTATTCAAAATGATGTCCGTTGTGAACCCCTGCGCTTCTGCTTCAAAAGACGGTAATATACGGTGACGGAGCACGCTGTGGGCAACAGCTTTTACATCATCAGGTGTAACATAGTCTTTACCTTTAAGAAGAGCGTGTGCTCTAGCGCATCTATCCAGTGCTAATGTTCCACGGGGGCTTGAGCCAAATTCAATTAAACTGGCACTTTCTTTTTGTTTGTTTGTTTGTAAATAATGTTCAGAATGGCGGGTCGCCATAATGAGTTGTACTATGTATTCTTCAACCGTCTCGGCCATATAAAGGTTCAATGCGGCTGTACGCATTTTAAGAATGTTCTCTATTGAGCAGACAGATGCTAAAGCGTTTTTTTCTATCGATTGGATTGATCTGACTCTGCGCAGTATTTCTAATTCTTCTTTTGCGCTGGGGTAATCGACTTTTATTTTCATCATAAAGCGATCTAATTGTGCTTCAGGAAGAGGGTATGTGCCTTCTTGTTCAATCGGGTTCTGTGTTGCAATAACAAAAAATAACTCTGGTAATGAGTAACTTTTGTTTCCTACGGTGACTTGCCTTTCCCCCATGGCTTCAAGCAATGCAGATTGCACTTTTGCTGGGGCGCGATTAATTTCATCGGCTAGAATGATGTTATTCATGATAGGGCCTGAAACGAATTCAAACTCCCCGGTTGCTTGTTGATAAATATCAGAGCCGGTTACATCACCGGGTAATAAGTCAGGTGTAAATTGAATTCGATGAAATTGGCTGTCTATGCTGTTTGCTAGTGCTTTTGCTGCCGTAGTTTTTGCAATGCCTGGAGGACCTTCAAGTAGAACATGTCCATCTGCAATTAATGAAATGAGTAAGTTCTTAACTAGGTCTGCTTGTCCAACAATGGTTTTGTTGAGTTCGTCCTGTAAGGTTCGAATTAGGGCATCCATTAGTGCTATATTCCTCATACTTCTGTTATTAAAACGGGAGACGCAATATAATGCGTAATCTTAATGGATTAAAAATAGAGAAAACAATATGGTAAACGTAAGAGAATCGTAATAAAGGGCTTTTTGATGGCAAAAATAGTATTAGACGTTAGTGTCTCTGCATTTAAGTTCAAGGAAATGTACCGCGGAACGGTTAAAAATTTAATGGCAAAAAGCCGAGATGGACGAAATGTTCAACTTCCACTACAAGTTTTTAAGTCTTTTGTCACACACCAAGGTTTGTATGGTACTTACGAAGTAGAATTTGATGACAAGAACAAGCTGGTAGGTGTGAAAAAAATCGGCTAGTTGATACACAGTTTATTCGAATGCCATTAACCATTGTTTTAATTCCATTATTATTATCTTTAGAGGACTCTCCAAATGTACAACCTAGCTCGTTCTTTACTTTTTAAATTAGACGCTGAAGTTTCTCATGAATTGTCTTTAGAGTTACTCGCAGCTGGGCAGCGTATTGGTATTAATAAGCTTTTTACTGAAGATGTTCCTTCTGTTCCTGTCGATGTGATGGGACTTACGTTTCCTAATGCTGTTGGATTGGCTGCAGGTCTTGATAAAAATGCAGATGCATTTGAGGCAATGGGAGCATTAGGCTTTGGTTTTGTCGAAGTAGGAACAGTGACTCCAAAAGGTCAATCAGGTAACCCAAAGCCAAGATTGTTTCGACTGCCTGAACACCAAGCCATTATCAATCGTATGGGGTTTAACAATAAGGGTGTGGATCACATGGTTGATCAAATCAAGCAGCACCAATATCCAGGGGTTTTAGGTGTTAACATTGGTAAAAACTTAACCACATCTGTTGAAGATGCCGTTAATGATTATTTAGCCTGTTTGAATGCCGTGATTCCTTATGCTGATTATATCACTGCGAATATCAGCTCACCCAATACTCCTGGCTTAAGAACGTTGCAGTTTGGAGAAAGTTTGGCGAGTCTTATTTCACCTTTGGTGGACGCCAGAAATCGATACTTTGATGAACATGGGAAAAAAGTGCCTTTAGCTGTAAAAATTGCACCAGATATGTCTGCTGATGAAATTCATTTGGTTGCGGATACACTCTATGAGCAGGGAGTCGATGGCATTATTGCGACGAATACAACCTTGTCTCGTGATTCTGTTAAAGGCCATAAACATGCAGATGAGGCGGGTGGTCTAAGTGGTGCTCCTGTACGAGATGCATCAACTGAAGTGGTTCGAGTGCTACACGATCATTTAAAAGATACCTTACCTGTTATTGGGGTTGGTGGCATTCTAAATGGCAAAGACGCCGTCGAGAAATTGCAAGCAGGTGCAAAGTTGGTGCAGGTCTATTCAGGGTTTATATATCGTGGACCAGACTTAGTGCGCGAGGCGGTTGAAAACACGTCTGCTTATATGAGAGAAAATTCAAAATAATAGAGCAGTGAATTAATTTTTATCACAAAACCAAGTAAGTTGTATTATGGCCTACTTGGTTTTACGTGAAGATTTATAGAAACAAAAAACAACATTAATTTAGAAGGGTCGCTGCTTTATGTGTGCCTTCGACAGAGGTGAAACCGCTCCACATGTCTTCACGGCCTTCCCGCCATCCTGCAAGCCAGTCTGGTCGGGCATGTCCTGAAAATTGATCGGATAATCCTTTAGAGCGTCCTGCCATACCTGCACGGTAACCTCTAATGTAAGCTCTGTGTTGAAGATCGCGTTTTTGTTTCTTCATAAGAAAAGTCCTCTTTCTATGTGTATTATCGTTTAGTGAGCATTTAACAAATAGTTTAGGTTTTAGTATTTGTCTAAAAATACTTTCGTCTAAAAAAACATTAATTAGTACAAAAAAGTAATTAAAACATGAATACAGTTACCGACATGCTTGAAACAGCTCAATCTTATCAATTGGAAATAACCTGCCCTTTGGGTATGGAAAATGTTCTAGAGCAAGAGTTGCATGCTCTTGGGTTAGTGGACACGCGATTGGGTGAAGCCCAAGTGAAATTAAAGGCCAACCTTGAAGGTGCTTACAAAACCTGTCTTTGGTCACGTGTTGGTAATCGTGTTATGTTGCCATTAAAACAGTTTAATATTACGTCAGCCGATGATTTGTATGACGGTGTTAAGTCAATGGATTGGGGCCAACATTTAAGTGAGACATCAACAATAGCCATTGATTTTCATGGGACGAATGAAACTGTCCGTAATACTCAGTTTGGTGCCGTAAGAACAAAAGATGCCATTGTGGATTACTTTGTTGAACGCACTGGTGATCGTCCAAGTGTAGAAAAAAGCCAGCCTGATATAAGAATTGCCGTACGTTTAAAAAGAGACGTCATTACTGTTAGTTTGGATTTGTCAGGTGACAGTCTACATCGTCGTGGATACCGTCAAAGTGGTTCATTTGCTCCGTTAAAAGAAAACTTAGCGGCGGGTTTGCTTATGCGTGCAGGCTGGGGCGTGGATGAAAGCTTCACTCAATTAGTTGACCCTATGTGTGGTTCAGGCACATTCTTAGTTGAAGCCGCTATGATGTCGTTAAATATGGCTCCCGGATTACGTCGCACTTATTGGGGGTTTAAAGGTTGGCAGCAACACGACCATAGAATGTGGCAGCGTTTAAACGACGAAGCAAAAAACAGTAAGAAGTCATTTGATGACGTGACGATTGATTTTAAAGGTACGGATACTGAGCAACGCGCCATTGCCGCATCAAGAGAAAATATTAAGCGAGCTGGGCTAACTGGTTTTATTGATGTGTCTATGTCATCTTTTCAAGATCATGACTTTGAATTAAAAAATGAGCCAGGCTTAGTGATTTCGAATCCACCATACGGTGAACGTATTGGTGAAGAAATGGCATTAATGTCTTTGTATCGACAGTTAGGTGAGTGGGTCGTTAACCATTGTGATGGCTGGCGCTTTTTTATGTTGACTAGTATGGAGAATTTGGCTAAACAAATTCCTATTCGTCCAGATAAATACACACGTGTTATAAACGGTGGCATTGAATGTCGAGCTTATCGCTTCCCTGTTGAAGATAAGTTCATCAAGCATGATGTGGTTTCTGCTTCTGTCCTTAGCTCTGGTTCACAAATGTTTGCGAATCGTTTGACGAAAAATGCTAAAAAAATGGGGAAATGGGCCAAAAAAGCGAAAGTCTCTTGTTATCGAGTTTACGATGCAGATATGCCTGAGTATGCAGTCGCGATTGATATTTACGGTGATTGGGCGCATGTTCAAGAATATCAAGCCCCTAAGAGTATTGACCCGGCAAAAGCACAACAGCGCCTATATGATGTGATTGCGGCAGTCCCTTCTGCGTTGAATATTCCTGAGTCACAGGTTGTGCTGAAATACCGTCAACGCCAATCTGGTAAGGGTCAGTATGAAAAATTAGATACATCACAGCACGAAATGATTGTCTCAGAGTACGATTGTGATTTTATCGTAAACCTAAAAGACTATTTAGATACAGGGTTGTTTTTAGATCACCGTCCTGTACGTAAATTGATTCAAGAAAAAGCCAACGGTAAGCGTTTTCTTAATTTATTCTGTTATACCTCAACTGCATCTGTGCATGCAGGGCAAGGTGGAGCTCGTTCAACATTAAGTGTGGATATGTCAAATACGTACACTGAGTGGTCACGCAGAAACATTGAATTAAATGAATTCTCTGAAAGAGATCATCAAGTGGTGCGTGCAGACTGCATTGAATGGTTGAAATCAAGCGAAGAGATGTTTGACCTTATTTTTATGGACCCTCCTACCTTCTCAAACTCTAAGAAAATGGCCGATGTACTGGATATTCAAAGAGATCATGTTGATCTAATTAACTTGGCAATGGATCGCTTGGAAGACGATGGAGAATTAATTTTCTCTAATAATTTTCGCCGTTTCATGATGTCAGAAGAAATTTTAAGTCGATATGCCGTTGAAAATATTACTAAGCAATCCATAGATCAGGATTTTGAACGTAATGTAAAAATCCATCAATGTTGGGTTATTAAGCACAGCAAAGGTAAGCAATCTCAACTTTCTAACCTCGATCTATTCTCTTCTGATATGTAGATTGTTTAAAAAAAAACAGTGATTTGATGGTGTTTTTTATTGATAAAAATGGGAATTGGGTTGCTGGATTACTTATCTATGCATGTTATAAATTTAAAGCACTAAAAATACTAAGTTGATTATAAAGGTTTAGAAGTAGTGATATGAAAAAGACCCTTCGTCTTGTTATGAGTTGTCCAGACAAAGTTGGAATTGTTGCCGCCGTGAGTCAATTTTTAAATGACCAAAACGTCTCAATCTTAGAAGCCAGTCATCATACGGATTTGGATCAACAACGTTTTTTTATGCGGCATGAAATTGATGCAGCGACATTAACTATTAATGTTGATGAGTTTAGAACACAATTTTCTACCATCGCCGATGAATACCAAATGGATTGGTGTATAACGGATAGTACGGAGAAGCAAAAAGTCATTTTGTTGGCAACCAAAGAATCTCATTGCTTAAACGATATTATGCATCGTTGGCATACTGGAGAATTGGATTGTGACATTGTTGGTGTGATTGCCAATCATGAAAATCTAAGGTCAATGGTGGAGTGGTATAAAATTCCATATCACTGTGTTGCTGTGCCAAAAGAAAATAAAATGTCTGCCTTTAAAGAAATAGAAAAACACATTGATGAATCTGGTGCAGATACCATTGTTTTGGCTCGATATATGCAAATTTTTCCTGAATATCTATGTGAAAAATATAAGTATCAAGTAATTAATATTCATCACAGTTTCTTACCTTCTTTTGTGGGTGCGAAACCGTATCACCAAGCAGCCGTTCGTGGAGTTAAATTGATTGGCGCTACTTGTCATTACGTCACGGCGGAACTGGATGCGGGTCCTATAATAGAGCAAGATGTGATCCGTGTACGTCATAGCCATTCTGCAGAAGATATGGTGCGTTTGGGTAAAGACATTGAGAAGTTGGTTCTTTCAAGAGGGTTGCGTTTACACCTAGAAGGGCGGGTGCTCGTTCATGGTAATAAAACGGTTATTTTTGAGGCGTAAATGTTACTGAACACTATGTTAAATAATTAAATGGAGCTGTAAATAACTGTATTTAGTGTGGGCTAATAGTAATGCATGTATGATTTTTCAGAATCTTGTCTATAGTTAAGGAAGGTGCGAATAAGTCTACTAAGACTCAGTCTTTCAGAGAAACCGTCAAATAAGGCACGATTCTGCAGGAATGTTAATCCCTTTCAAAGAGTTGTAACGAAATGTGGCGTTTTCTCTGAAAGACCCGCAGGGCATGGTCTAAAAGCCAGTATTCTTTGTTGAGTATCTCTAAAATAGGCCAGCTATTCACATTCGATACTCGCCTCGAATAGCCGGCTTTTATCCACATGCTGAGACAAGAGGACTTATTCGCACCTCCCTTAATGAAAGCTGTTGTATAAATATTAACCGAGAGGTTGAGTTATGAAACTTAAATTAACACCTACACAGAATTTATGTATTGGCTTTTTAGAATCTGGTTTTAAAGTTGTTCAAGTTGAAGAACACTTTTATTTTATGAAAGGTGATCGAAAACAAAAAGTACTGTTTAAAACTTTGGATGCATTGGTAAATCGCGGTGCACTAAAGCACGGTAATGATGGAGATTACTCGCTTAGCGAAGAGTTTCTGGAATATCGCAAACAAATGCGTTCACCCATTAAAAGCTCACATACTCATCATTAAATTGAAAAAGGCTTTCTATTATGAAAGCCTTTTTTATCTGCAACTTGTATTTAGCTGTTTCTTCGAGCCAAGCATTATTGAATAAATGATCTTATTTAAACGCTTATTGCAGCGTTTTATTGGACTTATTGAATAAATGAGTTATGGCTTGCGCAAGACGAGAGCCAATTTTATTATTTCTAAATAAAGACCAAAGCGCGTCTTTTACTAAATGAGTGTGGGTTAGCTCGATTGATATTTTGCTGAACGCATAAAAACCATCATCACGTTGAGCTAAGTTTTCCATGGTTAAATGCAATAACTCTGAATCGTTGGCTAGCCAATGAGGACATTTAGCGACTAACGCGACGATGAGTTGCAGTTGATCGTCGTTGGCGCTTTTCTCTCCGCTGACAAGAGAGAGTTGCAATATTTGACTTAATCTTTGATGCCCATTAGAGCGTGAAACGGCTCGTATTAAGGAAGCCTTAAACTCAATGTTTATGGATTCTCGAAATTCAGCGACAATGAACATGAGATAATCGTCATCCAGCTCTTCATGCTCCAAGGCTTTTGCGAGTGCAGAGGCGAGTGTTAGAGGGGCGTTTCGCAATGTTTTTTTGATAATAGGTTTGTATTTATCTTCATTGGCTCTGGTTGCCAAGTCTGCTATTCCTTGTATTCCGATGGTGTTCCAACTGTCATCTTCTCTTGAAATGTCACCAGTGAGATAGGTTATTAGCTCTGAAAAGTACGAAGACGGCTCTTTGTTCATTTGCTTTGCTAAAATGGCATGAAAACTTGCCATACGCTCAATATCGGGTTTGAAGGCATAAGGGTTGTCGGTTAAGGCTTCTGATAAGTCTGCCGAGTTGTCATCTTTTAAAATTTTATCTACGATCGATTTTATTAAATGATCTCGAGTACCCAAATTAATGCTGCCTTTTTCATCAATGGGCAAGCGAATGAACCAGATGCTCATGTTATCTGAACTGAGTTTGTCCGTTTTAGGGTGTAAGACAATAGCAAAAGTAGCTTGCTGCCTATAGGGATAAGGATAAGCCGCTTGCTGACGATCAAATTGAATGGTTTCTTGCGGTGTAAGCTTTTGAATATGTCGGCCCAAATCAAAATAGGTTGCTTTGCATTGCGCTAATTCAAATAAATCGGCTAAAGATTCTATGGATCTCATTATGTTCTCTGTTCCAGTACTAGAAATTAAGCTAATCTTACCGTCTTTTAGAGGAGAAATCAGGTTGGAAAAGTACCATCGTCTTGCTGATTTGTTATTAGAACTTGAAATGGTTTTACGAAAAACAGATTTATGGGAGATGGATGTGCCCAGTGAACAAGACCTAACAAGCCAAAAACCTTTTTGTATTGATACCATGAACTTTTTGCAATGGTTAAAGTTTATTTTACTGCCTACCTTCAAAAGCATGATAGAGAGCCATGCATCTTTACCTTCACAATGTAATATTTCTCCTATGGCTGAAGAATATCTTGCAGCTGGATTGGTTAAGGACTCTGAGTCTATTGCCATCATACAAGTTATCCAATCTATTGACGTATTGCTTTCTACTGGAAGCCAATAATCGTTATGAATTATAAACATCAAGTGGTAAATGACCTCGCTTGGGTTTTTAGTGCTCCTATGATAGTGGCTGATCTGGATTTGTCTCTGTGGTGGGAGGAAGGGCTTGAGGAAAAGCTAAACGAGCTTGATCGTGGTCCAGCCACGTTATTAGATTGTGTGGCCCAATGTAAGTCTCATTTCTTAGGCGCTTATTTTGAAGTGCTGTTTTCGTTTGCCATTCGCTATTTTTCGACATTAACGGTTGTCTTTGAACACGAGCAACTGTCAGATGAAAACGGCAAGACCTTGGGGGAAATTGACATGCTGGTAAAAACGCCCGATGGTCGATTTTTTCAATTTGAGATAGCGATAAAATACTTTTTAGAAGTTAAACAGGGGGGGGATATTGAATGGATTGGGCCAAACAAAACAGACAGTTTGAGTAAAAAAAGTGAGAAAGCAAGAGCAAAGCAACTTAGGATTTTAGAAACAAAGATAGGTCGATCGTACTTGGAGCAATGGGGTATTTATCAAGCTGTTGAACCCATGTTGCTTATTTTTGGCTACTTGTTTACTGATGGTCGAAAAAGTGAGGATTTACAAAGGGAAAAGTCTGCTCAAAATGTTGAACTTAATGGGAAACGAATGGCGTCTGATAATGAGAATGCCTACTGGATTCGATTAACAGAATTTAAAACTAAGAGCTTCAACAAGTGTTCGTTCTATGAGCTCATTAAACCGAAATGGATGACTTTCAATAATATAAAAAGGGAAGAGATACAATCCTATGAAAGTGTGTGCTTGGATTTAGATCGCTCTTTTAAAAGTGACATTCGACCAAAAATGTATTCTGTTTGGAATCAAAGCCCAGAAGATGTTTTGAATGCAAATAAGGTAATTGGTGGTTATCCGTATGAGCGAGTTTTTATCGTACCTGATGCTTGGTAGATAATAGTTGGGAAAATCGGTTTGATTCATGTTATGAATTTTGAATTAGCTTGTTACTTATTCGAGTTATCTCTAGACTATAGGAAAAATTACGTTGGAAAAAATGTGTCTGTTTTAAATGCATTAATATGCCCTCTAGATAAGCACCCACTAACCTTGAAGGATCGAAGTTTTGTTTGTTTATCTGGTCACAGCTTTGATTTAGCAAAATCAGGTTACATCAATTTATTACCCGTTCAAAATAAACGATCTAAAGACCCCGGTGACAGCAAAGAAATGGTTGCTTCTCGTAGGGATTTTTTAGCATTAGATCATTATCAACCCATTGCAGAAACCATAACATCGTACTTACTGGCACAGGATGTATTTAACCGCGACATCTGTCTTTTGGACGCAGGTTGTGGTGATGGCTACTACTTAAATCACATTAAACAAAACTGCACATCAAATGGTAAATACTTAGATGTGATGGGGTTGGACATTTCAAAATGGGCGATTACTACAGCCAGTAAATCGAATAAATTCATTCATTGGGTAGTGGGCAGTAATGCTCATATTCCAACAGCCAGTGAGTGTTTTGATGTGGTGACGTGTTTATTTGGCTTTCCTATTTTTTCTGAATTTTCTCGTGTGCTAAAACCCACTGGTAGATTGTTAATGGTGGATGTTGGAGCGGATCATTTAATTGAATTAAGACGCATTCTGTATCCCAAAATACATGATTATGAAGATGGTTATTCTAAAGGTGTAGAGGGCTTTTCATTAGTAGAGGAACAAGCGCTGACGTTCCCTTTTTTACTTTCGTCACAAGCTCATATCCAGAATCTACTGTCCATGACGCCTCATATACATAAAGCGCCTTATGAGGGGAAAAAAGCGTTAGAACAGATTGAATCTTTAGAGTTAACTGCAGACGTAAAGTTACGTTGGTATATAAAAAATACAGAAATAATAGAGAATAATAATGACTAAGCTAGATACATTGTTTAACAGTAACCGTGAATGGGCGGCTAAAATTAATGAGGCAGATCCGGAGTTTTTTTCCACCTTATCAAAGCAACAGCAGCCAGAGTATCTATGGATTGGTTGTGCTGACAGTCGTGTACCTGCAAACGAAATTGTAAACTTGTTACCGGGTGAAATATTTGTTCATCGTAATATTGCTAACGTTGTGGTCCATTCAGATTTAAATTGCTTATCGGTTATTCAGTTTGCAGTGGACGTATTGAAGGTGAAGCACATTATAGTGTGCGGCCATTATGGTTGCGGAGGAATTAAAGCCGCCTTGGGGGCAGAGCAGAATGGTTTGATAGATAATTGGCTTGGGCATGTAAAAGATGTCTATCGTTTTCATAAAACGAAAATGGACGCAATAACAGATCCAAAAGAACGTTTTGATACCTTGTGTGAACTGAATGTGATAGAGCAAGTTGCCAATGTATGCCAGACAAGTATTTTGCAGAATGCATGGGATAAAGGGCAAGATGTACAAGTTCATGGTTGGATCTACAGTATTGAAAATGGCATTCTTCATGATCTAGATGTGAGCGTAATGGAATCCGTTCATAAGTTATAAATGCGCATTTTGAGTCTGTTTTTAACAAAGTATTAACAAGCATAGTAGTCGTGCAAAGGTTTCTATAAGTATGTCACTACAGAATTAAAAAATAGCAGAAGGTTGAGTTAACGGTACCTTCATGCCTTCTTCTATTTTATAAGTTGCTGGGAATTTTATATTGGATTGCTTTCGGCAATAATGTTAGCGCACTCTGAAATAGTCGATCTTAGCCACATATGTCCTGGGTCGTGTTGCAATAATGGGCTCCACAGCATTTTTAATTCTACGGGAGGAATCTCAAATGGCGGCTCCAAGACGATGATATTATCGTTTTTTTCCATCAAACGTGTCGCGAGAGAAGGTAGCGTAACAATGAGTCCAAGTTGCTGTGATGTTCGCATAGCAACATTATAATTACGTGTGAATAAGCGGATGTTTCGTTTATGGCCTAAGTTCGCTAATGTGCTATCAACCCAGCCTAGTTTTTGAACTTCTTCTGGTTGAATGCCAACCCCAACACCAAACCCTGTTTTATTTACCCAAACATGTTGTGCTTCTAAATACGCTTCCAAAGTGAAGTTTTTTGCTATTGGGCTGTTTTTTGGAACAAGGCAAGAAAAGCGATCTACCCAGACAGATTTTTGATGGAAAGATTGAGGAAGGGTATCAAAACGATTGATAACAATGTCTACCTTGCCTTTTTCTACATCATGAAAGCTGACATCACTGGGGTTCATTACATCCAATATTACATTCGGTGCGTCGGCCTGAAGGCGATCCATTAACGGTGGAATAAGCGTTGCTTCAGCGTAATCGCTGGCCATAATCCGAAAAACACGTGTACTCGATTTAGTATCAAATTTTTTGCCTAAATGTAGGACTTCATCAACGGATTGTAAAATTAATTGAACGCGTGGCTGGAGTTGAGTAGCTAATGCGGTTGGCTTCATACCATCGCTGGTTCTTACAAGTAAAGGGTCGTGAAAAAGGTCTCTCAATCTTCTTAGGCCATTACTCATAGCTGGTTGAGTAATGCCAAGTTGATTCGCTGCATGAGTCACGTTTTGTTCTCTTAGCAATGAATCTAAGTAGCGTAGTAGATTAAGGTCAACTTTATCAAGCTGCATCGTCTTCTTTCCCCATATGTTGTGGTGGAGCATAATACGTTATTTCAAAGAGGATGAAAAATGAGACTGTTGTCTAATGGATAGAATGACGCCGAATAATATGTTGAACAAGCTTCGGTCTTTACAAAGAAGTAAAAGCCAGAGAGGTTTCATAATCAAATGGATAAAAACACTCTCTGGCGCTTTGGTTGCAGTATAAAATAACGACCGTTCAATTTGTAGTGCTGCTTTTTAGCCTAGAGACTGCTAGGATTTCAGCACTTTTATTACTTCGTAACAGGCTCCCATTGTATGGTAATCCGTTTTTCCTGCAGGGCTTTTGCAATCATCAATGGCTTGGTTATCTTGCGTTAAAATGCGGAACCACGCACAATATTTATGATCAATCATATTGTTCCAGCTATAATTCCACAAAGCATTGTATTTGTCCCAGTAGCTGGAATCGCTAGTTTCTTTTGCAAGCCATGCGGCGGCGGCAAAAGATTCTGCTTGCACCCAGAAGTATTTTTCGCCATCACATACGTTACCTTGAGGGTCATACCCATAGCACAGTCCGCCATTT
The DNA here is from genome assembly GCF_047525455.1 of Marinomonas phycocola. Taxonomy (NCBI): domain Bacteria; kingdom Pseudomonadati; phylum Pseudomonadota; class Gammaproteobacteria; order Oceanospirillales; family Oceanospirillaceae; genus Marinomonas; species Marinomonas phycocola. The sequence goes on from NZ_JBLIXL010000001.1 coordinate 136,953, forward strand.
ACACTGTCCCATGATGATCTCCATGCGGCATCAAATAAAAACTTCGCTTTTTCGACCATCCAGTTTGATGGCTCTCTGCTGTTGAGCATCATCAATAATTTACACCATTCTGTTTGATGGCCAGGCTGGAAGCCCCAAGGGCGGAAAAGGTTTTTTGGGTCGTCTTTATTGTATTCCCAATCTATTTCCCAGTGTTCATCGTAATGTTCCCAAATTTGACCTTGAGATAAATCGGCTTGACGTTGGCATATATTTTCTGCGAGTAGCTTTGCTCTCAATAAGAACCTTTGATCCCCAGTCGCGTCAAAGGCCATAATCATGGCTTCACATGAATGCATATTGGCATTTTGCCCACGATAAGGGGAAACGCCTTTCCAGTCTGCTGAAATCTCGTCTTTATAGAGTCCGTCTTGTTCTGACCAAAAATGTTTTTCCATTAAATCAAACGTTTCATTGATCCATGGTTTTGCTTCAATGGCACCGGCTTGATAAGCCACAGAATAAGCAAGTAGTACAAAGGCTAATCCATAGCAATGATTTGTGAGATCGAGATCTTCGTCTCCTTTCAGAAGCCAAACATAGCCACCGTTTTCAGTTAGGTGTCTTTCTCTCAAAAACAGCAGTCCATGACGAACTGCGTTTAAGTATTCTGGCTTTTGGTAAGCTTGATACGCCATAGCGTAGTTGAAAATAAAACGAGTGCTACTGACTAAGTGGCGCGTTTCTGAGTCATAAATATCACCATTGTCTTTGAAAAACTGGTAAAAGCCGCCATTATCATCAATGCATTTAGGATGATAGAATGCCATCGTTTTTTGTATATGTTGATTAAGGAAATCGATAGAAGAAAAATCGTTGTGTTTTTTCATGTTGTTGCCTCGAAATGTCGTTGAAGTAAGGTTTCGATGATGATAGAAAGTTAAAGCATTTAAATCAATTAGATTTATTAATTCTGAGCAGGTAGCTTATCGCCTTCTTGTTCTTTGCAAGCGGTTTAACGGGGTTGAAAAGATATGGCAAAATTGGGTAGTGTGCCAAAATTTAGGCAGGAAGCGAGTTTAGGTAGCACCTCAGAGCAAGGGCGTTTGTATAATGAAAGAGTCATCCTCAATATTGTAAGGAAAAACCCTAATATCTCTCGTATCCAAATTGCTGTTAAGACAGGGTTAAGCGCACAAACTATTTCGGTGATTATCTCTTCTTTGTTAGAAAAAGGCATGCTAGAAGTTACGGGGAAAGTGAAAGGGAATCGTGGTCAACCATCGATTATGTTAACCATTTGCCCTGAAGGGGCTTATGGCCTCGGAATCAATGTAGACAGAGACCATATCAGCGCTGCACTGTTGGATTTTAGTGGACAATGTATCTTGTTAAGAGAGCATTCAGTGCAATTTCCAACGGAAGAAGAAGCTAAAAGTATTGCGTTAAGTTTGATTGACGAAGTAAAAACAACTTTGGGCGAAAAATGGAATCGCGTGCAAGGTATTGGTCTTGCTAAGCCTGACTTTATGTCGTTATGGCTAAATTCGTTAGTATCAGATGAAGAGCAGCGACATGATTTGCCATATTTAGAGCAATCACTTCGTTATTGGGAAACAGATGAGTTTTCAATATGGCTGGAAGAACAAACCAATTTATCCTGTGTTGTAGAAAACGATGCCAATGCAGCCGCTCTGAACGAATTGTTATTGTCGAGTGAAGCGAAGCGAAGCGATTTTTTCTATATTTTCATTGGTTCTGCTTGCGGCGGTGGGGCGGTTACAAATGATGAGTGTTACTTTAGTGCGAATGGAAAATCGGGTAGTTTTGGATTAATTCCAACGGCGACAGGTGTGCTCGGCAAACAAATATTAGAAGTATTGTCTCTTTCGTCTTTAATTCATTTTCTTAGTATGAAAGGAAAAACCTACCCTACCAACGAAGAGGGGTGGAGTGATGTTGGTGTTCATTTCTTAGTTGATGAATGGATTGACCTTGTAAGTTCTGAAATTTTACCTGGAATAATTTCTGTAGTGGCGTTGTTTGATCCTCAAAGTATCGTATTTGGGGGGCGTTTACCGCAAATGCTGCAATGCAAGCTTTTATCTGTATTAACGGAAAAATTGGAAATAATGTGTCCTCTTGGAATGAACATGCCGCCTTTAGTCGCTGCCGAAACAGGGGAGACGTCAGGTATGTTAGGTGCTGCAATCTTACCTTTGTATGATACATTTGCACCCTATCGATCATTATTACTTATTCGAAGTGAAAAGTAAGCGCATATTAAGATGTCGTTAGGTTGCATCCGCACAGCGTGTCTTTTCTACATAGAGCACTCGATTAGAGTATTATGCATCACACTCGAACACTGCTTCAGTATAGGGTGTCGATGTTTTTTGATTTACTACTATGTTTTTTACTCTATTGTTGACAATGTGCTACGGGGTGTCGAAGATGCACTTGATAGCTCTTTCTGTTTACTTTTAGTATCGTAGAAATAAGTAAGTGAAACGTAAAATCTCCTTGAAAACAAAGCCTATTTTTTCAAAAGCTCTCTAATGAAGCGATATCATTCGTTGTATTTTGAGTGAGATATGCGTTTGAGAGAGGATAGAAATATTGTCCGACAATGTGATAGTTTTAGTGGGAAAATAATCAGAAACTTTGCCTTTATTGCCTAATGAGAATGACTATATAGGCGAACTAAACACCTTTGTTTATACATTAATAATAAAAAAAGAGCGGTGTCATGCGTTTAGAAATACAGTGTAAAAGTCGAATTGGAATCGCACGAGAAGTGCTTGATCTGTTTATTCCTTATGGGATTGATATTAAAATAATAGAAGTTGATGTTGATCAGAGGCTGATGCACATCGCTTTTCCTGATATATCTTTTGATCAATTACAAACATTGCTTGCAACTATTCGTCGGATAGATGGGGTTGAAGACGTTAAAACCGTTATGTTTACGCCATCAGAGCGTGAAAAAAATGCGTTATCGACGCTGCTAAAAGCCTTACCTGATGGCGTTATTTCGGTTGATATTCAAGGTAATGTCACGATGGCAACAGAGATTGCATTACAAGACCTTGGTGTTGATCAAGATCAGTTACTTAATCAACCTTTAAGTAAGTTTATAAAAGGCGTTCGTTTTCATCCACCTGTCTCTAGTAATTCCACACAAATACAAAGTAAAAGAATCCGTGTTAATAGCCAAAACATGTTGTTGGAGATGTTGCCGATTTTTGTGCCTGACCAAGATGGCCAATCGATACCAGCGGGTTTTGTGATTAACTTAAAATCAGAAGCAAGGCTTGATCAGCAGACTGCCAGTTTACGTAGAGCGCCTAATACTGAACTGCATTTATCGGACTATTTAATTCACAATATCGCATTAAGTGATGCTATGCAGCTTTGTTTAAAGCGTGCAGAGGCTATGTTCGCATTAGATATGCCAATGTATGTTTTTGGTTCGGTTGGTGTTGGTAAAGAAGATTTGATTAATGCAATGTATCAGAATTGGTGGGCAACACAAAATAACATGGACAGTAAAATTGTGTGGAGGACAAGTAGCGATGTCACTGAGAAAACCATAGAGAAGATGAGAGCGAGTTCTGGGTGGTGCGTTATTCAATCGCCTGAATCTTTATCTGAGGCGTCTCAAAGATCTCTCATTCGATATTTGAAAGCGCAATCGCAGTCGAATTCAAACTTTGGTATGCGTTTGGTTACAGTTTCGCATTTGTCATTGAATGAATTAAGGCAATCCTCTGTATTGCTTGAAGAGCTGTTTTACTTAATTTCTGCTCTCACCCTGAGAGTGCCATCTTTGTCAGAGAGGAAAGAAGATATTGCTGGTTTGGCCGATCTGTATGTGCAAGATGTCGCTGAAAGGCTCAAGCTGTCAAAACCTAAACTCAGTAAAGGGGCCAGTATTAAAATGCAGTTGTATTCTTGGCCTGGTAACTTGAATGAATTTAGAAATGTCTGTTTACAAGCCGTAGCGTTAAATCAAACTCAGATGATAGGTGTTGGCGATCTTAAATACGATAATGAAGAGACAGGGACTGAATCCGTTGAACTCATAGATGACTCTCTTGATAAGACCATGAAGCATTGGGAGGCTAAGCTACTTAAAGATTTGTATCCTAATTACCCTAGCAGTCGTTTATTGGCCAAGAAAGTCGGTTTAAGCCACAGTGCCGTCGCAAATAAGTTAAGGGAATATGGTATAGGGCACGCTGCCTTGACTCGTAAGAAAGTGAAAAATGTTTAAAACTGAATCGAGCTTTAAGCATTAAAGGTTAGAAATATAAATGAAAAATGCGAATTAAAATCGGTTTTTCATCTTGTTTTTTAAACTTTTGGTCTTTTCTTCTTCCTTTATTTTTATAGGCTTTAGTTGTGTTTTTTCTTGAGATACAGTGATGTCAAGTTGCTTAACCATCAATCCTATTGCTGCACAAACCAATGCAAAAAAAATAAATTCAATCATAGTCTACTCCAAGAAGAGTGTTTTATAGTAATAGGTAATACTTTGAAAGGAATGAGTTTTATCATTTTAAAGTAGTACTCGCAAGCTTGATTCATAACATTTTCGTAAAAAGTGACTCAAATATTATTCCTTAAATATAAGGGCGGCTTTGGTAATTTCAATTGGGAAAAACAATTATTACAAATTGTCCTTAATTCTTATCATTTAGGCTAGGCTAAAGCGCTTGATTAAAAAGTGCGCGACTCCGTCATCGTCATGATGACCTATTACTTTAGTTGCTGCTGTTTTCACTTTCTCATTCGCGTTTTCCATGGCATAAGATTCGTCTGCGGCTTCGAACATGCTTAAGTCATTGTCTCCATCGCCAAAACAAATGATCTTAGATAGACCCAATTCTTTTTTTAGTAATTCAATGGCGGTTCCTTTGCATGCTCTTCTGTGATGAATGTCAATCCAGTAAGCGTCTTTCTGATAGATTCCTCCACCGGAATAGGCAATGAGGTGAGGTGACGAGTCATGTGTTGATTCAACGATTCTTGTCGCAGCTTCAGGAGAGCCCATAGCACTAATGTTGGTGATTAATGTGTCTTTGTGAAGTTTGTACAAAGGGTTTAATACAAGATCTTCATGGCAACCCAGTTCACCAAAAATTGTATTGCAAAGATGGTTTTTAAGAGGTGGGTGATAGACTGACTGAGAACCATCTTCTTCGAGGCAAAAAATAAACGGAGTGACTTCTTCGTTTTCAAATAGAGAGAGTGTATCCTCAATCTCTGGCCGAGAGAGTAAACATCTGTGGCGATAAGATTGCGTTTTTGGATCCCATTCTTCTATCCCATTTTTAAAAATCTGAACCTGTGGGAAGTGATGATTTTGAATGCAAGGTGCTGCGGCAAGACGAGTTCTACCTGTGGCGATGGTATAAGCGATACCTGCTGCTTGCAGTTTATGAAGTATCTCACAAGTAAAAGGAGACAAGGATTGTTCTCGATTAAGTAAGGTACCATCCAAATCAAATACAACTAATTCCATAACTGCCTCGTTTACTTGTCATTTATTATCGTAATGTGTTTAGTTTACAAGAGTTCAAAAAAATTTAATACGTTTACGAAGTAAGATAAAGATTTGTATTAGTTTGTTTTTGTTCGTGTTTTTTCGTAAATCGTTTGAGTAAAGAGGGTCGGTTGATTTATTCTTAGTAATAGAAAAATAAGAGTTTTAAATCAGGAGTTCATGCCTTTGGATACGAAAACCACACCTTGTATTAGAAACTGTTGTTTGGACAAACAAGACGTCTGTATGGGTTGCTTTCGAACATTGGAAGAGATTTTGCGTTGGCACGAGTTGAATGAAAAAGACATTCAAGAGGCGTTGAGAGAGGCGGAAAAAAGACGATTAGAACGTCATCGCCTTTATCCTGATGCAAAACTTACATCTAAGTAAATATTACGATTTAGGCGTTAAAGCAATCGTATCAAATTTAACCGATTCCCAACCGCACTTAATAAACTGACGGATGTTTTGATGATCTTCTGCTAGAGGATGTTCAAGTACGTCTTTTCGGTAATAATCCCCAAAAAGGTGTAATGTTTCTTGTTGGCTAAGTTCGTTTAGCATGGCAAAAGCGAATATTTTGCACGATCCATTATTTTCCCCTGCTTCATTAACCTGTGAGCCGTTTACAAACTTGGCTGGGGCGAATGTGTACTCTTGTTCAATGGTTGAAATTGTTTGAGTAAATTCAACTTGCTCTGGTGTTGCTCTTAATAATTCAATTAAAGAGTGGGTGGTAAGCATGGCGTAATCCTTAGATTATGAATAAATGAGGGATTATACGGCATTATTGAATAGAAATGAGAGTCATGAGTTTGAGAAAACCAACCATTTTGATACTGTTTTGTGATGTTATAAATGTCTGCGGGTGAGTAGAGTTATGTACATTGGTGAAGCGTCAAAAAGAACTGGCTTGTCAATAAAGGCCATTCGCTTTTATGAAGAAAAAGAATTAATAAAAGCGCCAGAGAGAATTGGCCGTTATCGAGTGTATTCAGAGATGGATATTGAGCTGCTCTTATTGATTAAAGAAGCGAAGGCATTAGGTGTAACGCTGTCTCAGCTTAAAGGTGCGATCACATACAAAAACGGTAAAATTGATTGGTTGAAAATTAAACATTTCTTGAGAGAGATGCGCATTCAGCTAATGGCGCAGTTAAATGACATACAGAATAAAATCGACAGCTTAGATCAGTGTTATGAGCAGATTTCTCTGTAGAGAAGCCAGACTTCCACTTTTCTTATTTCTTTGAGCAGAGCCGCTTGACTCTCCCCTAAAGGGTAGACCGTATACTAGTGCTAATCAAATTGTTTAGGACTGTAAAATGAGTAAGCGAATATTAATATTGGCCGCCAATCCCAAAAAAGATAGCTTTGCTAACCACTTGGCGAAAGTGTATGCCGAGTCGGCAAGGCAAAAACATGACATTCAGTTGATCAATGTGTCTGACTTGGCATTTGATTTGGACCTTTCCCATGGGTATGCGAAAGAACAGGTAATGGAGGCGTCTCTGACGGCATTTCAAGAGTCGCTTGAATGGTGTGATCATTTGGTTATTTTTGTTCCCGTCTGGTGGGGCGCGCTGCCAGCAAAATTAAAAGGTTTAATTGATCGGACTTTTTTGCCTGGTTTTGCATTTCAATATGAAAAAGGCAAAGCAATGCCGAAAAAATTATTAACAGGCAAAACCGCGCGCATTGTCATGACGATGGACACGCCACCTTGGTACTACTCTTTCGTCCAAGGAGCTCCGGCGCTTAAACAGTTGAAGATTGCTACGCTAAAATTTGTTGGATTTCATTCGGTAAAAAGTAATATGTTTGGTCCCATTATCAGCTCGACGACTGAGGCTAGACAAAAGTGGTCTGCTGCTATTTCAAAACTGGGTCAAAATGCCTATTAGATTGTTTGTAGCATTCTATACGAAATGCATATAGGAAATTTTAGTGGGTATTTGACAGTCGTTCTTGAAATATTTTCTGTATGTACTCCATAAATACCTTAACTTTTGGAATATTAAGCCTGTTTTTGGGGTACAAGGCGTATACGTCAACAGGAGGCATTTCCCAATCAGGAAGTAATGCCACTAACGAGCCTTCTTTTAAAGCCTGCTGGCACATGTAGTCTGGAATGATTGCGACTCCTAAACCATCTATCGTCATTTGTTTTAAAATAAGATAATCGTCCACAATTAATTTGGGGTCGATGTTAATGTCATGCTTAATGTTGCCGGATGTAATAGAAATAATGTCATTAGTTTGGGCTCTGTTCATTAATAAAAAGTCATGTATGGCTAACTGTTCAATCGACATTATCTTGTCATGGCGTGATAAGTAGCTTGGACTAGCATAAAGCCTTCGATTGACCGTACCTAAGCGTTTAGCAATGAGTCGTGAGTCATTCAATTCACCGATGCGAATTACTAAATCAAACCCTTCTTCTATCAAATCAACGCGCCGATTCAACAAATTAAGTTGTAGTTTTATTTTTGGATACTGATGCATAAATGCACCTAAGACAGGCTTTAGTATTTCATGGCCCATCCCCACAGAGGCCCCTACTTTTAAATGACCTTCTACTCTGTTTAGTATCTGTTCAATGGTGGCATCGGCTAATTCTAATTCTTGTTGAATACGACGACAATGCGTTAAATAGCGTTGGCCAGCTTCTGTGATGTGCTGGGTGCGAGTCGTACGTTCTAGCAAAGTGATGCCCAATCGGTTTTCTAAATGAGAAATTTTCCGACTGAGGTTGGCTTTAGGCATCATGAGCCTATCGGCGGCTAGTGTAAAACTGCCTGCATCGATAACGGCAATAAAAAGCATCATGTCGTTGAGGGAGGGTTCTGTTGGCATATATTTGCATTCTATTGTTGTTGAAAATGGAAAAATCATTTCAACATAACTGCATTTATCAAACAATCTTTATTTCTTAATATGGCGTTATTCATTAAACGCGTTATTAAGTAGATTGATTAAAGAGGGTTTGACGATGAACATTTTATCAAGAGACACGTTAGCTTTAGGTGGCTTCGCAGGTATTGTCGAGCATCGGTTAGTTACAGACAGCCGAGTTTTTGGGAACCGTAAAAAACCAGAAACATTTGAAGGGTTTGGGAATATGGTTTACTTGGCTGACGCTAAGTACAAGCCACATGGCACATCTGGAATGCATTCTCATAGTGAAATTGATGTTATTTCAATTATTGTTGAAGGAAGAGTGAGTCATGAGGGTTCTATGGAGCATGGAAAAGATTTAATTGCTGGAGATGTTCAGGTTCAACGGGCTGGCGGCGATGGTTTTTCACACGATGAAATTAATCCTGACGGTGCTGAAAACAGGATGCTTCAAGTTTGGGTTTTACCGGAAGAAAAAGGACAGTCAGCATCTTACAAAGCATATGTCCTTCAGCAAAAGGGTAGAACGCGTATTTATGGGGGGAATAAATTCCAGCAAGCTACGTTTGACAGTCATACTTTAATCGATATCGTAAATCTTAAGAAGGGTGAAAAAATTGATCTTGATAGGGAAGGTTTAATTTATATTGTAACGGGTGCTGCGTTGGTGAGTGAACCCACAGAGGCCTATGAGAGAGACGCCACTCGTGTTCAAGAGGGGGATTTGATATTGAGTCAAACGTTGCAACTCACTGGGCAATCGGATCTGCAATTGCTAATTGTAAGTAAAGCAACATAATAGGTATGTATTAGCACTTTAAGTCACGACTCAAGGATGAGAGTGTAATATATAAAAAGCCGTAATATGGCGTGTCTCGTTGTTAGACAGATTTGATGAGTCGGGGTAGACTGGGCTCACTTTGAGCATTTGAATAAAATTAGGGATAGGTTATGGAAATAGTGAAAATTGATGCTAATCGTATCGATGATGTGGCTCCTCTATTTAATGACTATATGATGTTTTATAAGAAACCCTCAGACCCAGAGAGATATAAAGCGTATTTAGAAGAAAGGCTGCTGAAAAGTGAGTCAACTATCTTTGTTGTTTACTCTGATGAGGGAGCGCCTGTCGGGTTTGTGCAAAACTACAAGACATTCTCCAGTGTGTCTCTTGGTGCAATTGTGATTTTAAATGACTTATTTATTTTGCCCTCTTTTCGTGGTCATGGCGCTGCGGCATTACTGGTAAAAACTGTGTTGTCGTGGGCGCAAGAGCAAGGTGCTATGAGGGTCGATTTAGGAACCGAAAAAACCAATACACTGGCTCAGAGTCTCTATGAAAAAATTGGGTTCAAACAAGATACTGGTTTTTACGCTTATAGTTACTCGTGCTCTATCGACTGACTATCTTTGCACCTAAATGATAGTCATTTCATGCTAAACTTTGGGCGCTTTTATAAGATCAAAATAATTCAATAGAAACGTATCTTTCTCACGCTCTCGGCGCTTTTTAATACACGTTTGGTTGTAACAAGGTAGATCATGCTTAAATTTTTTGAACGGCTCATTCCTGCTTTCCCTGATCGAGAACCTATATCGGCACCAACAGGTTTATTGGCGTTTTGCCTGCACTTCTCGAAAGGCGTTGGTTTACCTTTGGTATTGATGTCAATTCTGACAGCACTAATTGCGATTCTGGAAGTGACGTTATTTGGTTTTATGGGGCAGTTGGTTGACTGGCTCATTTCGAAAGACCCAGAAACGTTTTTAGAAGAAGAGTCCAGTCGCTTGTTTTGGATGGGGGCGATGGTTTTAATCGCAATGCCTGTATTGACGTTCTTTCATTCGGCTTTGGTTCATCAAACGTTACTGGGTAATTACCCAATGGGAATACGTTGGTTGGCACATCGGTATTTGCTTAAGCAAAGTGTTCACTTTTTCCAAGACGATTTTGCGGGAAGGATATCGACTAAGGTCATGCAGACGTCTTTAGCAGTGAGAGAAACCGTAATGAAACTGTTGGATGTATTGGTGTATATCTTAGTGTATTTCATATCAATGCTGGTATTGATTGCACAGTCAGATTATAGATTGATGATACCTATGTTGGTTTGGTTGGTGGCTTATACATCCATTCAAGTGTATTTCGTGCCAAAACTAAAACAAATATCAACGAAGCAAGCGGACGCTCGTTCTTTAATGACAGGGCGGATCGTCGACAGTTATACCAATATCTCAACCGTCAAGTTGTTTTCTCATACTGATCGTGAAGCAGATTATGCTCAAAAAAGTATGGATGGCTTCTTGCAAACGGTTCATGTGCAGATGCGATTGGTGACGGGAATTAATGTTAGTGTGCAGGTGTGTAACTATCTTCTGGCGTTTGTGATGGCGTCCTTAGCAATTGCTTTATGGATTGGCAGTGCTATTAGTGTTGGTGCGATTGCGATTGCTGTGAGCTTGGCGCTAAGGTTAAACGGCATGTCACAATGGATTATGTGGGAAATTAGTGCATTATTCGAAAACATTGGTATGGTCGCGGATGGTATGAAGACATTGTCTAAACCGTTAACCATTCAAGATCAAGAAAACGCACAGAATTTAAGTGTGTCTAAAGGCGAGGTGGAATATCGCGATATTGGTTTCCATTATGGGAAAAGTTCAGGCGTGATTGACCATTTAAATTTAATTATTAAGCCAGGTGAAAAAGTAGGATTAGTCGGGCGTTCAGGTGCAGGGAAATCCACATTAGTGAATCTATTGTTGCGTTTTCATGATGTGGAAACAGGACAAATTTTTATCGATGGTCAGAATGTTAAAGAAGTAACGCAAGACAGCTTAAGAGCACAAATAGGCATGGTGACTCAAGATACGTCTTTGCTGCATCGTACTGTTAGAGAAAACCTTTTATATGGTCGACCAGACGCTTCAGAAGAAGAAATGATCGATGCGGCTAAGAGGGCCGAAGCCCATGAGTTTATTTTGGAATTGACGGACCCATTCGGTAACAGTGGCTACGATGCCATGGTAGGAGAGCGAGGTGTGAAGCTTTCTGGCGGTCAACGTCAGCGTATAGCAATAGCGAGGGTATTATTAAAAGATGCCCCTCTTTTAGTATTGGATGAAGCCACCTCCGCGCTTGATTCGGAAGTGGAAGTGGCTATTCAAGCCAGTTTGTATCAGCTTATGGAAAATAAAACGGTCATTGCTATTGCTCATCGATTATCGACAATTGCAGCGATGGATCGATTAATTGTATTGGATCAAGGTCAAATGATAGAGCAGGGCACTCATGATGAGCTTGTTAAGCTCGGTGGTGTATATTCGAAGCTTTGGAGTCATCAGACGGGTGGTTTTTTAGCGGAAGAAGAGGTTGCCTCTGAAAGCAGCATTTAATAAAAATAGATTTCAAATAAAAATAGACAGTGAATAGAAATTGATCGTTAATAGAAATCGAATGTAAGTATTACGGTAGGTAATAAAAAGCCCTAAAACGATTTGAGAGAATGATCGTTCTAGGGCTGTTTTATGTCATACCCAATTAAGCTATAGACAGTGTGTTTTAGCTTTTAGGTTTTAGAGTAGTTTCTAAATCCTTTCATAAAGATGGCGAAGAAGATAACAGAGCCTACTAATTGCCAAATTAAATCCACACCTGGCCATAATAAAGCAAGGGTAGCGACGAGCAGTAACCCTCGATTAAGTAGACTTAATTGATCTTCTAAATACCCTTCCATCACAGCAACAAAGGCATAAAGGCCAAGAATGCCAAAGATGGTGAGGCGTACCATTTCTTCAAAGGTGCCACCTATTAATGGTGTGTACGCCATGAGTAGAGGAATAATATAAAGCCCTTTTGCCAGCTTCCAAGCGGTTAATCCGGTTCTCATCGGTGGTGTTTTCGCAATTGCTGCAGCGGCAAAGGCGGTTAAGCAAACAGGTGGCGTCACGTTACTGTCTTGAGACAACCAAAAAATAATCATGTGGGCGGTTACTAAAATCATTGCCACGGCCTCTGCTCCAAGAGACTGGTCTAGTAGCATGCCTCTAAAGTCTCCAGGAACTTGTGATAGCAATAAGGTTGCTTCATCTACAGGCATTCCAGCAGCTAACTTTGTAAGTGATGTGGGATCAACGAGCATAAAGACAGCGTGAGCTGCTTGCGGTAACGTACCGTTAGCCATCATATCTATTAATTGACTTTCAGCGATCAAGGAATACAGAGCAGGCGCTGAAAGAGTGCCCAAAACAATGTAAGATGCGGTAACGGGCAAGCCCATACCTAATATTAATGACGCTAAAGCAATTAAGATGATAGTGAAAATAAGGCTTCCACCCGCCCATCCAGTGATCATCAATGAGAATGTATTACCCACACCAGTAGTACTAATGACATTAACCACCAAGCCAATACCTACCAGTAATACAGCGGTTGTTGACATGTTTTTCGCACCTTGAACCATAGCATCTAAAATGTCCATTAAGTTCATTCGATGGTGTTTTGAAAGCCAAGATGAAAAAATAACAGCTAGAATACTAATGCCTGCAGCGTATGTTGGGGTGAACCCTTGTACTAATAAAGTCACCAAAACAGCTAACGGTACTATATGATGCCAGCCTGCTTTAAAAACGCTGCCTACCGTTGGACCATCGTCTTCAACGGCAATAACCTTGCTTCGTTTTGCTTCAACGCGGACAAAAAAGCCGACACTTAAGAAATAAAGAAGAGCCGGTATCGCGGCAACACTGATAATAGTGACGTAAGATACCTGTGTGTAAGATGCCATTATAAACGCACCTGCACCCATTACTGGAGGCATTAGCTGGCCGCCTGTTGATGCGGCTGCTTCTATACCCGCTGAAAATCGTGCCGGAAAACCTGCTTTCCTCATAAGAGGAATGGTGATAACACCAGTGGACACTGTGTTTGCAACAGATGAGCCGGATACAGAACCCATCAGGCCGGATCCTAATACCGCAACAAACCCCGGTCCGCCTATCATTTTGCTGGCAAGTGAACGTGATAAATCAATGATAAAATCACCCGCACCGGATTTTACTAAGAAAGCGCCAAATAGAATAAACATGAAAACAAAGCTCCATGAAATTCTTGATATTGAGCCAAACATACCATCGGTACTAAAATAGCTACGATAGAGCAATGTTTCTAAGCTAAGTCCCGGAAAAGCAAATGTCCCACCAATCCATTGGCCCCACATCACAACATAAGTGAGTGCCACGACAATCAGTGCAGGTATAAACCAACCACTGGTGCGTCGTATCAGCTCTAACGATAAAAGAATGGCAACACTGGATGCTATCCAGTCACCAGTATTGAATGTTACGCCACGTGCATACAAAGCATCTTCAAATAGAACAACGTAAACCGTTATTCCTGCTAAGGCAACGATCATCAAGATGTCGATGACCAAGGCAGTTTTGCTTTTTAAAAGAGACGGATGAGCTGGGATAAGCAGTGCGCACAGAATACCAAATCCTGAAAAATGGAAAGCAGAAACCCAGAGTTCAGGTAACGTACCAATCGTATTGATATAAATGTGAGCAATGGCTAGAAAAATAGAAAAAGCAAAAATGACACGTGTAACTCCTGCTTGAGATCGATGTTTTGTTTCGAAATCTTGTAGGTCTGGCGCTGACGTGTGAGTTTGGCTAGTTGGCGATGACATAGAGCAACTACCTTTATAAAACAAAGAAAATCTGGGAAAGTGTCTATTCTTAGGTGCAAATGTTTTATGTGTATTTGCCGTAAATTAACCAGCAAATAGTAAGTATAACTATTTGCTGGTTAATGGATAGACGCTTAGTAACTGAGTGGTTAACTATTCTGCGACTAAGTGAGCAGGGATTTGAATACCTTGTTCACGATAATAGCGTGCTGCACCTGGGTGTAATGGCATAGGAAGGCCGTTGATGGCTTTTTCAATAGACATAACACTGGTTGCTTTATGAATGGCGCTTAAGTAGCTTAAATTTTCATATATGTTCTTCGTAAGTAGGTAAATATCATCATCTGATAAATCCGCTCTTGCTGCTAAGAAGTTAGGTTGAGCAACCGTGTTAATCGGAGCGGTTTGTCCAGGGTAGGTATTTGCAGGAATAACATAACGAGTCCAAAGTGTGTAATCACCGTTTGCTTCTTTCATTTGCTCATCAGTAAAATCTAGCACTTTTACCTTATCGCCCATAGAGGCATAAGCACGCGTAATTGCGCTAACAGGAACACCTGCCGGAGTGTTCATGCCATCAATGTTACCATTCTGCATGGCATCAGCACTGGCGCCGTAACCCATATAAGCTAAACTAAACTGATCCGCGTCAATACCTAAGCCTGTCAATAACTGACGGCCAGAACCTTCAGTCCCAGAGTTCTTTTTACCGATAGAGAACTTATTGTTGCCATTTTGCAGCGCTTTAAGATCTTCTACCGTACCTGTTTTAGCTAAATCGCTCTTAAGTACAAAGTGCTCAACATTTTGCCAAAGCATACTTACAGAGCGTAGGTTTGTTTGTTTGCCTGATGTTTTTAGAGGGCCTTCACCGTTCCATGCCCATGCACCATACAAACCTTGTAAAATGGCGAACTGAGCTTGGTTTTCACGAAGCAGTTTAATGTTTTCACCCGATCCGGCAGAGCTGATTGCAGAAATGGATAGGCCATGTTTAGGCTCAAGTTTTACTTTGCTTAACGTAGCGATTGCAACACCAACAGGGTAATAAGTGCCACCTGTCGAAGCGGTTGCCATAATGTAGTTGCGTTTGTCTGCAGCGTGTAATTGAGATGCAGACAACATAATTGCAGCTGCAGTAGTAGTTGTAATGAATGTTTTTGCGACTAAGCCCAGTTTCATATTATTTTTCTCCTAGTTAGGTTCTGTCACCTAAATGGATTACAATTATTGTGCCTGTTTTTATAAGTTGTTGTTTTTATGGTTCTTTTGTTTTTTTATGTTATTTTTTACGTATTTTAAGTAAAAAATAGCCTATAGAGCAAATGGGTTAATAGGCAAAAAATAGCTTATTAAATTCATAGAGTTTTCCAGCTTATTCGTTATTTTTTCGAAAAAATGGATTTTTATGAGCAAAATATTGCCACTCAGAAGGTTTTTATGAAAGAAGCAAGCGTTATAAAAGTTGTGTTGTTTGATTTAGGTAATGTGTTGGTTGATTTAGGTGATAAAGCTGAGTTGAATGAAATGCTAGGTACTTCAAATAGCGAAGCTGACGTTTGGGTAAAATGGCTAAATTCGCCTATAGTAAAGCGTTTTGATTCTGGAATGGTGTCATTTGATACCTTTGCCAATCAAATGACACAAGACGTACCGACATTAGGGGAGGTCGATGTATTTAAAACACGATTTTCAAATTGGCCAAAAGGATTATTCGATGGTGCGCTAGACTTAGTTAGAGAGGTAAAGCCTCAATGCCATAAAGCCGTGCTATCGAATACTAACTCAGCGCACTGGCCAAGATTGATGGTTGAGATGAAGCTAGGCGGTGTTTTCCAAAGTTACTTTGCGTCTCATCAAATGGGTTTAGTAAAACCAGAAAAAGAGGTGTATGCATACGTTATTGAATCGCTTAACGTTGCGCCAGAAGAAATTCTTTTTATTGATGATAACCTGATAAATGTAGAAGCGGCTCGTATGCTTGGAGTGATTGCCCATCAGGCGAAGGGGGTTAATGAGACAAAGAATATTCTTATTAAATACAATATTGTATAAGTTGTTGCAATATCTAAAAGAGTGCTTTGTGTTCTCTAGTTAGACGAATAAATCGATCAGATTATTGCGTTGATTAACAAAGTACTGCTAATGTGCTGCGTTTGAAAAAAATTATGTAAAGGAGGGATGGGTTAATGAAATCTTATTTTGATACTGCTTCGGATATATATTCTAGAGCTCGGCCAACTTATCCTGCTGAATTGTACTTTTGGCTAGCAAAACAAGCATCGGGCCATTCTCTTGTATGGGATTCGGCTTGCGGTACTGGACAAGCATCTATTGACCTTGCAGCCTATTTTGAGTCAGTAGAAGCGTCTGATGTAAGCGAGACTCAAGTCGCAGAAGCAACACCCCATCGTAAGATTCATTATCAAGTCTGTCAATCTGAAAAGACGCCTTATTCGGATAATAGTTTTGATGTTGTTTGTGTTGCTCATGCTCTCCATTGGTTAGACCTGGATTCTTTTTGGGATGAATTAAGGCGTGTATTAAAACCCAATGGTTTGTTTGTTTGTTGGGGGTACAATTGGATACGAATAGGTGAACATGAAGACGATGTTATTGATCGTTATGTTCTTAAAAAAGTGCACACCCATTGGAAAGATGAAAGTCGTCTATTATGGCGTGAATACAAAGACATCGATTTCCCTTTGGAAATGATGGATGTACCCCAATTTGAATTAACTCAGAACTGGAGTGCTTACCGAGTATTCGAATACATACGATCTTGGTCTGCTACTTCGTTATTAATAGAGTCTGAAGGAGATCAATTCTTACAAAAGGCTTGGGATGAAATGATTAAACTTTGGGGCGATCCGTTGCAAAAAAAATCAATCACATTGCCATTCTTTGTAAAAGCAGGTCGTTTCAATTTACCTAATGCCTCTTAAAAGAGACATGAAAATTTTATATTGGTATTTAAAACGGTATATAGTAATGGTTGCTTAATAATAAAATTAATAAATAGGAGCCTACAAATGGATCAACACTCAGTTTTTTTGCCTAGCGAAGCTCAACGTCAAGCCAATATTGAACAATCAAAATTCCAATCGCTTTATACCAAATCTTTGGAAAACCCTGATGCGTTCTGGGGTGAGGTTGGTAAGAGAATTGAGTGGATGACGCCCTATACGAAAGTTAAAAATACGCGTTTTAATAAAGGTGATGTTAGCATCCGATGGTTTGAAGATGGTGTTTTAAACGCATCTTATAATTGTACTGATCGCCACCTTGCCAAAAATGCAGATAAGGTAGCCTATTACTGGGAAGGTGACGTAGAAGGTGATGATCAAATAATCACCTATCAGCAGTTGCATGATGAGGTCGCGAAACTGGCGAATGGCCTCAAAAAATTAGGAGTGGCCAAGGGCGATCGAGTGGCTATTTATATGCCGATGATCCCGCAAGCGGTACATGCGATGCTTGCTTGTGCTCGAATTGGTGCCATTCATTCGGTCATTTTTGGCGGCTTTTCTGCAAATGCTATTGCAGATCGTTTAAATGATTGCGGTGTTAAAGCGATTTTGACCGCAGATGAAGGAAAAAGAGCGGGCAAAAGAATTCCTTTGAAAAAGACCGTTGACCAAGCGCTTTCGAATAATGCATGTCCTACTATCGAACATGTTGTCGTATTCCCTTATACCGAAGCAGAGTTGTTATCGAATGATGATCTTGATGTGAATTGGCAAGAGCTTATTGATACCTGTGATAATGAGTGTGAACCAGAGCCAATGAATGCCGAAGATCCGTTGTTTATTCTGTATACATCTGGTTCGACAGGTAAACCAAAAGGTGTTGTGCATACGGTAGGTGGGTATATGGTGTATGCATCGTTAACACACGAAGTGGTTTTTGATATCAAAAGTAATGATATCTATTGGTGTGCAGCAGATGTTGGCTGGATCACGGGGCATTCTTATATGGTATATGGGCCGTTAGCGAATTGCACAACCAGCATTTTATTTGAAGGTGTCCCAACTTATCCTGATAGTGGCCGTATTGGTCGGGTAGTGGATAGGTACAATGTGTCTATTCTTTATACTGCTCCTACAGCCATTCGTGCATTGATGGCCAGAGGTGATGAGTCCATTGCAACATCGCACCGTCATTCTTTAAGGCTTCTTGGTAGTGTCGGTGAGCCAATCAATCCAGAAGCATGGTGGTGGTATTATACTAAAGTAGGTGAAGAGCGTTGCCCAATTGTTGATACTTGGTGGCAAACAGAAACGGGTGGTATCATGATGAGTCCACGAATAGGGGGGCTAGCGATGAAGCCGGGCTCTTGCACCGGGCCGCTTTTTGGCGTTCAACCTGCACTTGTTAATGCTGATGGACAGATTATTGAAGGGAATACCGAAGCGGAAGGCAGCTTGGTTCTACTTGATTCATGGCCGGGACAAGCACGCTCTGTCTACGGAGATCATTCTCGGTTTGAACAAACGTATTTTAGCACGTTCGAAGGTATGTATTTTACAGGAGATGGTGTCAGGCGAGATAAGGACGGTTACTACTGGATTACGGGCCGTGTAGATGATGTGTTAAATGTTTCGGGCCACCGATTGGGCACGGCTGAAATAGAGAGTGCTCTTGTTGCACACCCTGCTGTCGCGGAAGCAGCAATCGTAGGCTACCCTCACGATATTAAAGGGCAAGGGATTTATGTTTATATAGCGCCTGTTGATGGTGTAACGATAACTGAAGCGTTAACTGCGGAAGTCAGGCAGTTTGTTAGGAAAAATGTTGGTGCAATTGCCTCACCTGATTTAATTCAATGGGCCGTTAAGGGGCTGCCTAAAACACGTTCAGGTAAAATTATGCGCCGTATTTTAAGGAAGATCGCTGCGAATGAGCATGACCAATTAGGCGATATAAGCACGCTTGCCGATCCAAGCGTGGTCGACGACCTAATTGAGCACCGTTTAAATGGATAAATGATTCATTAAGAGTGATTCTCTGTTTAAGAAATTCACTCTTTTTTTTGAGGAACGTCATCAACGCCACCCTCATGGAATGGGTGGCATTTGGACAACCGTTTTAATCCAAGTCTTGTGCCTTTGATTGCTCCGTGTTTTTCAATGGCTTCTATCATATATTCTGAACAACTTGGATAAAAACGACAATTGTTTCCTAATAAAGGGCTGATCGTATATTGGTAGCCTTTTATTAAGGTTAGCGTTATTTTTTTAAACATACCGATACCGTAGACTGTTTGGATTTTGTCCATTATATTCTTTATTAAATTCTTTGGCTCTTATTTATTTTGTCTTAGCTGGTGCTGATTTTGGTAATTTGGTAAGGTATTGGCATTTATATTTAAGGAAGGATCTTATGCTTGCGAATTGCTCATCTCTTGATTCTACGAGTGTTGTTGCTTATCAAGGAGAGCCTGGCGCTTATTCGCACCTTGCCTGCAAACATGCATTCCCATATTTGCGTTCGGTTAATTGCGCAACGTTTGTAGATGCAATGCAAATGGTGGAAAAAGGCGAGGCAACACTGGCTATGATACCAGTAGAAAACTCAACGGCTGGTCGTGTAGAAGAAATTTATCGGGAGCTAAAAAAAACTCAGCTGTATGTAATAAAGGAGCATTTTGAACCGGTAAACCATTGTTTAATAGGTTGCCATGGAAGTGATTTAAGCGATATCAAAAGAGTCGGTAGTCATCCACAGGCATTGGCGCAATGCGATATTAATATTAAGTCATTAGGCGCGACGAATGTTGCTATGTATGACACGGCTGGCGCATCCAAACACTTAGCAGAATCTCAGGACTCGACTCTGGGGGTCATTTCATCTTCGTTAGCGGCCGAGTTATATGATCTAAAAATCTTACAATCCGAGTTTAATGATACGAAAGGAAACACAACGCGCTTTCTTGTGTTTGCAAAGCAGCATAAATTGCCTATTTTTGATTCGAGTAAGACCTATATCACATCCTTTATGTTTCGTGTACGAAATGTTCCAGCTGCTTTATATAAAGCAATGGGCGGGTTTGCTACCAATAATATTAATTTATTGAAGTTAGAGAGCTATATGGTCAATGGGCGCTTTACTGCGACTCAATTTTATATTGATGTTGAATCGCACTTCCAGGCGCCTGAAATGCAGCTAGCACTGGAAGAACTTCGCTTTTTTTCAGAAGACATCAGGATGCTCGGGACATATTTAGCCGACGATTACAGAAGTGTAAAAGATCAATGAAAAAAAGCCTTGGTATACTTTTCTGCGTTGTCGTGACTTGTTCTTTATCTGATGTGATAGCTCAAGATAATAAAGTTTCTATTGGCGTGTTTGGTGAAGCATTAAATCAAGTGGTGACACCGTCAAAGATTTCTCAATCTAGGCAGGAAGTCTCTTCCTCTCTATCTGTACTTGATAGAGCGTTTATTCAGCGTTCAGGTGTAAGAACCGTTGAAGAGCTAATGCAATTTGTGCCAGGTTTTTTTGTCGCCCCGTTTTACGATTCAAACCGGATAGTGGTTGCTTATCATGGTACTCAGCTCGACAAATATCGACGGATTCAGGTTTTAGTTAATGGCCGCTCTGTTTATAGCTCTGGATTGGCTCGTGTTGAATGGTCTAAATTACCATTAAATATTGAAGACGTTGAGCGAGTTGAGATTAACCGTGGACCGAATGCGGCAAGCTATGGCGCGAACTCATTTTTTGCGGTTATCAATATCATTACTAGAGCTCCTCAAGACACGTTAGGCGGCGCTGTCAGTAGCTACACAGATAGTAGAGGGGATTATAATCTATATGCCCAATACAGTGACTTGAATGGACCTTGGAGCTATCGGGCGTCAGTATCGTCTAAAAATATAGATGGGTTTGACGTTGATCAATCAAATGCAAAGCGACATGATGGCTATGATACTCAAATTGCGAATGTGTATGTTGTGCATGAAAGTCATAATGAGCAATTTGAGTTGGATTTTGGTGGTGCTCAAAATACGGCTAAAAAAGAATCGTCCAGTTCCTCATTTGAGAGTAAAGCGCCGACAGAAAAAACAGATAGAGCGTATTTTAAACTTGATTGGTTAAAGCAAGTATCGCTGAATCATGAAGTTAGTATGCATTATTATTATGAAAGATCGGACTCTCTTGAAGAGCGTTTTATTTCTATTCCCAATGTAGTGACCGAAGTTGACATTCGAGGTCAAACTTTCCAGACGAATCCATATGTTGCTTTTTTTAATTCATATTCACTTGAAAGCATTGTTCACTCTTCTTATTTTAATGATTTGGTTGAAACCCGTCAGGATATTGGCATTCAAAGTAGCTTAGAGTTAAACGAGGACATTAAATTGGTCACCAGTTTTAACTATCGTTATGATGAGGCTGATTCTCAGTCTTACTTACAGGGCACCAAAAGTGATGAGCTGATTAGAGTTTCATCCAATGTTGAATATTACCTTGATACAGATTGGATAGTTAATGCAGGTGGTATGCTTGAAAAAAGTAAAATAGATGATGTGTATTTTTCACCTAAATTTGGGGTCACGAAGCGCTTTGGGGTAAATCAGTCAGTGCGTTTTAATGTGTCAAAAGCAATAAGGACACCAGATATTTTTGATCAGCATGCAAGATGGAGTGTAACGTTGGCCTCTGGAGAGCAATCAGGGGTTACTTATGCAAAAGATGGTGAAGATGAAGAGTCTATTACTAGCTATGAAATTGGGTATTTTCATTCAGTGCCAACATATGGAATAACCTACGATATTCGTGTCTACCGTGATCAAATTACAGATCTGGCTCTGAGCAACAAACAATTGTTTGGCATTGGAGACACGGTGATTGAAGAAGGTAAGAAAATGGATCTCACTGTAAACGGAGTTGAATTTGAATTGGATTGGCGTTCCCAAAACGATGTATTGGCTCGCTTTACTTACGCCTATCAAAATACAAAAACAGAGGATCGATCTCTGTTGGATACAACGTCCCCTAATACAGCGTCTTTATTAATTAGTGCGCCGATTTCTGCTTATCTGCGAGCGAATAGTCGATATATCTATGCTAAAGAATTAGGTGGATACGATTACAAAAATGTAAATGTATGGTTATCTGGTGATTATCCTCTAAGCTATCATAGGTCAGTTAGTTTTGGCATCGGTCTTGAAAAACGCTTAGATGACAACCCTTTTTTGATTAAAAACAATCTGTATCTGAATGACCGGTTTTACTATGGGTTTGCAGGTTTTAAGTTTTAATAGTTACTTTATGGATGAGTAATGAAACAAACATTTTTTGTGTTTTTTATCATGTGTTTCTCGTCGGCTAACTATGCTGACGCTGTTCTCGTGTACGAGAGAGGGTTTAAGGCGAGTAATGTTATTATTAATAAAATTGGAGTGTACTCAGATTTAACAGATATTGATGCGATAACAGCAACAGAATACAGAAGACAAAATAGTGATGCGTTACCTCCGGTTGTTATTGCAGTGGGTGCAAGGGCATTCAGATCGGTTTGTAAGGCGCATTCTGGGAAGAAAATAGTGGCAGTATTTATAGGGCAAGAAGAGTTCTTGTCAGAGTCCCAAACCTGCGTGTCTTCTACAACAGCGGTATTCTCTGGTGCAGATTTATCGTTACGACTGCGTTTATTTAAACACATTTTACCCAATATCAGTCGACTTGGATTGATATACAGCGAGAGTGTTAGGTTGAATGAAGCGTATTATCAAGCTCAGGCGGCCTTATATGATCTTCGTTTTGTATTTAGCTCGGTGCCAAATGATCGAAATGCTATTATCAAGACGATCAATCGTATTTTAGTCGATACTGATGTGCTATTTTCAATTATTGATACGGACTTATATCAACATCAAACCATTCAAGACGTACTAAAGTTGTTTTTTCGGCAGAGAAAAATTATGATTGGACCGTCCAACAACTTTGTGAAAGCAGGGGCTTTATTCTCTATCTATTCTGATGCAGAGGAGCAAATTAAAGAGTTAACAAACATTTTAGTTCAGTATGATCAGGATGTTCATCAAAATATTCCTGCGTTATACCCCAGAAACTTAAAAATTATTTTTAACCCTTATCTTGTTCGATCTTTTGGGATTGTTTTACCGTCATCTGAGTACCTTGAGAACACCTTTGGCCTTTGTGCTGAATCAGGTTGTGCAAAAACGCTTAATAAGTGAAGTAAATAGAATGGGCTTTTCAGCATGCAACCAATGGCCTGTACCTTGAAGAACTTTGACGTCGGTATTTGGAAAACTATTTAAAATGTGGTCTTTATGTTCTGGCAAAATATAATTGGAAAGTTCTCCTTTCATAAACAACGTTGGTTTAGTGTATTGCTCGTTTAATGTAGGACTTTTTAGAATGGTTGGGTAATTGTTGTACAAACATTCAAGTGCAACTCTCCACTTAAGTAGGCCTTCTGATTTAACCAAGTTTTTCATCAAAAAGCGTCTTATGTTGAGATCACTGACGTATTTTTCTAATTGCTTCTCGGCATCAGCACGAGTTTTTGTTGCTTCTAAATCAATAGATTTTAATCCTTCAAAAATTTCTAAATGACTTGGACTATAATCAACAGGAGAAATATCGACCACAATCAGTTTTAAAATGCGTTCAGGGGCATTAGATGCCAATTGCATTGCAACTTTTCCACCCATTGAGTGTCCTAACAAATAAGACTGGCGAATATTGTGTTGCTTCATCCATTCTATAATTACGTTGGCCATATTGGGGTAGGTGGCTACATCAAGGTTTGAGGAGTTACCATGGTTAGGCAGATCTAAGCAATGCACTTGGAATGTTTCACTCAGCTTTTGTGCAATAGAGTGCCAATTGTCGCTATTTCCAAAAAGCCCATGGAGAATGATAAGGTGATCGCCTGTTTGACCGTATTGTTTTGCATGAATCATAATTGTATTTTCTGTGAGATAAAATTCACAGTTTAGCAAGTTTCATACTTTTCTATAAAGATTGTTTTTAATGTTAGATAAATATTTTATTAAACAGCTACGAAACCCATTGATAAAAGTGGCTTCTTTAGCGGTACGTTTGGGTATCACTGCCAATCAAACCACAATGTTTGGGTTTGTTGTTGGTATGATGTCATTACCTGCACTGGTTTACGAACGTTATGATTTGGCATTAATTTTTATTTTAATTAATCGATTCATGGATGGGTTAGATGGTGCCATAGCACGTCTTAAAAAACCGACAGATCTTGGTGGTTACCTTGATATTACATTAGATTTTATTTTCTATTCGGCGGTCATTTTTGGCTTTTCTTTGGTTGATTCTGTTAATAACGCGGTTGCGGCCAGCTTTTTGATTTTTTCCTTTATGGGAACTGGGAGCAGTTTTTTGGCATTTGCCATCATGGCCGAAAAAAGAGAAATTCGGTCATTGGATTATGGTAGTAAATCATTATTTTATATTGGTGGGTTAACTGAAGGGGCAGAGACTATCGGGTTCTATATTTTTGTATGCTTGTTTCCGCATCATTTTGCGACCGCAGCGTGGTTATTTGGTGCTTTGTGTTGGGTCACAACTTGTACTCGTTTGTATGCAGGTTATAGAACATTAAAATAGAGACCGTTATAAAAATGCAATTTCAATATCGCTCTTGACTATGGCACAGCAAGCCAGTATGTATCCATTTTGAACCCAAGCTAAGGGTTCTGTGGGGTAAATAATATGCCCTCTAAGTAACTTTAGCATGCACGAGCTGCAGTACCCTTCACGGCATTGATAATCAACGAATACCCCCGCTCTTTCGAGCTGAGGTAAGAGTGGTTCTGCTTCATTTACCAGCACCTGTTTTTCCTTCAATAGTACTCGATGGAGAATGGCGCTTGAGGTGTTTTCCTGTGTAGAATTATAGATCGAAGTCATCGAAATCTGAATCGCCTAAATCGTTGTCAATTTGACCGACTAAATAAGAGCTGATTTCTGCTTCTTGAGGGGCAACTTGAACATTGTCACTTACTAACCAAGAGTTAATCCAAGGAATTGGATTGTTTTTTGTTTCAAAATGCGGTGATAAACCGACAGCTTGCATACGCATGTTGGTAATGTATTCAACATATTGGCTTAAAATTTCAGTGTTTAAGCCAATCATTGAGCCGTCTTTAAACAAATACTGCGACCATTCTTTTTCTTGCTTCGCAGCATCAATGAAAATTTCAGCAACTTCTTCTTTGCACTCTTCTGCGATAATGGCCATTTCAGGGTCGTCACGACCGTTTGCCATAATGTTTAGCATGTGTTGGGTGCCAGTTAAGTGTAAGGCTTCGTCTCGTGCAATAAGTTTAATTATTTTAGCGTTACCCTCCATCAAAGTTCGTTCAGCAAATGCAAAGCTGCATGCGAAGCTGACATAGAAACGTATGGCTTCTAATACATTGACAGAAGCAATGGTGAGGTAAAGGGCTTTTTTTAATTCTCGAAGACTGATGGTTACTTCTCCACGTGTCGAAATGACATGTGTGCCAACCCCTAGGGTATTGTATAGATTCACCATTTCAATAAGCTGATCATAGTATTTTGAAACGCTGTCTGCGCGGCGTGTGATTTCTTCATTCACCGTTATGTCGTCAAACACAGTCGTTGGGTCATTCACAATGTTACGAATGATATGAGTGTAGGATCGACTGTGGATGGTTTCACTAAATGCCCACGTTTCGATCCATGTTTCTAACTCTGGAAGAGAGACTATGGGTAGCAATGCTACATTTGGAGAGCGGCCTTGGACGCTATCAAGTAGGGTTTGATATTTTAAATTGCTTAAAAATATGTGCTGTTCATGAGGCTCAAGGTTTTGGAAGTCTTTACGGTCAGACGATAAATCGACTTCTTCGGGTCTCCAAAAGAAAGACAGTTGTTTCTCAATGAGCTTTTCAAAAATTGGGTGTTTTTGTTGATCATAACGCGCAACGTTGACATTTTCCCCAAAGAACATAGGTTCTTTCATACTATCAAAATGCTTTCTGTTGAAAGTAGAGTAGCTCATGAGTTGGTTTGTATCCTTTAAATTATGGTATTAAATAAGAAGCATTAAATTAAGCATAACGCAAAATGCGGAACTAGAATAAATCTACTTCCGCATCCTGCTTATAACATGTCTATTATATCTTACATGCACCGCCAGCACAGTCGTCCATGTCTTCTTGTTTGTCTTCTGCACCATCACGAGTATTGTGATAATACAGAGTTTTAACACCAAGCTTGTAAGCAGTTAATAGATCTTTCAGTAAAATCTTCATTGGGACTTTGTTAGAGTCAAAGCGTTGAGGATCATAATTTGTGTTTGCAGAAATTGCTTGGTCTACAAATTTCTGCATGATACCTACAAGCTGTAGATAGCCCTCGTTTGAAGGAATGTTCCACAATAATTCATATTTGTCTTTTAACTTATCAAACTCAGGAACGACTTGCTTTAAGATGCCATCTTTGCTGGCTTTGACAGAAACAAAACCGCGTGGTGGTTCGATTCCATTTGTCGCGTTACTGATTTGTGAAGACGTTTCAGAAGGCATAAGTGCTGTCAATGTAGAGTTTCTTAAGCCATGTGTAACGATGTCTTGTCTTAGCTCTTCCCAATCATACGCTAATTCAGTTTGGCAAACAGCGTCCAATTCTTTTTTATAGGTATCAATTGGTAATAGGCCTTTAGAATACGTTGTTTCATTAAACGCAAGGCAAGGGCCAAATTCTTTAGACAATTTATTAGAGGCTTTTAAAAGGTAGTATTGGATGGCTTCAAATGTTTTGTGAGTTAGTTCGTTGGCACTGCCATCTGAATATCGAACGCCATTTTTAGCTAAATAATACGCATAGTTGATCACTCCAACGCCTAAGGTTCGGCGTAATTCAGTTGCATTTTGCGCAGCTAAAATAGGGTAGTTCTGATAATCAAGTAGACTGTCTAATGCTCTGACAATTAATTCAGATAAGCTCTCTAGTTCGTCTAAACTTTCAAGTTCGCCAAGGTTGAAAGCAGACAATGTACACAGTGCAATTTCACCTTCTGGATCATCAATTTTATTTAATGGTTTTGTTGGAAGCGCAATTTCTAAGCAAAGGTTGCTTTGTTTGATTGGTGCAACGGCTGGATCAAATGGGCTGTGAGTATTGCAATGATCGACATTTTGAAGATAAATTCTACCTGTGCTTGCTCTTTCAGATGCAAATAAAGTAAATAGATCGGATGCTTTAATGGTTGTTTTTCGAACATTCTGATCATTTTCGTACTGAACATAAAGACGATCAAATTTCTCTTGGTCAGCAAAAAATGCATCGTATAAGCCAGGAACATCTGATGGGCTGAATAAGGAGATATTACCGCCAGAAATTAGGCGTTGATACATAAGTCTATTAAATTGAACACCATAATCTAAATGACGAACTCGGTTTTCTTCGACACCACGGTTATTCTTTAGAACCAGTAAACTTTCAACTTCTAAGTGCCAAATTGGATAATAGATAGTGGCTGCACCACCACGAACACCTCCTTGAGAACAGCTTTTAACCGCTGTTTGGAAATGTTTGTAAAAGGGAATGCAGCCAGTGTGGAATGCTTCTCCACCTCTTATTGGGCTTCCTAATGCACGAATTGCACCCGCATTTACACCAATACCTGCTCTTTGACTAACGTATTTTACAATGGCGCTAGATGTAGCATTAATAGAATCTAGAGAGTCGCCGCATTCTATCAATACGCAACTGCTAAATTGGCGGGTTGGAGTTCGAATCCCGGACATAATCGGTGTTGGAAGTGATAGCTTAAATTGTGATACTGCATCATAAAAGCGACGAATGTAATCTAAGCGGGTTTCTTTGTCGTATTTCGAAAATAAGCAAGCAGCGATGAGTACATAAATAAATTGGGGGCTTTCGTATATTTGTCCTGTAACACGATTTTGTACTAAGTATTTTCCTTCAAGCTGTTTTACTGCAGCATAAGAAAAATTCATATCTCTAGAATGATCAATAAAGTCATTCATTTTCTCAAAATCATCCTGCGTGTAGTCTTCTAATAAGTGATTATCGTAACGATTTTGCGAAACTAAATTTTGAACATGCTTGAATAGGTGTGGTGGTTCGAACTCTCCGAATGCCTTCTTACGCAAATGGAAAATGGCAAGACGAGCTGCAAGGTATTGGTAATCTGGCGTCTCTTCTGAGATTAAATCAGCGGCAGATTTAATCAGTGTTTCATGGATATGAGTGGTTTTGATGCCTTCAAAAAATTGAATCTGTGCTTTTAACTCAACTTGGGATACAGAGACATTATTCAAGCCTTCGGCTGCCCAAGTAATCACTTTATGAATTTTTTCTAGATTTATTGTTTCTGTTTGTCCGTTTCTTTTTGAAACTGTGATTGTGGTCATGCCGTTATATCCAACTGTGCTGTTCAGAAGAGAAGAGAAATGATAATACTGCATATAGTGTTTTTTAGACTTAGAGACACTATATGTAGTAATTCATTTAAATTATGAGGTAGAAGATAGAACTCATTGAGTAGAAAATCAAGACTTGAAAAAAAGGATTTTAAGGTCTTTGAAAACTTAATAAGTGATCACTTACGTTAATAGGCTCTTGTTCTCGAAACTAACAAATTGGCAATAGAATTAAACTATATTTTAAAAGAATTTCTAGGTTAAAGAGTTTGTTCATTTATGCTTAATAAGTGTGCAAAAAAGTCAGTTTAGTAGGTTGTAAATGAGGCTAACTAAGCTATAGAGAATAATCTGGTGGAGTAGATAAACGTTTAAAGCATGTCGCCCTAACCAAGCAAAAATATAAATTAAATAGGGTGATGCTATTAATGCATTGTTTGGGATGTATTTGCCAAAGATAGGGCCTATAAACACACAGGCAACCCATGGGAAGGGGTATATTATATCGAGTGTATTTTTTGGTGCTCCCAGTGATTCAGTAATAAAACCGTAAATACTGGGAAAGAGGAGTAGATCAGTCAAATAGTATAAAGTGCCGATAAGTGCTCCAATTGCTGCGCTTATTATCGGGTAAGATGCAAAAGGATAGTGTATAAAATTGACAATTAAGATGAAATGTAAGATTCCAAAGTAAATCCATTGATTAGGGAAAAACACGTATGTGGCAAGAGATATGGCGGTCGATGCTATTAAGAGTTTTCTTTGGCGTAGAAGAAAACGACGAATCTTATGTTGTCTATTGGTTAGTGTCCTCTGGCTAAGATAAGCAGACCAGCCTATTGCTGTAAGAAATAAAAAGAGAATGACTGAGCGAAATAATACCCAAAAAGTGTCGTTTAATTTGTAATCAATGTAGCCAAACTCTCTCAGATCCCAGCAAAAATGAAAAATAATCATCAAAAAGACTGCGGCCCCTCTATAGGTATCTAATAGAGAGTTACGATTGGTTGACACAGATGTGTTTGATGTGGGTATTTGCATTTGGAATGGGTGTATTATTAGACGAGTGTAAAAGATGCAAAGCCGATCTTATTTGCCTTGCATCTATGGCTTTTCTTATCAAGGGGCAAGACGTGACCTTAGCCAATGAGTGTTCTCTAGCTTGTATGATAGCCTATCGTGCAATCTGCTAGGTCTTCCTTGCCAAAACTCAATGTATTTTGCTTCTAATGCATACCCCCCCCAGTTTTCTGGGCATGGGACTGTTGAATCTATATATTGTTGCTCAAGCTCATCGAATTTTTTATGCAATGATTCACGACTTGATACTACTTTGCTTTGCTCTGATGCTGTTGCAGCCAGTTGGCTGCCTTTAGGGCGACTGGAAAAATACGCTTCAGATGCTGCACGAGAAACCTTTTTAATTTCGCCTTCTATACGTATTTGCCTACTGAGAGAAGGCCAAAAAAAAGTAAGGCATGCATTCTTGTTCTGAGCAAGTTGCTCTCCTTTATTGCTGTCGTAATTTGTAAAAAAGGAAAAACCCTCTTCATTTCTTTGTTTTAGTAACACAACACGCGCATGAGGTTTTTGATTTTGGTCTACAGTGCTTAAAATCATTGCTGTTGGATCTTCTGGGCATGATTCAATTGCGTTATCTAACCAAGTGTCAAATAGTTGCATAGGGTTGCTCGGTGAGCTGTCTTCTAGTAAATCTTCAAACTGGTAGTCTCTTCTGATGGAACTGATGTCACGGTTCATAAATTATACCCTATAAGTCGTCGTTGTCATGATTTTAGATATTTGAGTCATAATGCTCATGATTGCTGGAGGGAACTTGTATCCGCCAGAATTGAGTGCCATTTCTTTATGTTGCGCTTCGTCGATGCGCATTTGGGCTAAAATAGCCTTACTGCGTTGATCATTATCCGGCAAACTGGCGAGATGTTTGTCAATGTGTAGGCAAACTTGATCTTCCGTTGCAGCAACAAAGCCTAGGCTCAACTTGTCGCTTATCAAACCTGCTCCGGCACCGATCATAAATGAGGCAGAGTAAAATAAAGGGTTAAGAATACTAGGAGAACTATTAAGTTCGATTAATCGCTTCTCACACCATACCAAATGATCGATTTCTTCATTCGCAGCGTGTTCCATTTCTTCTCGAATATGGTCAAGTTTTGCTGTGGTTGCTTGGCCTGCATATAAAGCTTGAGCGCATACTTCCCCAGTGTGATTAATTCGCATTAATCCTACCGTGTGTTTTTGCTCATCAAGAGATAAACCGCACTCTGGATGTTGATCTGCGGGTGATGGCCTTGATGCCGTTGATGCCCCTTGTGTAATGGTGCGTAAGGCTCGATCCAATTGAATTATCTTTTTATCTAAAAATGAAATCATTGTAGTTAAGCTCTTTTTAGCCTGGAGGCCAAGTCATTTGCTTTCCGGCAAGGACATGCATATGTATATGGTACACTGTTTGTCCGCCGTCTTCATTACAGTTCATTACTACTCGATAGCCTGATTGGTCTACTTTTTTTTCTTTAGCAATTTTACTCGCGATAATAGGCAATTTGCCAATAATAGCGGAGTCTGTGTCTTTAATATCGTTAAGTGTTGATATGTGTTTCTTAGGGATGACTAAAAAATGGACAGGGGCTTGAGGCATAATGTCTTCGAATGCAATAACATCCTCGTCTTCGAATAGAATAGTAGCAGGTATTTCTTTAGCGACAAGTTTGCAAAATAAGCAATCCATAGGAACCTCTATAAGTATTAATGCAAGTGTGTTCTATCATTTCTTGGTTGTTTGCGACGACGCGTTTTTAATTCGTAGTCCTTTTAAGGTAAAGCGCTCTAAGCTTTCTCTTAATTGTTGCTCCACATTGGTATTTGAAAATAAATCATCAAACCCTAAGGTTAGTGCATAATTTCTGGACATTTTATCGTTTTCTGTGACTAAAATACATTGATCTCCTGCATGAAGCTTCTCTCTAATTTGTTTTAAAGCAAGGTTTGGGATGTATCCTTCGTTTTCAAACATAAGAACAAGATTGATTGTATTTTCATTTTGTAATGTTTTTACTTCGGTTAGTAACTCACTGATGTTCTTGATTTGCACCACATTGTTTGGCCAAATTTGCAGTGATCGAATGGTTCTCTGCACTAATATGGATTCATTGCCAATAACAAAAATTTGGGCTGGCTCCGCCTCTAGAGTATCGTAAGGTAGAAATTGCAAGCGAGTCTGAATAGGGATGCTAATGGATAGGCTATTGTCCTGTGTGATGTTTATGGTCCCTTCTAAGTGTTCGATGATCTCTTTGATTAAACCCATTCCAAGGTTAAAGGAATGGAGGTCGTTTTTTGATCGATTAGGGAGTGGTTCACAAGTAATATCTAACGTTTTTATACCCAATTTAGTATGCTCAGTATGAATCACGTGGATAGTTGTCAGTTGATCATTTAGATGTTTGCACTCTTGCGCCAAATTAATGATTATTTGCTGAAATAAATACGCGTTTTTTAATACTTCTATGTTTTTTGTTCCTTTAGAGGTTAACGATAAATCTGTATTGTCTTGATCGATACTGTTAAAGCCTTCTAAGGCGTCATGGATGATTTTGTCAAGAAGTATTGGTGGCTCTTGTTTCGGCTTTTTATTCGTTAGAAGTGTCAGGTTTTTTATTAATAATTTGATATTGTTTGATGCAAGGGTCGCCTCTAAAGTGAGGCTTTTTTCATCATCTTTTAGCTGAGTAGATTGCCAAAATCTAATGTAATGGTCTAATACATTGACTTGTCTTTTCATCCTTTCTCCTGCATCAATTAATATGGCTTGTGCTTCTGTGATGGAGGTCGGTAGCGGATTGTTCGTGGGAGAGTGGCTAAAGTGTGTAAGGCGTTTAACCATTCCACTAAAATAGAGGCTGGATTCTAAAAATATAATAATCGTTAATCCCCACTGGTAAAAAAATGGGCTAGGGTAAACTCCATAAGCACTCATTGCCCAAGTGTAGAACCCAAGAAATGCAATGATTCTGGAGGCAAAGTAATAACCTGAGTAAGGAACTCTTTTTATGAATGTATACAGTGCAAAACCAACTAAAATAGTATTTGTTATGAGGATGTTGGTCAGAGAAAAAGCATTACTGAAACTGTCTGGGTTTATGGAAAGAATCAGACTCAAAATAAGGTTTAAATAACCAATTAATAAGAGTATTCGGTCTATATTCGGGAAGTAGACTTGGGTATCCAAATAGTGCCGAGAGAAGAAAGCTAAACTGGATAGATAGAATAAAAAGAATAAACTGATTGGCTTTTCTTCAGTTAAGTCATCGGAAAAAAGGAAATAGTTGATTAATCCATGATGAGAAAGGTGGATGATCAATGTGCAGCACAAAAACACGCTGTATATTATATACATGCTGTGTCGTGTGTAGATGAAAAATAGGATGCTTCCGATAAGAAAAATCAAGATTATGCCGGACAAAAGCCCAGTTGATAATAAACTTTTCAAACTTATTTTAATGATTTCTGTGCTGTCCACTGCAAAAATTTGAGCTGTGAGAGTACTGCTTGATGTGAGTTTAATGTATATGATAACGGTGTTGTGAGTGGTATTAGGTATGGGGATTAAGTGCTCTGGATGGTGTATTTTTTTGAAAGTATAAGATTGATTTTTCCCTAGAGAATAGGCCAGTTTCTCTTGGGCTGTTTGAGGGAAATAGATGTCAATTTCATCAATTTGAGGCGCTTTAATATACAGGTAAGAATGGTTGATTGTACTCTGTTTAAAAGACAGCTCTGTTTTAATCCACACGTTGCCACTGGATGGCCCTAATTGTATGAAGGGTTCATTGAATGGTGTAAAATACCCATCATTCGACAGCTGGACTACATCGGTAAAAGCATTGGTTTTTTTGGCGTCTTGGTAAACCTCAGAAAGTGCGATTAAATTGATAGACGTGTTTTCATCATTAATGATTGCAATACGAGACTCGCTGTAAGATTTCATGGAAAATAATAATAAAGTGAAGAAGAAAGCAACGGTTTTCATCGTATTGATTATCCATAACATCGAAAGACAATATTATTAACTATATAAGGGGACAAATGCTATATACATTTTTAGTTGAATATTATGTTTGGTTGAGTGTTGCTCTGTTGTGCGTTACATTTTTCGCTCGCAAAACAAAGCCAGCATTGAGGTCAACGTTTCTTTATTCGTACGCTCTGATTGCTTCTCTAGGTTTCTTATTGGATCTGCAATGGGTTTCAGGTGTTCTATTTGGTTTGTTATTGGTCGAAATAGGCCGACCGTATCGTACTTTTATTAATGAAAAAGTTAAAAGTAAATATCAAGATAGGTAGCGGTATTTTTATAGATATGGACGATTTTAAAATACTACGCCTTGGATAACGAATGCATTATGAACTGTGTATTATAAAAAACCCAAATCAGATTTTGAAATGGGCTTTTTTAGCGTTAAAGAACGTTAGCTTTCTCTAGAAACTGCTCTGTGTCCAATATCTGTTCGATAGTACACTTTATCCCAATTTATTTTTCTAACGACATCATAAGCACTAACTTGCGCTTCTGATACCGTGTCGCCCAGAGAGACTGCGCAAAGAACGCGGCCACCGTTTGTAACGATTTGTCCGTTTTCTATGGTAGTGCCTGCATGGAAAACTTTTTGATGAGTATCCAGTGTTGTGTCATGACCTGTAATAACATCGCCTTTCTGATAGTCATAAGGGTAACCACCAGCAGCTAACACGACGCCTAAGCTTGCTCTTGGGTCCCAATCGCAGGTTTGTGCATCTAGGGTGCCTTTGATTGCTGATAGGCAAAGAGAGACGAGGTCAGAGCGCAGTCGCATTAATATTGGTTGTGTTTCTGGATCTCCAAAGCGGCAGTTATATTCGAGTACTTTTGGTGTTCCATCATTTGCTATCATAACACCAGCATAAAGAAAGCCTCTATAACGATTGCCTTCTGCATTCATGCCTTTGACCGTCGGCATGATCACTTCATTCATAATGCGGTCATGGATTTCAGGGGTAACCACAGGTGCAGGAGAGTAAGCGCCCATGCCGCCAGTATTTGGGCCCAGATCGCCGATATCACGTGCTTTATGGTCTTGGCTTGTTGCTAAAGGTAAAACGGTTTCACCATCAACCATGCAAATAAAGCTGGCTTCTTCACCAACTAAAAACTCCTCTATAACAACTCTGTTGCCAGCGTCTCCAAAAGCATTGCCTGCAAGCATATCTTCTACAGCAGTAATGGCTTCCGCTTCAGTCTGAGCAAGAATGACGCCTTTACCTGCTGCTAAGCCGTCGGCTTTAACAACGATAGGGGCGCCTTGCTCTTTAATATAGGCAACAGCAGGGGCAATTTCAGTGAAGTTGCCGTAAGAAGCTGTAGGGATTTTATGGCGCGCTAAAAAGTTTTTCGTAAAGGCTTTGGAGCCTTCTAATTGAGCCGCATCTTTTGATGGGCCGAAAATGTTCAAGCCTTCTGCTTCGAATGCATCTACAACGCCAATAACAAGAGGTGCTTCAGGGCCAACAATGGTTAAGTCAATGGATTCGTTTTTAGCAAACGTGACTAATGCATTTGTGTCGGTCACATTGATGCTAACGTTTTCAACTTTATTTTCTAAGCTTGTACCTGCATTTCCCGGTGCAACAAATACGTGTGTAACTGAGTTATTCTCGGCAACTTTCCATGCTAAAGCATGCTCTCTGCCACCGTTACCAATAATTAATACTTTCATTGAGTTCTCCTAATGGTATCAATATTAATGGCGGAAATGACGTACGCCAGTAAAGACCATAGCCATGCCTGCTTCATCAGCAGCAGCAATAACTTCTTGATCTCTCATGGAGCCACCTGGTTGAATTACGGCGCTAATTCCTGCTTTAGCAGCGGCATCAATACCGTCTCTGAATGGAAAGAACGCGTCTGATGCCATTACAGATCCAATAACTTCTAAGCCTTCATCGGCTGCCTTGATACCTGCAATCTTAGCACTGTAAACTCGGCTCATTTGTCCTGCGCCGACACCAATAGTTTGCCCTGCTTTTGCATAAACAATGGCGTTTGATTTAACAAATTTAGCGACTTTCCACGCGAATAATAAATCGTTCAGTTCGTCTTCTGTTGGCTGGCGCTTAGACACAACGGTTAGATCCTCTAACGTCATGACATGATCATCACGATCTTGAACTAATAAACCGCCATTGACGCGTTTATAGTCTAAAGCCGGAGGGGGTTCTTTTGACCACTCGCCACAGCTAAGTAGGCGGACGTTTTGTTTCTTAGACACGATTTCAGCGGCTTCTTTAGAAACGCTTGGGGCAATGATTACTTCAACGAATTGACGCTCAACGATGGCGGATGCTGTTTCAGCGTCTAATTCTTGGTTGAATGCAATGATGCCTCCAAAAGCAGATGTTGGGTCTGTCTTGAATGCCAAATCATAGGCTTCTAATTGAGACGATGCTGTTGCAACGCCACAAGGGTTGGCATGCTTGACAATAACGCAAGCGGTTTGATTAAAGCTCTTGACGCATTCTAAAGCCGCATCGGTATCGGCAATGTTGTTATAAGAAAGCGCTTTGCCTTGAACTTGTTTGGCAGTACTGATTGATGCTTCTTTTGGGTTAGCTTCAACATAGAAAGCGGCTTTTTGATGAGGGTTTTCACCGTAGCGCATTTCTTCGGATTTATTAAACTGTAGATTAAATGAGCGGGGAAAATGGTCACTTCCTCCTTTAACCTTTTTACCCAAAAAGTTAGCGATTGCACCATCATAATCGGATGTATGTTCAAACGCTTGTACTGCAAGATCAAAGCGAGTTTCGAGTGTTAACCCTTTGTCTTCTTGAAGTGCGGTAATAATGGATTGATAATTACTTGGGTTTACAACAATAGTGACATCTTTATGATTTTTAGCTGCTGAACGAACCATTGTGGGTCCACCAATATCAATGTTCTCAATTGCCATAGGCAGATCGCAATCAGGGCGTTCAATTGTTGCTTCAAATGGATATAGATTGACCACAACCATATCAATTTCATCAATCTGGTGTGCTTTCATTACGTCTTGATCGATGTCTCGACGGCCAAGAATTCCACCGTGAATTTTTGGATGCAATGTTTTTACACGGCCATCCATCATTTCAGGGAACCCAGTGTAATCAGATACTTCCGTTGCTTTGACGCCTGATTCTTGTAAAAGACGATATGTACCGCCAGTTGAAAGAATTTCAATATTGAGCGCAGTCAACTCTTTTGCGAAGTTCACGATACCTGTTTTATCAGATACACTAATTAATGCTCTTTTAATTGGGGTAACTTGGTCTTGATTTGCCATCGTAGTCTCGTAATAGTCGGTTTTTAGATTAAACGGAGAGGGGTAAAACAAAAAAGGGCGTAAATCGCCCTTTTTAAAACTCTATAGCATGCCGTATTGTTTCAGTTTTTTGCGTAACGTACCACGGTTAAGACCGAGAATTGTTGACGCTTTAGTTTGGTTGTCTTTAGTATAACTCATTACCGATTCTAAAAGAGGCGCCTCAACCTCAGCTAAAACCAATTGGTAAAGGTCTGTAATAGGTTGCCCATCAAGATGGGAAAAATAATTTTTTAACGCTTTATCTACATTGTCACGTAACGTTTGTGACTCTTCAGATGAAGCCGCTTGAAATGTGTGATTGTGAGTTTGTTCTAACACAGAAGGACCTTCTAGTTTAAAGCTAACCAAAATGTAGCGTGTTTCATTTTAAAAGCCTGTTTAAAACGGGCGAAACGCACTGTAGAGCAAATTCTACCCAACTATTGGGACCGTTGAGTAAAAAATTGATTTAATTCTTCTAATTGTTCCTCCGGATTCTCAATACGATTAAACGTACTGCGAAAATGAGAGTCATCAGAAAGTGTTTGTAAATACCAACCCACATGCTTACGGGCAATTCGAACGCCAGTATAATTCCCATAGAAATCATGCAGCTTTCTCACGTGCTCTATAACCAGTTGAGCGATTTCCTGTATCGACGGTGGTAATAATTCTTCATTTGTTTGTAAAAAGTGATTTATCTCTCTAAAGATCCAAGGTTTACCTTGAGCAGCTCGGCCAATCATAAGTCCGTCTACTTGGGTATAATCCTTCACAAATTTTGCTTTATATGCATTTGTAATATCCCCATTAGCAAAAACGGGAATGTTTAGGTTTTGTTTTATTTGCGCAATTGTGTCGTATTCAACCTCACCTTTAAATCGACATTCTCTCGTTCTACCGTGTACCGCTAAAGCTTGGATACCTATGTCTTCTGCCATTTTAGCGATACTAAGGCCGTTTTTAGATTCGAGGCTCCATCCAGTGCGAATCTTTAAAGTCACGGGAACGGAAACGCTATTTACGACCGATTCCAATATACTACGAACAAGCTTTTCATCTTTTAAAAGTGCCGATCCAGCCGCTTTGTTGCAGACTTTTTTAGCCGGACAACCCATATTGATATCAATAATTTGCGCGCCTAATGAGGCGTTTAGTTTTGCCGCCTCGCTCATCATTTCTGGATCGCCACCAGCAATTTGTATTGACCTTGGTGATATTTCTAGATCATGTACAAGACGGTGTTTACTTTTGCTTGAATTCCATAAGCGCACATCTGAGGTCACCATTTCTGATACTGCAAGACCCGCTCCAAGAGAATGGCATAATTGACGGAAGGGGAGATCCGTCACGCCAGCCATTGGGGCGAGAATTAGAGGGTTAGTCAGCGAATAGGGACCGATAGCGTATGCCATGTTGTTCCTGTTTATTGAGTTCGGTGTGTTAAAGATCTATAACCGTGTCGAGCGGGCGTGAATAATACCTATGCCTTAGACGTTTTTGAAGTCTTGACAAGTATAAAAGTTGATTGTTTTTTGTTCTTTTTTGTTCTTTTTTAATTTTTATTACATTATTAATAAAAATTAATACGATTGGGTGTCAGACGCATGTACTTTTAGTCTATGGGTAACCGCTTGAGTTCCAGGGTCGTAAATTGGAAGAACAATGTGGATAGGTGTGTTTGGAGGCATATAGGTAATGTCTAGGAAGTCTTTATGTAAAAAACTGTTTGGAGAAAACAATCTTGCTGCAACTGGTACGCCATTTAAATCAAAAAATTCCAAGGCGATTTTTGGCATAGTTTGAGAGTAATTACTGGTATTCGTCATAATGGCGTTAACAAGTAATGCATTTTTTTTCGTTGGATGACTTTGGATTCTGACGTGCTGAATGCTGATGGCTGAAATGTCGACAAAGTTTGGTAAAGTGCATTCAACATAACTGCAAAATGTTTTATAAAAAGGTCTGAATGTTGCTGAGCGACTTCCATCATCAAAGAAGTGAAACGCGGCTTGAAAAGACAATGCTGTCATCGATAAGAGAATGCCAAATAGCCATAGTAAAGAATGGTTTTTTTTAAGGGGCGTGTCTTCGTTACTAATAAGTGGCGCCAGACGTTCTTGGGCTTCTTTTCTTGCTTTATTGGTTTTTTCTTGGGTGTTTTGACGTTGATCGCTTGTTGATTGCGCAAGTGTATGGAGTGCCTTCATGTAATCTGGTTCTTCAACTTCTTCAACGTAAGATTGAAGTTCTGTACTTTTAGAGGTTTGCTCTTCTTGTTCTTTTTTGGTTGTATTTCCTAGGTTCTTGATACTTTCATTATAAATTTGCACGGATGGAGATAGAGAGGTATTTTGTGTTTGTAGCGTTTCTTTACCGTTCGTATTTCTTTTATTTTGCAAGGTGCTAGTGTTAATAGGCTCTAATTCCGCAAATTCACGCTCCCATGGGGCAGGCTCTTCATGGGGGCATTGATTTTGCTCGTAAGAGTCATCGTGATCAATTTTGTTTTTTTCAATGGCTTTTTGTGATTGCTTGTTTAAGTTCGCTTCGTGATTGTGCTTGTCTATAGGTGTCAGATCTGAGTCATCAAATAGGGTATGCAGCCATTCAGGGCTAACCTGATGGTCTTCTTCTGCTGCGGAAAAGAAAGGTTTCTTGCTGGGCTTTACTAAGCCTTGTTTATGTTCGCTCTTATCTGGCTGCTCTGGCGCTGTTTCTGTTGTAGCGACTTTCTCTGATGTTGCTGGGGTGGGAGGGTTTTCTTTGATTGGTTTTGCTTCGAAAATATGAAAGCATTGTCCACACCGTACTCTTCCTTTCGCCATGCTAAGGATATCTGTACCGACGCGAAACGCAGTGGAGCATTTAGGGCAGCGAGTAATAATGCTATCAGTCATAGTTGAAAATGAGTTCCAATTGTATAGGAAAGGCTGTGCTAATTAATGGTTTCTTTTTTTGTGCCTACTATCCTAACCCATTCTTCTCGTTCTGTAATTGAGTCAATGATGAACCATGGTGTATAAGCGTCAATTACTTCTTGAACTTGTGACGCTAAAATGCCTGATAATGCAAGCTGACCACCAGGGGCAACCAGTGCAGAAATTGTTGTCGATAAGTGGGCTAAAGGGCCGGCTAAAATGTTGGCCACTACTATTTGGGCTTGCAAGTCGCTTTCGCATGGAGGGAGTTTTACTTCGAGTCTTGAATGGTCAATGTCATTTCTATCTGCGTTGGCTTGGGTTGCTTGCACGGCCTGAGGGTCGATATCGATGCCCACCATGTTACTTGCCCCCAACAATAACCCAGCTATGCCTAAAATCCCTGAGCCGCACCCATAGTCGATAATGGTCTTGTTGTTGCAATCTATCGAATCTAGCCACTGTAAACACAAAGCAGTAGTAGGGTGTGTACCTGTTCCAAAAGCAAGGCCTGGATCAAGCATCAATGTGATTGCGTTAGGTTCTGGAACTTCTCTCCAGCTTGGGCAAACCCATAGGCGTTCGCCAAATTGAATGGGATGATAGTTGTCCATCCATTCTCTTTCCCAATCTTTATCTTCCAAAATTTCTATTTTGAAATCTAGTGTTAAATTTAACTCTTTCGCTGCATTGTTTAATATTGGTTTGATGGACTCTACGTCGGCATCTGCTTCAAATAACCCCGTTATTTTAGTTTGGTTCCATAACGGTGTTGTGTTTAATTCTGGTTCATAAACTGGATCATCATTAACGTCCTCAAAGGTAACGACCATGGCGCCACATTCAAGTAGAACATCCTCGAGTTGAGGGATATGTTCAGGGGTTGTATGAGTACGTATTTGCAACCAAGGCATAAGGGTATCCAAAAAATAATGTAAGACTGCTCTATGTTCGATAGAGCAGTCTGGTAAGTTTATAGACCGAGTTTTTTCTCTAAATAATGGATGTTAACACCACCAGCAATAAAATTAGCGTCTTCTACTAAATCTTGTTGCAAAGCAATGTTAGTTTTAATTCCATCAATAAAAGTTTCATCTAAAGCAACAGACAGCCGTTTAAGGGCCATTTCTCTAGTCGGAGCATGAGCAATGATTTTTGCAATCATTGAATCATACGTAGGTGGAACGCTATAACCACTGTAAAGATGGGAGTCAACACGTACTCCCATTCCGCCTGGTGCGTGGAAATAATTGATTTTACCAGGGCAAGGCATAAACGTTTTAGAGTCTTCCGCATTGATACGTGATTCAACGGCATGACCATTCAATTCCACGTCTTCTTGAGTGATAGAGAGTGTTAAACCACTTGCGATACGCAATTGCTCTTTGACTATATCAATACCCGTTACCATTTCAGTAACAGGGTGCTCTACTTGTACGCGTGTATTCATTTCGATGAAATAGAATGCACCGTCTTCGTATAAAAATTCAAATGTACCTGCACCACGATAATTGATAAGTAAGCAAGCATCAACGCAGGCTTTTAAACATGCTGCTCGTGCATTAGGGTCTAGGTGAGGGGCAGGAGCTTCCTCTAAAACCTTTTGATGTCTACGTTGTAGTGAACAGTCACGGTCATACAAGTGAACGGCATTGCCTTGACCATCCGCTAAAACCTGTACTTCAACGTGTCTTGGGTTTGTAAGGAATTTTTCCATATAAACCGTACTATCGCCAAAGTATGAACCTGCTTCTGACTGGGTAATGCTAATTGATTTTAATAAGCTCGCTTCACTGTGAACGACGCGCATACCGCGGCCACCACCACCAGCTGCTGCTTTAATAATAATTGGGTAGCCAATTTCTTTTGCGATGCGAATGCATTCATCAGAGTCAGATGGAACAGGGCCATTTGAGCCTGGGACTGTTGGGACACCGGCTTTTTTCATAGCGTCAATTGCAGACACCTTGTCACCCATTAAGCGAATTGTTTCAGCTTTGGGGCCAATGAAAGCAAAACCAGAATTCTCTACTTGTTCTGCAAAGTCTGCGTTTTCAGCAAGAAAGCCATAACCTGGGTGAATTGCAGAGCTGTCAGTTACTTCTGCTGCACTGATGATGGCAGGAATATTTAAATAACTTTGTGCGGAAGGGTTTGGGCCAATGCAAATGGACTCATCCGCTAGACGTACGTGCAGTAGGTCGCGATCAATTTTCGAGTGAACGGCTACTGTTTTTATACCGAGTTCTTTACATGCACGTAAAATACGCAATGCAATTTCACCTCGGTTTGCAATCAAAACTTTATCAAGCATGATAAAACCTATTCGTTAAATTAAACAATAGTAATAAGAGGTTGATCAAATTCAACTGGGTCACCATCGTCTACGAGAATCGCGCCGATAGTACCAGATTTGTCTGCCTCAATTTGATTCATCATTTTCATTGCTTCAACGATACAAATCGTATCACCCACTTTTACTTTTTGACCTACTTCAATAAAGGGTTTTGCACCTGGCGCAGAAGAACGATAATACGTTCCAACCATTGGCGATGGGATAACATGTCCTGCGATTTCAGCAGGAGCGCTTGCTTCAGCAATAATAGGTGATGCAACCGCAGCAGAAGCTGGTGCAGCAGCAGGAGCGGGTGCAGGTGCGTATTGAACTGGAGCGCTGCCACGATTGATTCGTACAGCATCGTCACCTTCTTTAATTTCAATTTCGTAAATGTTCGACTCTTCTAACAGTTCAATCAGTTTTTTGATTTTACGAATGTCCATAATAACTCTCTTTTGTCATTGTCAATGTATCCTGTTATCTCTCGATACAGGGTTTTATTGTAATTAATGGGTAACCAGTTTTTCGTACTCTTGTATTGCAAAGTCCAAAGCGTATTCATAGCCAAGAACGCCCATGCCGCAAATTACCGCTTTTGCGACATCGGAAAAGTAGGAGTGGTGTCTGAACGGTTCGCGGGCGTGTATATTGGATAAATGCACTTCAATAAAGGGAATGTTGACACCGAGTAATGCATCTCGAATAGCAATGCTAGTATGAGTAAAGGCTGCAGGATTGATAATAATGTAATCTGTATTTGCTCTGGATGAATGGATTTCATCAATTAAGATATGTTCGGCATTCGACTGCATAAACTTAACCGTGTGCCCTTTTTTAACAGCGTTAGTACTTAAACTTTCAGCGATGTCATCTAAAGTCGTATGTCCATAAATCTCGGGTTCACGTGTTCCGAGTAGGTTTAGGTTTGGGCCGTTAAGAACTAAAAAATTCGCCATTCCATTTCCAAGTTGCAGTGAT
Source organism: Marinomonas phycocola (assembly GCF_047525455.1). NCBI lineage: Bacteria > Pseudomonadati > Pseudomonadota > Gammaproteobacteria > Oceanospirillales > Oceanospirillaceae > Marinomonas > Marinomonas phycocola. The sequence goes on from NZ_JBLIXL010000001.1 coordinate 180,127, forward strand.
TTGACCTGAAATTATCGATAAAAAGCGAGAACTTGTCTAGTTTTGTTGTAAAAAATACGTTTTATCGCTCTTGGCTGTTTAAAAGTGAACAGTAGTAAACCACTTTTTATCCTGGATATTGACTAAACTCTTTTTCTAAGTAGCTTAAGCGCTCAATGACCTCTCTTAACGACGGTTCTCCTTGGAGTGAAAGCTGGTTTAACTCATCTCCTATAGGGGTTAAAAAAATAAGCGAAGGTGGGCCAAAGACTTTATAATGTTGCATTATTTTCTGATTCCCCACATCGTTTTTAGTGACATCAACCCTTACTAGTGTCATGTTTTTTAACATTGAATAAGCGGATTTGTCATAAAAAATCTCATGTTCGATGACTTTGCAACTGATGCACCAATCGGCGTAAAAATCCAGCATAATAGGGGCTTTTTGAGCGGTGGATTGAATAAAAAGGTCCAGTTCTTGAAGAGAGGTAACGGTGGCAAATGTGAGTTCTTCTTGTTTATTGATAGTGGTACTTGATGTCGCTGAGGAGGGTGATCCAAGAGGATGGAGTAAGCTGCTTTGCGACGATGCGCCTCCAATAAAATACAGTGAGCCAATTAATAAAGTGACGCTTGTAATGATGAGACGAACAGGGTGGAGTTTTCCAATAATAAGAGAATGCAAGAAGTATGAGCCAATAGATATGAGCAAAATGCCCCATAAATAGAGGTGAAACTCAATGTTAATCCAGCGGGTTATTAGCCAAGTGGCAACACCAATCAATCCAAACCCCATTAAAACTTTAATATCTTCTAACCATTCACCTGACTTTGGTAAGATCGATGGGCCAAAAATGCCAACAAGAAGTAATGGAACCCCCATTCCTAATGCCATAATAAAGAGCATTAAAGCACCATAGAGTGTTTCTCCTTGGCTGCTGATAAACAGCAGTACCCCAGCGAGAGGAGCTGAAACGCAAGGAGAGACAACGAGAGTGGCAAAAACGGCGCTGAGGCAAACGCCAAGACTTTTGTTTGATAATTTTTCTGATGCATTTGCATTTATTCTAGGTTGAATGAACGCAGGCATTCTAAGTTCAAACAGACCAAACATTGAAAAGGCTAAAACAATGAATAGAATTGCGCTGATTATTAACACAATAGGATCTTGTAAATACGCTTGTAAATTGAGTTGAAGACCAAAAAAGCCAACAAGTCCTCCAATCAGTGCATAGGTTAGCGCCATTGAAATAACATAAAGAGCGCTATAATAAAAAGCTTTAAGAGGTTCTTTTTTATTTCCAACGACAATGGCTGACACAATTGGAACCATTGGCAATACGCAGGGTGTCATTGATAAGAGCAAACCTAAACCAAAGAGTGTCATTGCGGCAGTTAGCCAAGAGTTCTCTGCTAATAGGGTTATGACACTATTCGTAGAAGACGGTGTGAATATCTGTGTTTTTTTCTTTGTTAAATCTATACTTTTGGGGTTGTCGTGCACATTATTTATTTGTTTTGTATTCTCCGACGATGCGGGGACTGGAAACTCAAAAGGTTCTAATTGCGGTGGGTAACACAGTCCTTTATCTGCACACCCTTGATAACCTAAGGAGGCTTGAATTAAATGGCCTTCAGGGAGTGATGTATCGTACTGTATTTCTGCTGTAAAGCGATCTCTGTAGACAATAACATCACCGAAGTAGGCGTCATGTTTTGCTTCGCCTTTTGAAAAAGGGGCAAAAGAGAGTGTGTCAGAATCTTTTCCTTTTAATTTAAATTGGTGTTGATATAAGTAATATCCATCTGCGACAATCCATGTTGCTCTGATGGCACCGTCTTTAGGTGCAGATATGCTTAATTGAAATGCTTGATTTACATTTAAAAAAGTAGGTTGTTGCGATGAAAATGGCAGTTTTACGTCAAAAGCCTGCACAACGGAAGCAATACATAATAAGATAATAGTGAATATAAAACGCATGAAGCCCAACTTAATATAAGTGTGTTTAACCCAACTTTAGTGAATACGGTAATAGACCCACAAAAATGGCTAAAGTTTCAGAGATAAAGAGATAGATTTGAAGAAAATATTTTTTATTACACTTTGTAGCGTACTTTTTGTAAGTGGTTGTAGCGTGAGTCAAACTCAAGATAATGCTGTAGGAAGTGAGCAAAGTTTGCCAGTCTCTTTCAAAAGTGATCATCAAGCGAACAAAGGTATTATAGCGACTAATGCTTTACATGATGAGTCAAGAAAGAGTAAAGAAGCAGACCCGATTTTAGTTAATTTACTTCAAAGGGGGAAGTTGGCCCTGTCCCAATTGAAATTACTAACGCCAGAAGAAAATAATGCAAACATGTATTATCAAGCTGCATTAGGGAGAGATTCTAAAAACAGTGAAGCCTTGTTTGGGCTTGCTAGAATTGTGCAACACTACACGGATTTTGCTTGGGCGAAAGCGCGAAAGCAGCAATTTATAGCGGCGCAAAAGTATTTAGATTCCGCCTCTTCGGTTAACCCTGATGATCCTTTAATTAAGGAAACAGCGGAACGTATCAAATCATACAGAAGCAGTTTAAAGAGCTCAGCCCAAGCTAAGATTCAGTCTAAAAATGTCATAAAAAAAGAAAAGAGTAATTTGAACCAGTACTTTTTGCCAAAAACACTCTTTTCTTTACCTGAAGAAGAGATTCTTAAGCGAATTCAGCCCATAATAGACAAGGTTGCAGCACAGCAAGCGACGTTAGAAATTAATTGGGTGAACGATAAAGAAGCGAGGCTTCTGTATCAAATAATTAACAGTCGAGTGCTTGATTTTCGGGTGAGAGGTATGATCTTTCATCGTCCAAGCTATATGATTGAAGTTAAGCAACAATAGGATAGGCAATATGTCGAATATGTTGAGCAAGTTAGCGTTTTGGAATAACCGTGAGAATATGTCAGGAATAGGAAAGGGCGTGGCTGCGTTCTTAATTGTTCTACTCTGCTTGCTGTCTTTTTTAGGTATCTATTGGAGTTCTGAGCCAGAACCGTTTGACGTTGTCTCTGTGGCAAAAGAGCGTGCAGAAACGAGAGGTTATTTAAATAACAGTAAAAAGCTGGTAGTAGGTTACACAACAACCAGTACATTACATACCATGGTTGAAACTTTGCTAGATAAACCCGGTGGCTTTATTAGTAACGACATAATGCCACCGGGTGTATTTATGGACAATATGCCAAACTGGGAGTTTGGTGTTTTGGTTCAAGTTCGTGATTTGGCAAGAGCGCTGCGTAAAGATTTTAGTCGCTCACAATCTCAATCGACAGAAGATGAAAATTTAAAAGTGGCTGAGCCTCAGTTTAACTTTGATGCGAACAGTTGGGCTTTACCTTCCAGTGAAGGAGAGTATCGTCGAGGTAATAAAGAATTATTAGAATATCTGGATCGTCTAGCGAAAAAAGAAGATCAGAACGTTCAGTTTTATGCACGAGCGGACAACTTACGTAATTGGTTAGCCGATGTGGAAACGCGTTTAGGCAGTTTGTCTCAGCGTTTATCAGCAAGTGTTATTCAAGTTCGAGAGAATACAGATCTTGCTGGAGAGGCAAACGCTCAACAATCAACCTCTAACGATGATCAGCAACGCGTGAAAACATCTTGGTCTAAAATAGACGATGTTTTCTATGAAGCAAGAGGTGCTAGTTGGGCATTAATTCATATATTGAAATCGGTTGAGGTTGATTTTGTTTTTACTCTACAAGATAAAAATGCTTTAGTGAGTTTGCGTCAAATTATCCGTGAACTTGAGTCTACTCAAAGTACCGTATGGTCTCCTATTATTTTAAATGGCAGTGGGTTTGGTGTTTTGGCGAATCATTCTTTGGTGATGGCGTCGTATATTTCACGCGCTCACTCAGCAATGAGTGATTTAAGGCGATTGCTAGAACAAGGATAATCTTATTTGTCTGAGATAAACCATTTGATTATTCAGACAGAAAAAGGCGCTGATGATGCGCCTTTTTTCCGTATTGCTGAAATGGAAGATGCTCCTGCTATTTTAGAAATTTATAATGAAGCTGTGAGAACAAGGTGCTCGTGTGGACATACTTCGCCTATTACATTGATTTCAGTGATTGATTGGTTGGAAGCCTCATACAATAAAAGGCCCATGTGGGTCATTGAAGTGTCACGGAAAATTATTGGATGGTTCTCTATTCAAGATTTTTATGGATTGCCTGCGTTTTCTAGTGCAGTGGAAGTTGGAATATATATTTCTCCTTCTGCACAAAATCAAGGGTTGGCTTCTAAATCGCTTATTTTTTTGGAAGCGTTTGTTAGAAGAATAGATGTTTCACATATAGTTGCTTGTATTTATAGACATAACTTAAATAGCATTTGCTTGTTTGAAAAAAATAACTATGAGCAGTGGGGGTGTCTGCCTAATATCGCGTCTATTGATGGTAATAGACACGATTTGTTGCTTTTAGGGAAACAGTTATTTTAGTTACATCGGTTCAAAAACCGAGCCTAGGCTTGGTACAAAGAGTTTGTTATACAGTCTGCTGGCGTAGTCATCCGTCATAGATGCCATGTAATCACAAATAATTCTGTGGCAATTACCGCCGCTATGTTCAATGTTTTTCCACTCTTTTGCTATTTCTCTAGGCAATAAACGCATTGGGTCAGAACTTAATGCATCAAATATTTCCATGATCATTTGCTGGCCTTTATAAACGAGCATTTGTACTTCAGGTTTTAAAATAATGTGTTGCATCTCAAAGCCTTTAAGTGCATTCAGAGCCGTTTTTTGTATTGTGGGTAAGGCCGCCTGAAAACGTAATAGAGGATGATCAAAGTGAGTATTTTCATGCACAATACAGGATGTAATAAACCAACTGACTAGCTGGCCTATTGCGTCTTTGCGTAAATGACTTTGGCCACTAAATAGATTGCTTTTTAGTGTGGGTAGTTGAGCGCGTAAAAAGTCACAAGGTAATTCGCTTAGAATAGGCTGAAGATGTTCTTCCCACATTGGTAAAGTGATCATTCCTAATACGATAGCGTCTTCTAGGTCATGGACACCATAGGCAATATCATCTGCTAAATCCATGATGCTAGCATCAAAACTGGAATGAGATGAATAGCTGTGTCGTTTTTCCTGAGAATGCTCGACTGTTTGGAGTGCTTTTTTATCTTGTTCAGAAAAAGGGGACAATATCCATTCGAGCAATTGTTGTTCTTCTTCATAAATGCACTTTGGAGGAGACCAAATAGAGGCTTTGATTTGCCTGAAGTTGTCTGGTTTTTTTGGGTAAGGCCCAACGACGGTATGATGCAACACAGGGTACTTCAGAACGCCTAACAAGGCGCGCCGCGTAATGTCCATTCCAAACGTTGGGGAGTAGGAGCCACGCTTTCCCAAAATTCGAAGAGATTGACCATTGCCTTCAAAGCCACCGTGCTCTGTCATCATAAAATTAAGCGCAACTTCTCCACCGTGTCCAAATGGCGGGTGTCCAATATCGTGGCTTAAACAAATGGTTTCAATTAAAGCTTCGTCGGCTAACCATTCTTGTAATCCGTTATTATCAGAAAAAGCATGCTTCAATTGATGTACTAGGCCGCTACCAATCTGAGCCACTTCTAAAGAATGAGTTAATCGTGTTCTGCTGTAATCATTCTGTCTAATGGCGAGGATTTGAGTTTTTGATTGAAGGCGGCGAAACGCAGCGCTGTGGATGATTCTCGCTCTATCCCGCTGATAAGGCGTTCGGTAATCATTATTTCTAGACAGAGCGGCACCTGATTGACGTTCCTGCCATGGTAAATGAAGTGTGCTTTTCATCGTAATACCTCGATCGATGTAAGAAAAGTGGCAACTTTAATTCATATCTTTCATTAAAAGCGGATATAGGTCAATGTTTGAGCGATTTGAATTGGGCATAATAGTGCTTTCTATAAGGACAATTTATGCTTAGTAGTCATCATCTTAATACGTTTAAAACCTTGGTTGAGTCGCTTAGTTTTACTCAAGCAGCTAAAGAATTAGGTCTTACTCAGCCAGCGGTTACACAACATATCCAAAAATTAGAGAAAGAATTAGGAAAGGTGCTTGTTATTCGTCGAGCAAAATCACTTGAGATGACACCCGCAGGTGAAATGTTGTATCAATATACGATTAAGCTGGCCGACCAGTACCAAGCTTTTTTAGAAAACTGGTATCAAAAAGAAACAAGTGTGCAAGGGGAGGGCGCGGCATAACGCCTTCCTTGTTAAGTACCTTCGATGTGTCACTTGAATTAACTGTTTTGAGTTGGAATGATGTTGCCAATGTGCAAACCACACTCTTTATGTTCAGTTTCTTCCCACCACCATCGGCCTTCACGTTCATGCTGATTCGGTAGTACCGCACGGGTGCAGGGCTCACAACCAATACTGATAAAGCCTTTTTGATGCAATGGATTGTAAGGGACATCGAACATTTTGATGTAATTCCAAACGTCTTCAGAGCTCCAGTTCGCGAGCGGGTTGAATTTGTAGAGAGGGCTTTCTTCTGTGCTGAAACTGGTGTCCAGTTCGGCTATGTCTAATTGGCTTCGAGTGCCATGACTTTGGTCTTTTCTTTGCCCTGTAATCCATGCATCCAATGTATGTAGCTTTTTCTTTAATGGCGCAACCTTACGGATGCCACAGCATTCCTTATGTCCATCTTCAAAAAAACTAAATAAGCCTTTCTCATGAGTAAACGCGTCGAGGTCATTTTTATCTGGAGATAAAATGTGGATAGGTAAATTATAATGTTTACGAACTGTTTCTAAAAATTGGTAGGTTTCAGGGTGCAGTCTGCCAGTATCAAGAGAAAAAACATGTATGTTTTTTTGGGCTTTTACAGCCATATCAATCAAAATGATATCTTCTGCCCCACTAAAAGAGATAGCAATGTTATCAAAAGCCGATAAAGCACTATGAATGATTTTTTTCGCAGCCGTGATGTCATGAGATTGTATGAAGTCATTTATATCAAATGTAGTCATAAAAAGTTCCGATTTAATCGTTGATAATGCGACTGTATCAATATGTTGAAAAGAGAGGAAAGACAAAAGCGCACTAACCTTATAATTGAAGTTATAAAGTAGAAACCGTCTTAATAAAATTAATTACGGATTTGAGAGTCCAGCGCTTTGTATAAACCGTATAGGATCCCAGCAGTGAGCCCCCAGATAGTGATATCTTGATATTTGACTTCAAAGTATCCAGTGTGAATGTCGGACAGACTTTTTCGAGTGAAGCTGTAATTCGTAGGCGTCAATAAATAATCAAGTGGTATCCAATAAGTGGATTCTACCTCATCACTGGACAATGTCAGTGTTTGCAAATTAATTACCTCAGCGATAACGGGTTTTACGCAAAAACCGGATATGGTCAAATAATCACCGAGTTCGCCGACCAATTGAAAACAGTCTGGCGATAGGCCTATTTCTTCATGAGTTTCTCTAAACGCTGTTTGAATTAGACTTGAATCTTCCTTGTCATGCTGACCTCCGGGGAAAGCCATTTGCCCTGGATGGTTTCTTAAATGTTTTGCTCGTTGAGTTAATAATACATGCAGAACACCAGTATCATCTTTCCAAATTGGAAGTAGAACAGCGGCTGTTTTAAATGAAAGTGAATTTGTTTCAGAGCTAAGCTTGATGCCTGGATTAAGCATTATTCGGTCAGATTCATAAGCATCTAACGCAATACGAATCTGTTCAATGTTGGGAGACAGAGGGGGGGAGCCTAAAAACTGTTTAATATCGCTCATATATATCCGTCATTTACTTCTATGAAAGTTTACTTCTAAAGTATGGGTTAATTTTTCTACTTTTGTGAAGGTTTCTTGATATTCTTCTTCACTCTTTGAGTCCAGTACTAATCCACCTCCCGCCCAGCAATGAATGTTTTCTTGATCAACAACAAGAGTTCGTATGGTAATACTGGAATCCATTTCTCCATTACTACTAAAATACGCGATAGAGCCGCAATAGACTGAACGTACATGAGGCTCTAATTCATCGATGATTTCCATTGAGCGGATCTTAGGGGCACCTGTAATCGACCCCCCAGGGAAACCATTTTGAAAGACAGTGAAATGCTCCCAATTATTCGCAATCTTACCTGTAATCGTTGAAACTAAATGATGCACATTTGCGTAACTTTCAAGCGAAAACAATTTGGGGACTTTTATACTGCCTGTTAAACAACTTCTCCCCATATCATTCCTGAGTAAATCCACAATCATGACATTTTCTGCTTTGTCTTTGTCTGAATTTAGCAGATCTTGTGCCAATTGCTGATCTTCTTGAGGCGTTTTTCCTCTAGGGCGGGTGCCTTTAATCGGTTTGGACTCTACTTGGCCATCATTACACAAGAAGAATCGTTCTGGTGAGTGGCTTAATATGGATTGCTGTGGTGCTACGTCAATGTATGCTGAAAACGGAGTAGGGCAGCTTTTTCTAAGTTTTTGGTAGGCTACAAATGCATCACCGTGGCATGTTGCACTAAAACGTTGCGCTAGGTTTACTTGATAACAATCTCCTGCGCGAATGTAGTGCTGCACTTGATTGAATTTATCAGAGTAGTCGAAGGCAGACATATTTGATGTGAATTTATCGTGTAAAGTAAATTCAGTGCGTGTTCTGAGATTGTCTTTTGTCAGTCGCTTTACAATGTCTTGTTCACTAGTTTGATCGCACCAAGGCGTTAAGATCAATACGGTCTCTTTAGATTCATGAAGGCTAATAATAGCCCACCCATACAGACCTGCTACTACATCTGGTAATGTGATATCTCGCTTTGTTGACTCTGGTAATTCTTCCAAATATTGACCGCTTTCATAAGCAAAGTATCCCATGACGCCTCCTGTAAAAGGGTATTTTTTGGAGGCTCTTTTTGCCCATGGTTCATCACAAATAAGAGAAAGTAACGTGTTAATTGTTTTAAAGGGAGAACGCTTTTTAGAAAAGTCGTATAATGCTTGATCTTTCCATTCTAATGTATGGGTGTGCGCATTTGCGCTTATCGTTGCTAATGGATCCGCAACGATAATATCAAATCGTGTGTCTGAGAAATGATTATGATTACTGTCTAACAGTATCGGTAAAGGAAGGTCTCGAAATTGTTCGAACAGTGTTACTAATTCTTCTTGATAAGGAAGATTTATCAGTCTAATGTCTGCCATAATAAACCTAAGAAATATAAAGTTTGGTATTGTATCGACATAATTTAAGTTCTCACAGGTATATTATAAAGTGACAGACGTTTTTTTTATAAAGTCTCCTCATACGCGATTGGCTTATAGAGAGTATCACCACTCTCAAGCGCCAAAAGGGTCGTGTTTAATGTTGCTACATGGCGCGGGAGTAGGAGGTGAGTTAACGTGGGACGCGATGCTGCCTTATTTAACGAATTGGGAAACTATATTGGTTCCAGATTTAAAAGGTATGGGTGAAAGCTATGGACATTCGGGAGAAGAGGAGCCTGTGTCTGTAATCGAATTAGCAGAAGACATTCACGCTCTCACTCAGTTTTTACAATGGCAGACATTTGATGTAATCGGCTATTCTTTAGGTGGTTTGGTTACTTTATTATTAAACCAATTAAGGATTGGATTAGGCTTGCCTAAATTAACGAAAATGGCGCTTTTAGAGCCGGCAGCTTTAGATCGTGTGGATCTATTTGAATTGCAAGAGTTGCGCAATAAATATCGTGCAGCATCAGATGTGATTCGTGAAACTGGTGATGTTGAATTGGGCGTTTCAAATTTTATGGATGGTGTGTCTCCTAATAGAAGAAAGCAAACCTCTACTGAAACTATAGCCAAATCAAGGCTTGCTCATAGACCGTTTGGTTTTGCTTATGCACTTGATTCAGTGACAGAGTTGGTGGATGAGTATGTTAAGCACTCTCATTTAAGAGATGATTTGCTACGACTAACCAATCAAGTACTCATTCTTTCGGGTGGTATTAGCCATCAGTCTTTAATTCAGCATTATGATGTATTGGAGAGTCAATTTGATGGGTGGCGGCATCAGAGTATTGTTGGAGCAGATCATTCGTTGCCCTTCCAAAAGCCAAGAAAAATCGGAAAAATACTCGATAATTGGTTTTCATTAAAAGAGCCATGAGGTATTTTTGATATTGTAATTCTTTATGATCAAAGAATTATTTGTTTTTAAAGGTATTTTTAGATATTTTCAAATATTTTTTTTTAATGCAATAATTGATTAAAGTTTGCTCGGTCTTGGCCGATAACTGACGATACAGTAAATTTATTAGGTTTTTGACCAAGGCGGCATATGATGTCTGACTTTTTTAAAGCAGCGAGTGATTTATCAAAAGTAAATTACCACAGTAACTTTCAAAGAACTGAAAGAGAGCTTCAATCTCCTGTTAATCAAACATTTCGTTCATCTGATAAGTACGACCCTGCAAGTCAAAGCGCCCGTGCAATGGGTGTTGTGCAAGAGCGTTTATTTTCTTATGTTTCGAGAACCTCTTCGTCACAAGAAGTCGTTACCTCAGAAAAAACAAGCGAAGCGGGTAAGAATCAAGCCTCTAAAAATGATTATTCTCCCGAATCGGTCAGTCAGCGAATTATTGGCTTTGTCGGTAATTATATGGACAAATTGCGTGATGGCGGTGCCAGTGAAGAAAGATTGAAAAGCGTATTTGAAACAGCGCAAGCAGCCGTTAGCAAAGGCATAGAAGATGCAACTGAACAGTTAAAAGGCTTAGAATGGCTTAATGATGGTGTGAAAGCAAATATTGCGGATACTGAAAGTCACATTGCTAAAGGGTTTGAATCACTATCAGATCGCTTTTTTGACATTCAAAAAGCGGCGGAGATTGAAGCCATTGAAAGTGGGGCGGCAATTACATCCGAGACGCAATATCGTCGTACAAGCTCCACTGATATTCAGATTGAGACTCGTGATGGCGACACTGTTAGCTTATCTCTGTCCGCGTTACAGGCGTATCAAGAGCAAATATCCTCTGCAAAAGTGCAAAATGAATCAGGCAGTGCCAGTGAGTATTCTCGTTATACGAGCAGCCAAAGCGAGTTTGCTTTTGAGTTCTCTCTTGATGGTGAATTAGATGACGCAGAGTTAGAAGCAATCAATGCTCTTGTTACTGATCTGGCTGATGTGGCAGACACCTTTTTTAGTGGCGATATGAAATCTGCGTTCGAGCAAGGCCTCAAATTGGGTTATGACTCTAGTGAATTGTCGGGTTTTGCAATGGAATTAAACCATACTGAATCATTTAGGCAGTCAAGTGCTGCCGCAGCGTATGGTCGGACTCAAGGAAATGCGCCAGAGAGCTTAGGGCAATCTGTGATTAAGCCTTTGGCTGAATACAATAAAAAGTTAAGTGAATTGTCTCAAAAGGTAACCTCTCAATTTGAAAATATGAATGAGGTGGCCAGCCAGACTCTAGATCGTATTTTAGAGATGCGTGCTGAATGGGAAGAAAGGAAGCAGTATGTTGCAGATATTTTGGGCTTCAGTAATTCTTTATTTTCAAATGCATTGTCTAAAAATGACCCTATAAATGATCTTGATCCTAGTGCTTCTACAGTCAATTCTGAAAGCAGTGGTGTTACTGCCCCAGAAAGAGACAGCACTCAAGTATAAATGACACAGCGCGTCGCGCTTTTAATTGTCGCTGTGACCAATAAATAAGTGTTAGTTTATTAAAATAAGAGACAAGGATGTTTCTTTATGAATAAAGTTAAAGGATTTACGTTAATTGAGGTATTGGTCGTTATTACGATTGTATCGTCAGTCAGTGTTTTTTTATCTTCGTCGAATGCATTTTCTCTTCTTTCTAATGAAAACACGTTATTAAAAGCAAAAGAAAATCTGGGGCTATCCTTATTAAGGGCTAGGCAGCTTGCTGTGAACTCACAAACAGAAGTAATCCTCTGTGGCGGGGTTTCTTGCAATGGTAATTGGTCTCAAGGCGTATCCATTTTAATTCAAAATGATGTTCTTTACTCTCACGTATTCCCAAATGACATTGAGGTGAAATGGAAAGGTTTTCCTGTGCATAAAACATCTGTCTCTTTCTTGCCTAATGGTTTATCAAGCTATCAAAACGGTACTTTTTATCTCTGTGATGCTACGTTTTATAGCTATATTCGTTTGAATCAAAGTGGGCGATTTTATTCTTCACCTTTACTTGAAATGCAAATAGAAAACACAGAGGATATTTTGTGTTAATGCCATACGTTTGTTCTCACCGAGCTTCACAAAGAGGTTGGATATTGCTTGAAGTGATGGGAAGTTGCATTTTACTTGGTGTGGTTTTGATGGTTCTTCAAACTCAAATACGCTCTCAGTGGGATGCTATTGGTCATGAACTTGAAAATCATAGAAAACATCAACAAGAGTCTGAATTGATTATGATGCGGCACATGCTTCAAAACCAAACCTGGCTTTTGGTAGAAAGTACTAAATTAAAGGAAAGTTCGGTGAGTCAAGGAACGAGCGCCATAAATAAACCTTCGGTGTCACGGCCAAATTGCAATCGTTGCTCAGGAAAAGAGTTAGAACGATGGTTTAAGAGTCGTTATTAAATAAGGTATGTTGTGACGCTTTCAACGCTAAAGGAATAGCATGAACCAATTTGTTAAAATTCGCTCGTCTCAATCTGGTTGGGTTCTATTTGAAGTTGTAATAAGTACGGCCATTATCATGATATTACTGTCGTATACTGTGCCTATTTTAATACAGTCAAAAGATCACAGCACGGTAGTTCAGCAACGTCTTCTAAGTTTGTCATGGTCGGAAGGATTCAAAGATAATGTCATGGCGCAATGGCAATCCATTGTACGAAATGGTTGTTATTCTGGGGCTGAATCGATAATTGAAATCGGACAGTTTAATTCGTCTCAAATACCTTCACGGATTAAAAATAAAACGTTAGAAAAAGGAAGTGATTGGTTAAAAGGAGGTATTTCAGGTCAGTGTGGATCGACTCAAACAATCAATGGAAATGAGTTTGAATTCGACTCGTCCTGTCAATGGAAAACGAATCAAACGGTTTTGTTTTCACATTGTGAAGCTGAGTATCAAGGCTGGGTTTCTCAGGTTTCAGGGGCAAGAATTACCGTTCAATTTAACGCAATTCAACCGAATTCATTAGGTGTTTGGCCCAGTGGGGCACTATTTAGGTTTGAACCCTATGTTTGGTACGTATCGAAGGGAAAAAATGGGCACGCAGCATTTTGGAGAACGCCATTGCGTTCCGGCAATTCATTGGAGTTATGGAGTGGCGTAAAAAAGATAGCCATTTATCCGATGCTAGACAATGACTCGGATGGTGTATTGGATGAATTGTCGACTGAATACGGAGAGTATGATCGCTCAAAACTCAATGCGCTTTGGGTTGAGGCCTTGGTTACTTTTGAAGATTGCACAAATGCCCCGTCTTTTCCTACAAGTCAATATACTACCTTTCGAGGGGATACATGGAGCTACCAAAGCCGTTGTGACTCGATTATTGATTTCATTGTTCCGTTGTCTGTCCTTTAAAATACAGGGCAAAATTCAGCAGGAGGTTGAATGATTCAATTTAACAGGCAGTGCTTTGTGAATCGATATGCTTTACGAGGCTGGATTGGTTTCCCTATTGTTTTATTGTCCTTGGCAATTGCCAGTTTTACATTAGTGTTTTATCAAAAGTTGTCTGATATGCGACATTGGAACGCTTTGCAGGCACCTATTACCGCGGATGCTAATTATTGGGGGGGCTTCATTCAAAAGATTGTTTATAATGCAGACATTACAAAAGCAACGCCAAGTGTGTGTTATGGTTTTTGCCCCATTAAAGAGAATACCGTTTGGGTATATAAAGCGACATTAGATAATGGTGTGCAAATTCAATGGAATATGAATTCCTTCAAATTTGTAGAGAGTGAAGGGGAAAATAAGATAACGTTTCGGATTTGTGCTCAAGCCGTCGCGTTAGTGTCTTTAACAAAGTCATCAGTGCCACAATATCTTGATTCACCTGAAATTCATTGCTGGTGGTTGAACCAAGTAAACGATAAATTCAGCATATTTGGTCAAATGGTCTTTTACATTCAACCAGATTAATGGCTTTTGTCCATAAAAGTTTAGAATGAATAAGCAAGGACTTATCATGTAATAAATGAATTAAATTAAATAGAGTGTTGCATTCGTATTTAGACTTACTTTTCTTTATGTTCTTGGCTGCAAAAAAAAGTGTTTTTAGGGCCTTTCACTGCATGGGTTTTAGGTGTATATATTTTGCAATATTCACATTGAACCATGTCCACGTCCTTCGCTTCTTTAGATGCAGAATCTTTTTTAGAGTCTGTCTTTTGTCCAATTAGGGCTTTAATATTGCGATAAAGCCACCAAAGAAGCAGGGAAATAATAATAAAAACGATGAAACGGACGATCATATACTTTACCTTAGTTGGGTAATTCCACGACAATAGAGCTCTATTTTAACAGAGTTAACGAGATAGTAACCGTATGACATTCAGAGTAGCAATGGCCCAGCTTGATATGCTGGTTGGCGACATTAAAGGTAATACTCAAAAAGTAATAGCAGCTGCAAAAGAGGCAAAACAAAACAATCAAGCAAGAGTGGTTGTTTTCCCTGAATTAACATTGACAGGTTACCCGCCAGAAGATCTTTTGTTAAGACCTAGCTTGGATCATCGTATAGAACAAGCTTTGCACACTATCCTAGAGGAAGTTTATGACATTTATGTTGTAGTAGGGTATCCAAGACGCATTAATGGTGAATTGTTTAACTCCGCGTGTGTTATTTATAACGGTCATTTACTTGGAGAATACGCTAAGCAAAAACTGCCTAATTTTAAAGTGTTTGATGACAAGCGTTACTTTACTGAAGGTAGAGACCCACTAGTTGTTGATATTGACGGCGTTAAAGTTGGTTTAAGTATTTGTGAGGATATTTGGCATCCTGAACCTATTGCACAAGCAAAAGCCGCTGGCGCTGAACTGGTTTTAAATTTGAATGCATCGCCATTTCATATTGAGAAAATGGGAGAGCGTGAGCAACTGCTTTATAAAAGAGCGATTGAAACTCAGTTACCCATAGTGTACGTCAATTATATGGGAGCTCAAGACGAGTTAGTCTATGAAGGAGGGTCATTTGTTGTAGATGATCGTGGACAAAAAGTGATTCAAGCGCCTTGGTATGAAAGTGGACTCTTTATCGCTGAGTTTATCATTCATGATGAGCAGAGCCGAGATGTGTTACCACGAGTCGAGGTGTGTTCAGGAAGCATTGCGCCAGCCTTGTCTGTGGAAGCCAGTGTCTACCAAGCGATGGTGCTTGGTTTACGAGATTACGTTGAGAAGAACCGTTTTAAGGGTGTTGTGCTTGGTTTAAGTGGTGGTATTGATTCGGCTTTAACACTTGCTGTTGCTGTCGATGCTATTGGCTCTGATCGAGTGCAAGCGGTAATGATGCCTTATACCTATACATCGTCAATGAGCCTTGAAGATGCAGAAGAAGAGGCGACACTTTTAGGTGTGGAATACAGTGTTTTACCAATCGAATCGATGGTGACGGCTTTCACTGATATCTTAGCGCCTGAATTTGCTGGTTACTCTAGAGATACAACAGAGGAAAATTTACAAGCACGAACTCGCGGCGTTACCTTAATGGCTATTTCAAATAAGAAAGGCTATATGGTGGTAACAACGGGTAATAAGAGTGAAATGGCAGTCGGTTATGCCACTCTTTATGGGGATATGGTGGGCGGCTATTCTGTATTGAAAGACGCTTTTAAAACCTTGGTATTTAAGTTGTGTCGTTATAGAAATACATTGGGTTACGTCATTCCCGATAGAGTGATAACTCGCCCACCTTCAGCTGAGTTAGCACCAGATCAAAAAGATGAAGACTCACTTCCTGATTACGATACGTTAGATCAAATTCTGCAAATGTATATTGAACAAGATATGAGTGCAGAGGACATCTTAGAGACGCAAAAATTTGATCGTGAAACGGTGTATCGTATTTTAAGACTGGTTGATATTAATGAGTATAAGCGTCGTCAAGCGCCCACAGGCGTTAGATTGACAGAGCGCGGGTTTGGGCGTGATCGTCGTTATCCTATGACAAATGGTTGGCATATTGGGGAGTAACGTTTTTTCAATCCGTTCAAAGCATGTGAGTAACGCTTATCTTGTATGCTTTGAATGGTATTGATTTGTTAGAGTGCAATAAAGATGAATATCGCTGTCTTTGATTCGGGTGTTGGTGGTACCAGCGTATTGGACCATTTACAAAGTAAACTTCCACACACTCGCTTTTACTACTTTATGGACAATCTTTATAGGCCTTATGGCAAATTGACTTTGTCAACTCTACACAAACGTTTATTAGCAAAGCTGCGAACTGCCATTCAAATGGTTCCTACCATAGACTTGATTGTTGTTGCGTGTAATACCGCGAGTACACAAGGATTAGATTTTTTAAGAGCAAGCACCAACATTCCAATTGTGGGGGTGGTGCCGGCTATTAAACCCGCTAGTGCCATGAGTCAAAAAAGCGTGGGTTTATTAGCGACACCCGCCACAGTGAAGAGTGCATATGTTAATAACTTGGTTGAGCAGTATGTACCAGATAAACCTGTTTATTTGTATGGTTCAACAGAGTTGGTGCACTTGGCGGAAGAAAAATTCTGGAAGGGGTCGGTTTCACTATCAAAAGTACGTCGTGAATTACAAGCGTTGTCTATTCATCAGGATGTTGATTGTTTGGTCTTAGGCTGTACTCATTTCCCAATTTTAAAAGAAGAAATTCAAGCCATACTTGGTGAGAGTGTTCAATTAATAGATTCTGGTTCAGCGATTGCTGAAAGGGTGTTTTTTTATTAGAACATTCTGTTATCAAAGTAGTAACACAAAACCACCTATCAAAAGAAAGCTTGGGTGATGCTCAGTATTTTTCAACAGCCTACATCTCTCAGAACCGTTTATCGATAGAGTGCATTACCCTCATGTGAAAAAGCACGGTACAATCCAATTATTAAGGGTCAGTTCATTATTAGAATGACGCCGTGCTGTTCAATTAACCGCAGTAAGTGCCGTCGTGTTATTTTTCCCGTTGTGCTTCAAATTCTGCCCAAGCTTGTTTAAAGGATTCGAAATTAAAGCCTGGTTTTGTTGCTGCGTCTAACACAATTTTTTCCCGTAAAATCATTTTCTCTATGGCGCTGACTAAACCAGATTGAGCCGCTTTAGGTATAACGACAGCTCCATGTTTATCTGCATGGATCATATCTCCAGGGTGAATGGTTAGGTCAAACAGGGTGACGGTTGTGTCTATTTCTTCTACACGTACAAACGCATGGGATGGACCAATAGAACCTGCAATCACTTGAAACCCTTCCGCTAATGCATCGAGATCTCTCATTACCCCATTGGTTAGCGTGCCACCTAAGCCAAAACCTTTATGAACCGTAGTATTTACCTCTCCCCAATAGGCACCGACGCAGTCTGGATAATCTAAGTCCTCTAGAACTGCGATGCTGTGTTCAGGTGAGTTTGCCATATATTCATAGTAAGCCATTCGACGAGTTGCAATGATGTGAGGCTCTTCTTTACTTGCTATAGCGGCTTTAATTTTTGCTGTTCTAGCAAAACCGCAAATTGGAGGCAAAGCGGGATCGGCGGCTAATACTGTTTTGCGAGTGAATCCCGTGCCTTGGCGTTTCCCCAGAACCACTTCAATGGCGTTGGCTATTGATGGTGTATCTACAGAGCGTAGAGCGTCAAAATACGATTTATCAAATTTCATGTAAGAGTCTCCAGCCAAGCAGCAAGAGCGTAGTTTGTTGCTGTAGGCGCTTGTAATGTAATTAAGTGACCCGCATTTGGGATAACAGATAATTGGCAATCTGGCATGATATTGGCAATTGCTTGATGGCGATCTAATGGGCAGAGCAAATCATGTTCACCGACTAATGCGATAGAGGGGTTATGAAAATTTGCCAGTGTGTGGGTTTGATCTGGTCGATCTCGTAATGCTAAAGACTGCTGGATAAAAACGTCTTTGCCTAGGCTTTCAGCCATACTTAGAATACAGTCAAGCTGACTGACTTGTTCTTTTTCTGTACCACCATAGTTTGGCGCCATTTGCTCGCTAATTACTTTGAGAAACTCGCCATTATTCGCCATATCAAGTTGGGGTTGCCTTTTTGCTTTAATCTCTTCTTTTTCTGCCCATGGATTTGTGTCCATTAAAGCAAGCCCTGCAATGGATTCAGGGCGCTGGCGTGCCATTTCCATTGCAACAATCCCGCCCATGGATAATCCCCCAAGAGCAAAGTAATTGAAGGGAATTTGATCAAAGATAGAGAGAGCAATGTCCTCCATTGTTGATCCATGAGATGCATTCACAATTAGAACGTCTCTGGTGTTAGAAAATGCGGCAAGTTGATGTGTAAACAGCCGATGATCACACATCATGCCTGGAATTAGCACCAGAGGCACTTTTGTTTTAGTCATGTTGTGTGTAACCTGCTTCATCATCTGTACTACGAATAAGAAATAATCCAGTAGAGCCACTCATGCTTGGTTTTATGTTTCTTATTAAGTTTGGTGGAACCGCACAGGTGTCTCCTGGTGCGAGGACAGATGAGACACCGTCAACTTCGATTCTCCAGTGACCTTCATGAACCATAAAGATTTCGTGTTCTTGGCACGAATAGGGTTGGCCTATATTCGTTTGTCCTGCTTGTAGGAAATCTATTTCAAATCCTGGCTTGTCTTTTAATAGACCTTTTTCACCTAATACTTGGACTGATGCTTTATTGCCCATGGCTTTCATGTCTAAATAGCGTGCGACGTATTTAGGTATCACATCTTGTTCGGTTAAAACAGGGAACCTAGCTAACTCATCTTCACTGAGTAATGGCATTGGATTAACGCCTTCAGGTAAGGATTCTCCTTTTTTGGAATCGTATAGGCGACCTGTCTCAGCCAGAATTAACCCATGCTCTTTGGCTGTTTGAATGACCTGAGGCGCCCAAATAACACCGCCACCTGCATCATCCCCACCAAGTACCGCCATAATCACGCCGTATTCTTTACCCACATTTTCAAATCCTCGAAAGATGTCAGTGGGAATGTTGAATAAATCGCCTTCAGTAGCAATAAATTCTCCATCTTTGCCGTCAATACCCCAAAAAAAACGCCATGTTCCTTTATGTACAAAGAATACTTCTGCTGTGCGATGAGTGTGCAGTGAGTTCGTACATCCGGGAGGCTGTCCGGCGGCACCAATATTGAAACCTGGCGTATCACGGATATGAACGTGTTGATCCGCACTTTCAGATACCCCCGCACCAATGATTGTAAAATTTTCTTTTTGATCTGACCCTGGGGTATGGGTATCAATGAAGGCGGTTCTACAAGGAACGAGTTCCCCATACCTAACAATGCGTTGTTCTAAAGAGTACTTATCCAATTTTTTCACCTTGAATGTCATTTAATACGCTGTCCAGCCACCGTCGACCATTAATGCGCTACCGGTAATAAGAGCGCTTGCGTCGGATGCAAGAAAAACAACTGGGCCCATAATATCTTCAATTTCGCCCACCCGACGCAAAGCAATCATATCTTCAACAAACGCTTTGAAGTCGGCATTTTGTAGGGCGGGTTCGGTCATTGGGGTTTTAATAAAAGTAGGGCACAAGGTGTTTATACGAATGTGATGCGCACCTAATTCTTTTGACATGGCTTTTGTAAAGCCTTCAACGGCATGCTTACTTGCACAATAAATGGCTCTATTTGGGCCACCAACATGGCCCATTTGGCTGGATATTGTAATTAAGCTTCCAGGTAAGTTATGTTGAATAAGCTTTTTTGAGACACATTGAGCTACAAAGAATGCAGACTTTGTATTTAGAGAAAATGTAAAATCAAAATCCTGTTCTGAAACTTCTAGAGCCGCGCTGTGGCGAGCGCCTCCTGCACTGGAAATTAAAATATCAAAAGGATCAGAGTGCTCAATAAACTGCTCAACTTGATTTAAGTCTGTAACATCCAGTGTTATTGCGTCTGCAAGCCATCCTTGTTTACGAATTGTTTGAGCCGCACTTTCTATTTCATTTTGACTGCGCGCGGTAAGAGTGACATGCGCACCTGCTTCCGCCAATGCGACAGCAGATGCTAAGCCAATCCCTCTGCCTGCTCCAGTTACCAAGGCTCGTTTGCCTTGGAGTTTAAAAGACGGTGTTTTAGGTAAGTTCATCATGAGTTACTCAGGTTGTACTGCTGTATAAGGCTCTACAACGCGATTACCGTATCGGCGAACGCGGATGTTGGCTTGTTCTCCATGACCTGCGAATCCTTCAAGAGCACACAAACGAGAGCAGTGTTCGCCTACATGAGCGGATGCTTCATCTGTTAATACTTTTTGGTAGGTACAGGTTTTAATGAATTTACCAACCCAAAGCCCACCAGTGAAGCGAGCCGCTCTTTTTGTTGGTAATGTATGGTTTGTGCCGATGCATTTATCACCGTAAGAAACATTGGTTCTAGGGCCTAGGAACAATGCTCCGAAGTTTGTCATGTTCTCTTGGAACCAGTCGTCACGTTCAGTCATTACTTGAACGTGTTCAAAAGCAAGTTCATTTGCGATTTCAAGCATTTCTTCGTAGCTTTCAGCAACAATGATTTGCCCATATTCTTCCCAGCTTTGGCGAGCCGCTTCCGCTGTCGGTAAAATCATTAACTGGCGCTCAATTTCAGCCATTGTGTCTTTGGCCAGTTTTTCTGAATTGGTCAATAGAATCGCAGGGGAGTTGGTTCCATGCTCCGCTTGGCCAAGCAAGTCAACAGCGCAGATTTCTCCATCGACGGTTTCATCAGCAATAACAAGTGTTTCTGTTGGGCCTGCGAACAAATCAATTCCGACACGGCCAAAGAGCTGACGCTTCGCTTCCGCAACGAACGCATTACCAGGACCAACTAACATGTCGATAGGTTTGATTGTTTCTGTGCCGATGGCCATTGCTGCAACGGCTTGAATGCCACCAAGAGCATAAATTTCATTTGCACCAGCTAAGTATTGAGCAGCAACAATAGCAGCGGACGGTTTGCCTTTATAAGGTGGTGCGCAAGATACAATCCGTTTAACTCCTGCAACATTTGCCGTTAGTACAGACATGTGTGCAGAGGCAACCATAGGGTATTTTCCCCCTGGGACATAACAGCCCACTGAGTTCATTGGAATGTTTTTATGGCCTAAGATAACACCAGGTAATGTTTCAACTTCAATATCAACCATTGATGCTTTCTGGTGTTCAGCAAAGCGACGTACTTGTGTTTGAGCAAATTCAATGTCCTTCAACTCTTGATCACTTAGACTGTCTAAACACGCTTGAATTTCGGCTGGCGTTAGCTGATAGCTTTCACGATCCCAGCTATCAAATTTATTGGACATTTCGCGGACTGCCGCATCTCCACGTGCTTCGACGTCAAGAATGGCTGTCTCAACAATGGTTCTTACTTGAGCATTTATTTCAGCAACAATGCTTTCTTCTTTCCCGGTTTTTAAATAAATAGCCATTAAGGTGCCTCTGAGTATTTTTTAGTTGTTCTCTAATAAAAACGCCTACGTAGGCGTATGTCTTTAATAAATCTCTCTTCATATTAATCCTTTTGAATACGTATGCAATAGGTGATCTAAAAAATTTTCATAAACTGATATCAATTTATAAATTTTTTAGTGGCGGTTAAAAATGGGTGTGATCTTTGACTGTGTTACGTTTGACCAGTTGGCTAGGAA
This sequence comes from Marinomonas phycocola, assembly GCF_047525455.1. Lineage (NCBI taxonomy): Bacteria > Pseudomonadati > Pseudomonadota > Gammaproteobacteria > Oceanospirillales > Oceanospirillaceae > Marinomonas > Marinomonas phycocola. Next base: position 201,939 of record NZ_JBLIXL010000001.1, read on the forward strand.
TTTCAATTCTTTCAGGTATATGATCAGGCTGATCTATTCGGTTTAGCACTGCGTTTACGGTGAGTGACACCATTTCATCAATAGGTTGACTCATTGTTGTGAGATTGTAAGAGGGTGCAGAGCCTAAAGGAACATCATCGTATCCAATAACAGAGATATCGTTAGGGATATGCAAGCCCAAATCGTATCGTAAGGTGTCGATGACGGCGAATGCCATGTGATCACTGGCTACGAAAATTGCATCTGGTTTAAGGTCTTTGTCTTCTGAGAACATGGAAAGAGTCGCTTGCTTGGCTTGTTCTTGGTTGTAGTTACCACTTTCTATTGAAAAAATCTCAAGACCTCGTTCTTTTAACCCATCAATCAGTCCTCTTTCCCTATCTTTATTAGTAGATGACTCAATAAATCCAGAGATATAGCTGATTCTTTTATGGCCTGTTTTAACTAAGTAGTGAGCTACTTTTTTGCCTCCTTCATAGTTTTCAGAGGTAACAGAGGTGACATCATCAGTTTCTATTGCTCGGTTAAAGAGAACGACGGGGACAGAGAGTGAGTGGCATGCTTCAATCCAATCTGGAGATAATGATACGGACGCTAAAATAACGGCATCAATTTGATATTGAAGAAATTCTTGAACGATTTCATCGGCAGAGCTTTGATTATCAGAAAAGAACATGAGGCTGTGATAGCCCTTTGCTTGAAACTCACGAGAAAGCTTTTCAAGAGCAAGAGGGTAGTATTGATTTTCTAGATAGCCAAATACAAAACCAATAATTTTACTTTTTTTCGTAATCATGGAACGAGCCATAATATTAGGCCGATACCCAAGTTCTTTTGCCTTAGAAAAAATGAGTTCTCTTTTTTCTGGATTGATAGAGGAGCCTGGTGTAAAAGCCCGACTCACCATAGACTGGCTTACACCAGCGGCTTTGGCAACATCTACAGAACTGGGTTTTTTATTCATATTCGAGTTATTCGTCATAGTCTAAACAGGTATTTTGAAAAAGCTTACAATGCTAAAAACAACGCATTATAAGCTTTTTTTTAAAGTACAGCGACTCATCCCAGCGCTAGAGTTACGACTAATTTGGATTAAGAATACCCTCTGTTCGCTTTAGTACATCCAGTCCTTGTTGTTTTAACCAATAGGGGATATCAATAAGTATCCAGTTCTCACTGAGTTTGTCTCCTTCACGACAATAAATGTCGACAACTTGCATCTCTGCATTAACGTTACCTCCAGGCAAACCAAGCCATCCTCCTAGAGGGGTATTGGATAGGTTTGGCCAGCCGAAGAAACAAGCGAAGTTTCCTTCAGCAAAACGACATTCATGACCGCGAAACGTTTTATCTCCCATGCTTGAGCGAAAAGGCAGTTGGTGTTGTTCTTGGTATCGAGGAATGGTATAGGTTGCCCCAACACCCGCAGGGCCGTACCACATCATATTTTTAGACCACGTTTTTTCTAATACATCAGGGGTGCAAGTCATTGAACCACTTTTGTTGAGGGTATCTAAGTCCGTAATCATTTCATTAATGAGGGCGAGCGTTTTCGTGCCTTCGCTTTTTGGCGCATCTTGAAACAATAAACCATCATGATTTCTTGGTCCAGGATAGTTATAATAAACACCTGTGGATGGCGGTAGGGGGTAAGCTCCTGCTTGATCCATTAATCCAATAAGATCGATAAACAAGCCTGTCTTTGTGATTTTTCTATTTTCAACACAATTGAATTCTGCGTAGCGTAAGTTGATAATTTTTCGAGTGGCTTTGATTCCTAAAAAGTCTTCATCAAATAGCCCCATAAAGTTACCCATACTCATTACCCAGTGCTCTCCACCTAGCTCATTTTCACCTGCAATAAAAATATCTTGCCGACGTTGTAGGTGTTTTATAGACGTGAATAAAGGTTTCCAAAAGGATTGAGTAACGTCGTTAACATTATTTATTTCTCTCCAAGGGTAAACGCCTCGCCAGAGATAGTCAGTAGCTATGTATTCCGACATGACCTCGTCTAACGTATCTACGCTTGCTTGTTCAATAGCATTAAAATACGCTCGTACTAATTGTTTGCTTTCTTGAAACATACTCATAATTAAGGTCTACATATAGGAAGTTGATCTAATTCAGGTTGTTAATTTTTTTTAACCTGTATGTAATAAAATTTGTTTCCAAATTGCTGTATCGTCTATGGTCACGTATTCACGAGTAATGCCTCGTGGACCGTATTCAACATGGCTTATACCCATAATATAAACCTCTGCATTGCTTGGTTGTCCGTAACGCCCCCAACCTTCATGTTTACCAGAAAGTGACCAACGAATAGCGGCTCTATCGGCCAGACCAGCGTCGTTGCGACCAATGGTGTGGTGAATAGAAAAGGTTGCATTCGGAAAAGAGGAGCGTAAACCTAGCCAAAAAGAATCTACACTGTTATGACCATGGTCCGAAACACCATTAGGGTACTCTGTTTGTACTGCTCTATCAAAAAGCGTGAAAATGGCATTAAAATCAGCATTCATTAATCGTTGTAACGTTCCGGCATACGCTTGCCCCACTGAGTTATCGTTGCCTTTTCCTGTATAAGGCCCAACCACATCGATGGAGGGGTTAAAGGGTACAGTCGCCTTATCGACCCCTCCTTCATCCTGAATTTGATTATGGGCGTAGGTCTTAGGGTCTAAACCCAGTTGTGTAACAACGGCACCTTGATCTCGAATCATCCATTCATCTGTTATTTGATTATCGATGCAATAACAATCAGCAATAATGCGGAAACCGAGTTTTTTGCCTGTGGCTTTTCCAAAAACGCCGTCTTTTAGGTGTGTTGCTTGAGAAAAAATCCTGTGTGATGACAAGTATCCTGCTTGATCATCCCCGGACCAAATAACATCTTCGCCTAGTAGTGTTCTGTCAGGGAACTCATTTAATGTTGCCATTGTAGAGGCAATAACATTGGTGTTTCCTCGAATGATTGTCGCAGGCACTCGGACAATAATATCCTTTCCATAATATTGATGAAGCGTACTTAATCCTCGATCTTCCCAAATTTCTTTGGTGATTTTGATAATGTAGTCGGGTAAATCAAGGAATTTAGAATCAAAGTTTTGCATTATAGGTTACTCACAAAAAGCATGCATTAGAGACGAAGGGTAAATAGAGTATTAAACTCAGTTCGAAGCGAATTGTATTTAATACTCTCTATTATTATTTTAACGGCGTAACAGGGTGTTGTATCTCTGTAGAGTCCAATTTCTCCCAGCCCTCTCCGTTGAAGATGTCTTTCCCTAATTGTTTTAATACATAAGGAAAATCAATCATAACCCAATTGTCGACAATTTTATCATCAACCACTTTCCAGAAATCCATATAACGAATTTCCACATCTTTCCCTGTCGGCTCAATCCCCATAAAGACACCCGTATGTTTCGCATTTTGGCGACCAAAAGCAGCCATCCATTCTCCTTCGGCAATACGAACTTCATCGGTACACACTTTCTCACTGAATGCTGCTTGGAAAGGGCGTTGCCAGTTATTCTGGAACTCTTCTAAGCCATTTTTAAATCCGCACCCCGTGTTACCGATCCAGCGAAAATCTTCGTCAAAGAAGCGACCCATGCCTGCAATATCATGATCGTTGAGACCATTTACCATTGCCTCAACAACGGCCCTAGTTTTCTCTGTTTTGCTTAAGTCGTTGTCTAACGTAAAAGGCGCTTGTTGTACTTCGGGTCTTTTCATTATAGAGCTCCAATCATTTTGTAAATGTATATAGCAGTGAAAGGTTACCCTTTCACTGCGCCAGCGGTGAGACCAGAAACAATTTGTTTTTGGAATAGCATTACGAGAAGAAACAACGGTGCAGTAATGGATGTCGCCGCTGCAATGGCTTCGACTTGATCTGTTGCTGTGGTTTCTCTGTTAAAATATGCGGTAATCGCTGGAACCATCGTTTGATTTTGATTATCAAGCAGTAATGACGTTACTAGATAATCGTTATATGCCAGTAAGAATGAGAACAATCCAGTAGTAATAAGCCCAGGCCACATTACAGGTAAAATCACCTTTCTAAATGCTTGAAAGTGGGTGCATCCATCTACACGTGCGGCTTCATCCAATTCTTTTGGCACATTCATAAAGAAAGAGCGCAGCATCCAAATAGTAAAAGGCTGATTAATGGCAACCAGTACCGCAATAACTGCCAGAGGTTGGCCATATAAGGTTGGTGGCGTGTCCGATAAAGCACTTAGAATCCAGCCAATAATAGGCATGCCCCACAGAGGTTCTAGTATTTCTTTAGACTCTATAAAGAAAGGTAAGTAACCAGTGACTAGCACAGAATGTGGTAAAGCTCTAAAAACCAGGGCGGTGATAAGTAGCCAAATAGCAATGTTAGACGTTGTTCTAGATAGTGCATAAGCCGCTAACGTTCCCACTGTTAATGAAATAGTCACTACCCCTGTGGTAACGATTAATGAGTTTTTGAACTGGACATAAAATTCATTTTCTACCCAAACCGCATAATAATGTTCAAGTGTATAACCGATTAAAGGCTCCGCGAGCAAAGACAATAATGGGATAACACTAAAAACGGTATTGATAAGGTTACTGACAACAGGCACAAGATAAAATGCAAAACCAATTAAGATTAAAATATAGGACAGTCCAAGAAAGAAGGCCCCCATTTTCTGATTTTGATTGGGTACAAAATACTCCAATGTTGTTCGATACAGTCTGATCGGAATTTGATATGCATAATAAGCAAAAAAGCCGACTAGAAGAACATCAATAATGCTCAGTGCATTGGCAGAGTTTGCTGTGTTATCCCCTAAGATGACGTCTAAAGGGTTTTGGGCAAATGCATCAATTGGTAGCTTAAAGCTCATGATGAAAATCCAAAAAAGCGGAAACGCAGCAATAAGTGCCCAAAAGGCAAGGAAGCTATAGCTGGTGAAGCGTAATAAAGGCGTTTGTTGGAACGCTTTAGGCGTATCGTCTTCCATCTTATTATCCTTTTTTCTGATCGCGAAGTGTGCGGCTTAGCACTGGCACGAGTAAAATAATGATACCAACCATGGTTAACATGGATGACGCTGAGGCTCTTGATATCGCTCTATTCCCTGTATCATCAGGTTCTAAAAAGTCAAAAGTTAACCACTGTAGTGAAATAACATGAGCTTCACTTGAGAAACCAATAATTTCTTCGAATACACGATAGGTATCCATCAAATGAATTAATGCGATAAAGTAAATCAATGGCATTAAGTGTGGAATAACGACGTATCTAATGCGTTCGAAACGAGATGCACCATCAATAATGGCGGATTCGAGGGTATCTTGATTGACAGATTGCAGACCTGCATAAAAGATAACGAATGCAAAAGGTGCAACGTGCCAGACACGGTAGAACATCATTAAGAGCTCAATCGTCCAGCCTTGGGCAAACATTGAGATTTCTTCCCCTGTTATGTTTTCTAATGCTCTTGTTAGTAAACCTTCCCCAATAAATAACCATTTAATAGAAAGCGCACCAATGACGGGAGTAATGATAAAAGGCAGTAGAGAAACGAAAATGATAGGGCCTTTGACTTTTTTAGATGCATTATTAACAGCTAAAGCAATTAATAAACCAACACCAATCACTAAAGGGAGAGTGATTAAGGTAAACATTAAGGTAAAGCGTAGTGCTTTATAGAAATCAATGGAGCTAAAAACATCCAAAAATTGCCCATTACTCATCAAATCAGAGACATGATCCGGTTCTAGCAACGCTCGATAAGTATCTAACCCTACAAATACAGTCTGTGTTAAGGGATTATTATTTGCGTCTAAAATAGGAATTGTTTTTTCAGTTGACTCACAAATTGAAGTAGGAAAACTGGGAGTACAGGTTTCTACTGTGACTGTTTCGAATACACCCTGTGTGACATAAAAACTTTGTATAAATACCGACACTAATGGAATGGCAATAAATACAAGCATCATCACAAGCGACGGTGCAACAAAGGTAAAGAAAGTTTTGTTTTTCATGCTCGTTACCGCATTAAATAAACGTTAAGTGGAGTTGGCTTCAAAAAACCAACCCGTTTAAAAAGAGGTATGTATTACAATAATCCAGACTCTTTTGCCGCTGAGATATAATCTTCCTCAACGGACTGTAACGTTTCTTTTGCTGTTTTCTGGCCTGTTAAATAGTCAGACACATTTTTTCCCAATGCGGTATGGATTAATCCGATATTCGCTGTCAGAGGGTAGCTTGGTGTTCTGTTTATTGCATTTTGAATGGCTCCATTACTTAGGCGTGTTGGAACGTATCCTTTTATTAACCATATAGCGGCATCTGTGTTTTCTTTGACCATCTCTTCATCTAAACCTTCTAGAGCAACTCTAAAAGCATTATCCGCTTCTTCATCTGTGATGTTTTTTGCAATAGTAATACCGTCCCACCACATGGTGCTTGCAGGATGACCTTCAGGTATCGATTTAGGCGCTGCGGTCATGTAAACCTTGCCAACAACTTGTGATTCTTCTTTATTGTCGAGAGCTGTTGCGCGAGTAGCCCAAAGATTCGCCATCGCAACATTCCCTTGTTGGAACTGTTTTTGAACAAAAGTAGAGTCGGCGATTAAGTATTCAGGATCCATATAAGCAGTTAGCTTTTTCATCATTTCCAATGTTTTTATGCCAGATTCATTATCAACATTAGGTTTATCACCATCAAATAAGTCGGTGCCGAAGCCCAAATACATATTTATGAATTCCATTGCTAGGTTCCAACCGGTTTTGTAAGTTCCTCCTAACGGATATTGGATAATGTCGGCCTGCTTTATTTTTTCGGCTGCAACGAGTACCTCTTCCCATGTTGTAGGTGCTTCTAAACCGACTTGATCTAAAATATCTTTACGATACATAAAGTGTTGTGTATTGATCATCATGGCAATAGCCATCGTTTTGCCGTCTATTTGGATAAACTGATTGGCGTTCAGGTTTTTTCCATATTTCACGACAAGATCGTCCAGTGGCCTTAATAAACCATTATTCAATAAAGGGACAAAAGTGCCATTTGCAACGCCACTGATATGATACAAAGAAGGGGTTGCAGATAATGCCGCACCAACTTTTGTTTTAAATTCTGAATCAAGGGTGGAGCTGACATTGCCACACTCCGCCATTGATTTTGTAACAGCTTTCCAGGCGGCAAAGCTTGCTGAAATGGTTTTTACTTCTTGAGTGTTTTCAAATGCACAGTCTGCATAGGCAAAAGTGCTTAGGGTGCTTAAAGCAATAAGAGATGTAAGAGTTAGTTTTTTCATTTTTAGGTTCCTGTGTGATTTGTAGAGGCGTTTTATTATTATTGGATTAATTAAATATCAATACGTGATCCGTCTTCACGATTGAACCAGTGTCTTGCTTCCGGTGGGATAATGAAGCTGACGGGCTGACCGATTTTTGCACGGAAAGTTTTATCTGCCTTTGCAATAAGCAGGGCGTCTTTTATTTTTATGGAAATAAGAGTTGAATCTCCAAGTAACTCGATACTGTATACAGGGGCAGTGATGTCGCCTTCTACCTCTGTACTTACTTGAATATCTTCAGCGCGAAATCCCATGGTGATATTACTAGGCAGTTGATTTGAGACATTATCAACCTTAGTATGTTCTGCCGTAAATTGGTTATTTATTATGTCACCATCTAATAAATTCATAGCGGGTGAGCCGATAAAGCTAGCAACAAATGTATTGGCTGGCCTGTCATAAATTTCAGTAGGTGTACCTAGTTGCTGCAGTTCTCCCATACTCATAACTACGACTCTATCAGCAAGGGTCATTGCTTCAATTTGATCATGAGTTACATAAATAGTGGTTGTTTGTAAGGTATGTTGTAAATGCTTAATTTGAGCACGAGTCGAGACTCTGAGTTTTGCATCCAAGTTAGAAAGTGGTTCGTCCATTAAAAACACATTTGGTTCACGAACGATGGCTCTAGCCAAGGCTACCCTTTGACGTTGTCCTCCAGATAACTCACGCGGATAGCGCTCGAGTAATTGGCCCAATTCAACCATATCAGAGGCTCTATTGACTCTTTCATCATGAGTGTTAGAGTCGACTTTACGAATTTTTAAAGGAAACCTTATGTTTTCATAGACAGTGAGGTTTGGATATAGACCGTAGCTTTGAAATACCATGGAAATGTCTCTGTCTTTAGGATCAAAACCATTAACACACGTATCTCCAATGTAAATCTCGCCTTCTGTAGGGTCTTCTAAACCAGCAATCATTCTCATGGTTGTTGTCTTTCCACAACCTGATGGGCCTAAGAATACGATAAACTCTTTATCTTCTATATCTAAATTAAAATCTTTTACGCCAGTGGTAGACCCCCAGCGCTTGCAAATGTTTTTTAACTGTATCTTGGCCATACTCTCACTCGTTTTGTTGATTTCTTTGAATACGTATGCAATAAATAACCATAATTCCTTGATTCTTGCAATATTTTTTTGTATTAACGTTTTGATATATCTGTTTTTAGACGTTCCATTTTTATTGAAATATAAAGATATTTGGGAATCTATTTTATTCTGTAGATTATACTAAATCCATCGTTAGAGGTTATTTTTATCATGCTAATTAATATTAAAAACAAAGGGTTAGTTAAAAAATTGAGAGAGTCACTGTATAACTACTCTGAAAGCAACTTCTCCAGCGTTGTTGATGAGATTTTCTCAGAGAATGCGGTGTTGCAACTTTCTTTTCCGTTTGAAACGTTAGCATCAAAACAAGATTTAATAAGTCGAGTTTTTCGCCCTTTATCGGAAGCGTTTATAGGGTTAGAGCGTAGAGATACTATTGTAATGGCGGGGAGTTCAAATCATCAAAGTCAGTGGGTAGGATGTTGTGGTTATTATACAGGGTCGTTTGAAAAGCCTTGGTTAGATATATTGCCTACTGGTCATCAAGTGAGTATGAGATTTCATGAGTTTTTCCGGATAGAAGAGGGAAGAATTGTTGAAATGCAGGCAGTATGGGATATTCCTGAAGTGATGATGCAGGCAGGTGTTTGGCCATTGTCTGTAAGTCTTGGTCGTGAATGGCATGTTCCTGGGCCTGCAACACAAGATGGCATTATTGCTTCTGATGACAATTCGGAGCGCTCAGCGATAAGCTTGGATATCGTCGCTAATATGTGCGAGTCATTGGGGGAGTTTTCTGATGGGGGCGTTGATGCTATGAAACTAGATCAATATTGGCATCCAAATTGCAGTTGGTATGGACCATCAGGTATTGGTACTGCGAGAGGTATTAAAGGGTTTAGAAACTGGCATCAAATACCATTTTTAAACGCGTTGCCAAACCGTGTTGGAGATACTCAGAAAGGTTTTCTATTTGCTGATGGTGATTACGTGGGGTTCACTGCGTGGCCTGGCATGTCAATGACAATTAGTCATGGCGGGTGGTTAGGTATTGCTCCTTCGAATCAGGAAATTACTATGCGTAGTTTAGATTTTTGGCGTGTAGAAGGCCATTTAATTAGAGAAAACTGGGTCTTAATTGATTTGTTGGATGTTTATAATCAAATTGGTGTTGATGTACTTGGAAGGATGAAAGAGCTAAATAAGGCTCGTTTACTTCAATTTGAAAAATAGCCCACTTACAGCCTGTTTATTTAGACCGAATAAGAATACATGGGCTGTAACGCTGTTTTTGTTTGGTGAAGTACAGAAGTGAATACTGGAAGCACCGTTTTCAGAGGTGCTATTAAGAGTATTATTTAGTTTTTTCATTACTTATATTTTTTATATTACTCATAGACTTAATCGAAAAGATAAAGAGCTACAAGAGCAGGAGTTGAAAACATTACTGTAAGAAAAAATGGCAGAGTCTAGTTATAACGTTTTGCAATCTCAAATGGAGCCGCATTTTCTCTTTAATACATTGGAAAATATTCGTGTGTTAATTGATTTATAGCCTGATTCCTCAAAGAAAATGACGGATCTTTTGAGAGCATCCATAACCAAAGCTCAAACACAAATTATTTGTATTAAAAATGAATTAGAAACCGTAAAGGCTTACTTGGCGATTCAAAAAGTAAGAATGGGGGATCGATTAGAATACAATTTGATTATTGAAAGTGGGTTAGAAGAAGCTAAGTACCTAAGTACGCCCTTTTTACGATTCAACCCCTAGTTGAAAGTGGCATAATCGTATTTTGAAGAATACACCGCGCGGTGATCGTACAGGTGTCTAAAAATCAGTCAAGTTAGTAAAGATGAACAGGGGCGATATTCCTTGATACTTAAAGAATTGAATAGAACCCTTCCAGTTAGCCGAAATAATACCTATCTCTTTAAGCAAATGTAGTTAAAATACCGTAATTTTTTATACACGGTTACTCTTGTTTGAGGAATGTGAAAATGAAGTCACAAGATAAAGGTGTTGTTGTTTCTCCCTGCACCAATGTGTGTAGCTTAGATGATGACGATATTTGTATTGGTTGTTACCGAACGGGTGGGGAAATTACTAAATGGGGTCGGGCAAGCATTGCAGAACAAAAAGAAATATTAGAGAAAGTAAAAGAAAGAGAGAAAAACAGCCCTTTTTACAGTGAGTAATGAAGTCGTATTGTTTAATACGCTTCTTATTCTTATTATTACAGTCATCTCATCGACGTGGCCCTGCAGGTGGGCCAAAAATCATTAAAGCGATATTTTCGAATGGATCGGTCAATACGATCAGTGAGTAGGGTGTGAGCATTGGCAAAGAGAATTGCGTGGAAGAGGCGGGTTCGATCAGTTGGGGCTCTGAAGACGCGTTTACTAATATGAAAAATCGAGTAGAGGAACTGCTTAGTCAAGGGCGCAAAGTCCTAGCCGTCGATGAATTTTAATGTTGCCTGTAACATTAAAAATACGCCAAATGAATATGGCTCTCACATAACCAGACAAATTTTAAGGCTTTACAAGCGTATTATTACTGGGTATTGTGCAATTACTTGTCGGAGTGCCATTTGGCTGAGATCGCTTATAAGCGGGATCCGCAGAACCTGATCAGGGTTAAAAACCTGCGTAGGAAACAAGAAAATCGTAATCTTTTCTTTTCTGCATCGAATGTACTTCTACCGGGATTTTACGGTTGTATTTGGTGCTGTCGTATTAATCCCTGTAGAAAATTTTTGAAGCATAATTCCATTTTTGGAATGCCTTCAATGAGCCTCATTTTAGACAAGCAATTCTCATTTTACTTTTAGGGAACGGCTTATGTCATCGAATAATGAATCAGTAAACAACATTATAAAAAAACCAAATAAAGTCAGCCGAGAAGCATCTCGTCAAGCAGCTAAAGCCTTTATTGAATCGCTTCAAGCGACACCTTTTCCTTCTTCAGAACGCATCTATATTGAAGGTTCAGATCCCTCTATCCGTGTTCCTATGCGTCAAATTAATGTCTCTGATACTGCGATTGGTTCAGATCCAAACAATCTCACCTTTGAATCAAATGACCCCATTTATATTTACGATTGCTCCGGCGCGTATGCAGACCCTAAGGCAACGATCGATGTCCATAAAGGGTTACCAAGGTTAAGAGAAAGTTGGATTGATGCTCGTAAAGATACGGAACAATTAACACAATTATCGTCGAAGTTTTCTAATGAACGCTTAGAAAATGCGGCTTTGGATGAATTACGTTTTAAGAATTTACCAAAACCAGAGAAAGCAAAGCCAGGTAAAAACGTAACGCAGATGCATTACGCTCGACAAGGCATTATTACGCCTGAGATGGAATTCATAGCCATTCGTGAAAACCAAAATTTTGATGCAATTCAAGGCGAGCTCTTGCGTAGACAACATTCAGGGAAAAGCGTCGGAGCGAATATTCAGCAACACATTACACCAGAGTTTGTTCGTGATGAAGTGGCGAGAGGCCGTGCAATCATACCGAATAATATTAATCACCCTGAATCCGAGCCAATGATCATAGGGCGCAACTTCTTAGTTAAGGTGAATGCAAACATCGGTAATTCAGCCGTAACTTCATCGATTGAAGAAGAAGTTGAGAAACTGGTTTGGTCGACTCGTTGGGGTGCAGACACCGTGATGGATTTGTCCACGGGTAAAAACATTCATGAGACCCGAGAATGGATACTGAGAAACTCACCTGTACCAATCGGAACGGTTCCTATTTATCAAGCGTTGGAAAAAGTGAATGGCGTAGCTGAAGATTTAAATTGGGACGTATTTCGTGACACCTTACTTGAGCAAGCCGAGCAAGGAGTGGATTATTTTACTATCCATGCGGGAGTGTTATTGCGTTTTGTCCCCATGACAGCGAAGCGTTTGACTGGCATTGTGTCTCGCGGTGGTTCGATTATGGCGAAATGGTGCTTATCTCATCATGAAGAGAATTTCATTTACACGCGTTTTCGAGAAGTTTGTGAAATTTGTGCTCAATATGATGTGGCATTGTCTTTGGGTGATGGTTTGCGTCCCGGGTCTATTCTGGATGCGAACGACGAGGCTCAGATGTCAGAGTTAAGAACCTTGGGTGAATTAACCAAGGTGGCTTGGGAATACGATGTGCAGGTTATGATTGAAGGTCCAGGCCACGTACCGATGCAACTGATTGAAGAAAATATGGCGGAGCAGTTGAAGCACTGTCATGAAGCACCGTTTTATACATTAGGCCCGTTAACACAAGATATCGCCCCTGCGTATGATCACATCACATCAGGCATTGGTGCCGCACAAATTGGTTGGTATGGCTGTGCCATGTTGTGTTATGTCACACCAAAAGAGCATTTAGGCTTACCAAACAAAGAAGACGTTAAAGAAGGTTTAATTACCTACAAAATTGCGGCCCATGCTGCGGATTTGGCAAAAGGACATCCGGGCGCTCAAGTGCGTGATAATGCTTTGTCTAAAGCTCGTTTTGAGTTTCGTTGGGAAGATCAGTTTAACCTCTCTCTAGACCCAATCAGAGCAAGAGCCTATCACGACGAAACGATTCCTCAGGCGTCAGGAAAAGTGGCTCATTTTTGTTCTATGTGTGGACCAAAGTTCTGCTCGATGAAAATTACACAAGAAGTAAGGGACTATGCCAAAGGTCTTGATGACACAAAACTACAGCGTATTGACGCAACAGAGCTCACGGATTTAGATGCCCAATCAGGTATGCAAAAAATGTCTGAGCAATTTAAAGCACTAGGCAGCGATGTGTATTTAACAACGGATCGATTACAGGATGAGGTGTCACTCAATCAGGGTAAGCAGTTACAACGTGAGGAGGATTAATGTTCTCAACAAACTCATTAATGCCGATTGTTTTGTGTGTCGGGGGCTCTGACCCGAGTGCGCATGCTGGCTTACAAGCTGATATCCGTGTTGGGCAGGATTTAGGCGTGCATATTGTCACCGTTGTCACGTCGTTAACTGCTCAAAACTCACAAGGTGTCTCCCATGTATTTCCCATTGCAAAGCAGCAATTTGATGCGCAGTGGGAAAGCATTTTATCGGACATGCAGCCAAACATTATAAAAATTGGACTCTTGTCTAATTATGAATTAATGCTGGCGACGTCTTTTTGGTTAAAGAAAATAAAGATTGGCTACCCAGATTGTCAAATTGTGCTTGATCCTGTGGGCGTCTCTTCCACGGGGCAGAGCTTATTTTGTTCCTCTATTCATGATGAAGCTGAAGGGCATGATTCGTTTGAATCGTTAATGGCGCTTCTGACAATAGTGGATTGGATTACGCCAAATACCGATGAATTCGCGTTGATGGTGAACCTGAAGGAGGATCGACCGATAATTGATTCATCGATCACTAGCCGTTTATTTGAATGTTTTAATGCGTTTATGGTGCAGTCACCGAGCTTTAGAGAGAAAAAATGGTTGATTAAAGGTGGCCATGCTTGGGGAAAGTCGAATGCTTCTGAAGACTGTGTAGATTGGCTTTTTACCTCCAGTGTGAAGGTGGAGGGTTTGTCTTTCCCTATTGGTTTTTCATCGAAAAGGCAAACACAGAGTCACAGCCGTGGAACAGGATGCAGTTTTGCAACGGCATTAAGTGCTTTTTTGTCTTTAGGGTACGATACGCTAGACAGTATCACCTTAGCGAAAAGTTATATTAATCATGCTCTAGAAAAAAGCTATCAAGTGGGTAAAGGAGAGGGGCCTTTAGGGACGTGTGGTTGGCCAGATAAAATTGAGCATTTGCCCGAGATACTGACTTCAAACGAACAAGACGTTTTTCAATCGGATCGGTCTACTCAGCCATTTTTATCCATGGAGCCTCGTTCATTCGGGTTGTATCCAGTGGTCGATTCCCCTGAATGGATTGAGCGGTTACTGAAAGCGGGCATTCAAACGATTCAATTGCGCATCAAAAACCCTCAATCACCCTGTTTAGACCAAAACATCAAAACAGCGGTCAAGCTTGGTAAACGCTACAGTGCTCAGGTTTTCATTAATGATTATTGGCAAAAAGCCATTGAATACGGTGCTTATGGTGTTCATCTTGGTCAAGAGGATTTGCTTGAAGCCGATTTGGCCTACATTGCCGCGTCTGGGCTTCGTCTGGGGGTGAGTACTCATGGTTATTTTGAAATAGCGAGAGCGCAAAATGTGAGCCCTAGCTACATTGCTCTTGGTCATATTTTTCCAACAAAAACCAAAGACATGCCTTCTCAACCACAAGGTATAGAGCGATTAACAAAATACATTCGCTTGTTATCAGGCGTGTATCCCACTGTCGCCATTGGAGGCATTGGGGAAGCCGCCTTTGATGATGTTTTACAGACCAATGTGGATGGTATTGCGATGGTGACGGCGATTACTGAATCATCTAACCCTGAAGCCGTTGTGACGGGTTTTTTGCAAAGAATGTCTTCTTATAACGTATCAAGAAAAAGGATGACTGTGTAATGAAAGAGATCCAACTTAATGATTCTTTGTTTTCGTTCTCTGGCGAATCGGTGGAAGACTTAATTCGGCATTTAGAATCAAATAAAGAGGGCGTCGCTGTCGCTCTGAATGACGACATTGTGCCTAAAAGCGTATGGGGAAAGACCTTGATACGTCATGGAGACACGGTACTAATTTTTGAATCGATCGTGGGTGGATAACATGAATACGATAAAAAATGATCCTCTTATTATTAGCGACCATTCATTTCAGTCACGTTTGTTTACTGGGACAGGAAAGTACGCCAATTCAGAATCAATGATTGAATCAATTAAAGCCAGTGGCAGTGAGTTAGTCACCTTGTCTCTGCGACGGATGGATTTTGTTAATCAAAGTGATAATATCTTGCAGCCATTACAACAGCACGGAATGAAATTGTTGCCAAATACTTCTGGAGCGAGAACCGCAAAGGAAGCGGTATTCGCTGCGAATTTATCAAGAGAAGCGTTAGAGACCAATTGGGTGAAACTAGAAATTCACCCTGACTCACGCTATTTAATGCCAGATCCAGTTGAAACACTCGAAGCAGCAGAGCAACTTATAAAGCAGGGGTTTATTGTGATGCCTTATGTTCACGCTGATCCTGTTTTGTGTAAAAGGTTGGAGGAAGTTGGTTGTCATTGTGTTATGCCATTAGGCTCGCCTATCGGATCAAACAAAGGATTGGCCAGCCGTACCTTTTTGGAAATTATTATTGAACAAAGCAGTGTTCCTGTCATTGTCGATGCTGGGATTGGCTCCCCTGCGGATGCGGCATTAGCCATGCAATTGGGTGCAGATGCTGTTTTGGTAAATACCGCAATGGCGGTGGCCCGCCAACCAGAATCCATGGGATATGCCTTTTGTTTAGCGGTAGAAGCTGGGCGTTTGGCGTTTCGCTCTGGTCTGGCTATGGAAGAGCATGCGGCGGCGTCGAGCCCAATGACCGATTTTTTAGCAGGATTGGTCTAATGTCGAACAGTATTGCTGCACCATTAAATTTTATCGGTCAATCGACTGCTGTTCAGGGTCAATTTAGCGATGTCGTATCGTCGCTAAATTGGCAAACCACGGCGGCAAGTATTGACAGTCAAACCGCAGAAGATGTTCGAAGGGTCTTGGTGAAAAAAAATCTTCAAATAGACGATTTTATCACGCTGGTATCCCCTGCTGCTCAAGCTTTTTTACCTGAAATGGTAGCCAAAAGTCAGCAACTTACTCGACAGCGCTTTGGTTTTGGTATGAGTTTGTTTGCGCCTTTGTATTTGTCGAATACCTGTGCGAACGAATGCAGTTACTGCGGCTTTTCGATGAGTAATCCTATTAAACGTTTGACACTTAATGAAAGTGATGTTGAAAATGAAGTACGTGCGTTAAAAACAAAAGGGTTTGATCACATATTACTGGTCACTGGTGAGACATCAAAAGTGTCTTTGTCGTATTTTAAAAAAATGCTGCCAATCATTACGCCATCCTTTAACTACCTTTCAATGGAGATTCAGCCATTAGAGGTGGATGAGTATTCTGCTTTACGTGGCTTGGGTTTGAACGCTGTTTTGGTTTATCAAGAAACCTACAACAAAACGACGTACGCAAAACATCATATCAAGGGTAAGAAGTCGGATTTTAATTATCGTTTGGATGCTCCTGATAGGATTGGCCAAGCACAGGTGCACAAAATTGGTTTAGGTGTGTTGTTAGGATTGGACGATTGGCGAACGGACAGCGTGTTTCTGGCGCATCATTTACGTCACTTACAAAAACAGTATTGGCGATCTCGTTTTAGTATCTCCTTTCCACGCATTCGACCCTGTGAAGGAGGTATAGAGGTGGGATCCGAAATTACCGATAAACAATTAGTCCAATTAGTCTGTGCTTGGCGACTGTTCGATGCAGATGTAGAGCTTTCGTTGTCGACACGTGAATCCGCACATTTTCGAGATCATGTATTGCCTATCGGCTTTACCAGCATGAGTGCAGAATCAAAAACTCAACCGGGTGGTTACGCAGAAGATGCTCAATCCGCATTAAAGCAATTTGAAATATCGGATGAGAGACAGGTTTCTGACATTGCCAAATTAATCCAGTCTCATGGCTTAGAGGTAATTTGGAAAGATTGGGATAAAGCGTACAACTCATAACTTGAATTCAAGTAGAGTTGGGTCGCGTTATTTGCACGAAACTAAAGTTACTGACGGTCATCTGACAACCTTTACCTAGTGGTTACCTGAGTTTGACACACATTGACAATAAAGTGATTCATAATGAACTCATCGAAACGAACGAAATAGAAACAAATAGGAGATCATTATGAATGTTAAAAAAATGGGACTAATGAGCGCAGTCGGCTTTACGGCTTTGGTCACGGCATCTTTAGCAACCAATGTTATGGCTGACGGTCATAAAAATGGAAATGGAATGCATGATTCATCCAAAATGGCAGATCGTTTGGCTCATGTATTGGAATTAGATGACGCGACTAAAGCGGAAGTAACGACCTTGCTAGAGAAAAATTCATTAGAAATGAAAACGTTACGTGAATCTCATAAGACACAATTGGAAGCTTTATTGACTCCAGAGCAAGTCGAAAAATTGCAAAAAATGAAGAAACATCGTGGTAAACACGGTAAGTATGGCAAAGAAATGAAGGATAAAATGAAGGACAAAATGGAAGACAAAGGTTAATACAGCATTAGTTTTGTCTGCAGTCTTTAGACAAGTATTTTTTGTGACTTGACGTTTTATCCCAGTCCTATTGAGTTTGTTTAAACTAGCCTCTGTACAGACCCTCGTTAACCCCAACTTAATTAAGTTGGGGTTTTTTTTTGCTATGCTTTTTAGGTAAAGGTCCAATAGCTAGCTTGAAACTTTTCCAAATAAGTCAAAATACGTCGGGAAGGTTTTTGATGTACAGCCTGGGTCATTAATCGTCACCTGTGAGTTAGAGAAAGCGACTAATGAAAAACACATCGCGATACGATGATCATCGTAAGTATCAATAGCCGCATGTTTTACGTCTTTTAATGGTTCAACGTAAATATAATCTTCACCTTCGTCGACTGTGGCTCCTAATTTTTTCAATTCGGTTGCCATCGCAGCTAAACGGTCTGTTTCTTTTACACGCCAGTTATAAATATTACGAATACGTGTCGGGCCGTTTGCAAAAAGAGCGGTAGTGGCAATCGTCATAGCCGCATCTGGAATGTGGTTCATATCCAAATCAACGCCATTCAATTGATCTTTTTCAGCTTCGATCCATGTTGGCCCATAGGTGATTTTTGCTCCCATTGCAGATAAGACTTCTGCAAATTTGACATCACCTTGGACGCTATCTGAGCCAACACCGTGCACTTTGATTTTACCGCCCGCAATGGCTGCGGCTGCAAGGAAGTAAGACGCAGAAGAGGCATCACCCTCAACCATAATATCGCCTGGGCTTTGGTATGTTTGCTGGCCTTTAACAATGAAGGATTGGTAGTTATTGTTTTCTACAACAACACCAAATTGTTTCATAGCATGTAGAGTGATATCGATGTAAGGCTTAGAAACCAAATCACCGTCAACATGAATGGTTAAATCGGATTGAGCGAGGGGCGCAGACATTAAAATAGCCGTTAAAAATTGGCTAGAAATATGGCCTTTAATAGACACTTCACCACCAGATAAGCCATTCGCTTTAATAAGCAATGGTGGGTAACCTTCGGTCTCTTGGTATTCTATATCAACGCCTAGGGCTTTTAATGATTTAACTAAATCGCCAATTGGTCGTTCGTGCATTCTTGGCTCACCATGTAAGCGGAATTGACCTTCGCCTAAACATAATGCCGCGGTCAAAGGGCGCATTGCCGTACCCGCATTGCCAAGGAAGAGGTCCGCTTCAGTCGCGTTAAATGGGCCACCATTGCCTTCAACAATACAGGTGTTTTGATCTTCAAGGGTGTACTTGATACCAAGAGAGGTAAGTGCATTGAGCATATGTCGGATGTCATCACTTTCTAATAGATTGGTAATCCGAGTCGTGCCTTTTGCTAACGCTGCCAGCAGTAAAATTCTATTTGATAGGCTTTTTGATCCTGGAATCTGAATTTCACCATTAGCAGAGGTTAGGGGGCCAAGAGTAATTGAATGCATTGTAATTCCTGATGTTGATAAGCGTGATAGTTTAATATTGATAATTCGTTACGTTTTAGTGATGACCAGTAAACAGGTTAGGACATTGTTCTGACTCAAAAGACATTAAGAATGATTTTTGAATTAGCTAACGGTAGAACCGTCTTTAATCGGGTATTCATGATGCAAACTAATCATCCACATCGTCTAATGATGCACCATTCGTTAATGCCGCCATGTCTAACTCATTGAGTGTTTTGTACGTTGATTCAATTTTTTGAATGCGAGTATGAGCATCATTATAAGACTCTTGATACACACTGTTCGCCATCATGCTAATAAGGTTCATGACACTGGCATAAGAATCGAAGGCAGAGACACCACGTACAGCACATGAAAAATGCAAATCGCTGATGTCACTTGGGGCCACATCCGCATGATCGGTAATGTAGATCAAACGAATGCCTTTTGTTTTAATGGTGCCCATGAGATTTTTTAGCCACGAAGGTCGGCGACGTATGCCCATTACAATCACAATGTCTTCTTTCATGAAAGAAGCGACTTCTTCTCCCAAGGTTTGACCTGGAATCGGAAGAAGCGTGATATTGGAGCGGCATTGTGTCAATTGCTGGCGTAAGTGCAATCCCAGTGCATAATTATTTCGATAACCAATGATATAGACTTTTTGTGCCTGACTAATCCACGTAATGGCGGTTTGATAGCTTTCTGGATGAATGGATTCGAGTGTTTTTTGAATGTTGTTTTGATCGCACTTAATGTGATCTTGAAACAAGGTGGATAATGTTTGTCCTTCGGATATTTTTTGCGCGACAGGTGCTCCCCATCGCCTTGCTGTTCGCACCTGCTTTTTAACTTCCCCAAAGTCACGATAACCAAGTCGTTGTAGTAAACGGGTAACAGCTGATTTTGAAACTCCTGCCAGCTTAGATAATTCCGTCGCTGAATAGGTTGCAATGTCTCCTTGGTGGTTAAGGATGCAAGTTGCTAGCTTCTGTTGTGTTGGAGATAACTTTTCGTAAATCTCTTTAATTCGTTGCTCTATTGATTGGTCTTGCATTGTTTCATTGATTTCATAGACAAAGTTTAGGGAATAATGACGGAAAAAAGAGGTTCTTGGAAGGGCTAAACTTTGTTGATTGCAAAATGTCTCGAAAAGATAGGATATTTTCAAGAATAAATACGAAACAATTGTTTCTTTTTTGTTATTGTGAAATTATTGTTTTTTTTGGGTGTTTTAACTATTCTGTCTTTTTGTGTTTTCTAGGAGCGTCTATGTCTAATAAATCTACAAACTGGTACGGTGTTAATTTGGCCTCAGAAAGGTTAGGGGCACAAGCGATCTATGCGAGCGATGATTTTTTTGCGCCTAAAGAACGTATGTTACAAGATCATGATGCCGTGTTTATAGAAGGTAAGTACGATGAGCATGGCAAATGGATGGACGGCTGGGAATCTCGTCGAAAAAGAACAGAAGGTTATGATTATTGCATTGTGAAATTAGGTGTATCTGGGCGAATCAATGTTTTAGATATAGACACACGGCATTTTACAGGAAATTACCCTCCAGCGGCGTTAATACAAGCCTGCTATGCTGAAGGTGAGATAAGCGACGAAACTGTATGGGTGGATATAACGGAGACTGTTTCTCTAGAAGGCGACAAGCAGCATCTTGTCGACGTTCAGAGCCAACAAGTATTTACTCATGTGAAATTAACTATCTACCCTGATGGCGGTGTGGCGCGTTTGCGAGTGTATGGTCAACCTAATATTGATTGGCAATCTTTTAAACATGCCACGAATATCGATTTACTTGCTTTGGAACATGGTGGAAGAGCCATAGAGGCAAACGATGAACACTATGGCTGTATTCAAAATTTAAACCTACCGGGTAAAGGGTTGAATATGGGAGACGGTTGGGAGACTCGACGACGCAGAGAACCCGGCAACGATTGGGTCATTATGGCTCTGGGGCATGCTGGAGAGATCCATTCAATAGTAGTAGATACGGCGTATTTTAAAGGCAATTTCCCAGATGCTTGCTCTATTCAATATGCAAACATTGAAGGGTTGCCTGACACCAGTCTGGCGGCTCAAAGTATTTATTGGCAAGAACTGTTGCCTAAGCAAAGTTTGAAAGCGGATTATGAGCATTGTTTTAATGAAGAAATCGCCGCAGTGGGTAAAGTTACGCACATTCGTTTAAATATCTTTCCGGATGGGGGTGTTAGCCGAATACGTTTATTGGGTAAACCGATATTTTCATAATGCATGATGATAAATGTATTTTATAAAAGGTGAAGTATGCACATGCAGATAGACCGATTAACGCCAGAGAACTTCCAATTCTATGGAGATGTTATTGATGCTCAAAACGCAGCGACTCATTATTTAATAAATAAAGGGACGACAACGCGTTTCCATGATCTTGCGAAAGTAGATATTGTGTCGGATGACGTCAATCCAGCCAATGTTGGAATTAGTATATTTCGTGGAGATGCCAGAGTCTTTCCTTTGCGTATCAGTATGCTAGAGCGCCATCCATTAGGGTCACAAGCATTTATGCCACTGAATCAAAAACCGTATCTTATTGTGGTTGCTCCATCATTGGATGAACATCGTCCAGATATTCATAAAATGAAAGTGTTTTGGGCTAAGGCATCACAAGGCGTGAATTATGCGTGTGGCACGTGGCACCATCCTTTAATTGCCTTGGGTGACGCGGCGGATTTTTTGGTTATTGACCGAATAGGCTCAGGTCATAATTGTGATGAGTATGAATTTGATGAAGCATTCGTTTATCAAATAGATGAAACGGATTTTGCTCGATTTTCCAGTTAAGTGAGGAATTATGTTAGAAGGTCATTTACTTGAATGGCTCAATTTATTTGTTAGATGGTTCCATATCACGGCCGGTATTGCGTGGATAGGTGCATCATTTTATTTTAATTGGTTGGAAAATAATCTAGTTCGCAGTGGCCCACAAAAAGAAGGCATAGCGGGCTATTTATGGGCGATTCATGGAGGAGGAATTTATCGATTAGAGAAATACGAAACAGCACCAGAGGTTATGCCGAAAACCTTACATTGGTTTAAATGGGAGGCTTATACTACTTGGCTAACAGGTATGGGCTTGCTCATCGTGCAATATTACTTCAATGCCAGTTTGTATTTGATCGATCCAGCTGTGTTGGAACTCGCACCTTGGCAAGCCGTGATGATCAGTATGGTTTGTATTTTGGCTTCGTGGATCGTGTATGATTTGGCAAGTAATACACTAGCTCATAAACCCATGTTACTTACCATTTTAGGTTTGGGTAGCTTTGCTCTAGTAGCCTATGGCCTCTCTCTTATTTTTAGTGGGAGAGGCGCTTTTATAAATATAGGGGCTATGATCGGTACTATTATGGTTGCGAATGTTGCTCACGTCATTATGCCGTCTCAAAGAGCTTTGTTATCCGCGGTAGGAAAAGGCGAAGCGGTTGATCCTAAATACGGAGCCAAAGCGCTGCTTCGTTCTAGGCATAATAATTATTTAACGTTACCAATTTTATTCATAATGATAAGCAATCATTATCCTTCGACTTACGGAAGTGATCTGAATTGGTTGATATTAATGGTGCTTATTGTATTAAGCGCAGGAATCAGACATTACTTTAATATTCGCCACAAGCCGGAAAAATCTGTGTGGATTTTGCCTGTAGCCTGCCTTTGCTTATTAAGCTTAGCATGGGTTACGCAACCTGAAAGATATGTACTTCCGAAAAAAACTCAGATAAGTGACTCCACGGTTCAGGATCAACAGAGTTTGTCGGCGAGTAAAAATGTGAATAAACACGTTGTCAATGTAAAGACGAACCTAGAAAGTGGTGTCATAGAATCAAAGCAAGCGCCATTACTTGAAAGTCTGGATGAGAAAGTTCAGATGATTGTAGAGGCAAGATGCACGACGTGTCACAGTGCGCAACCTAGCTTTCAAATGTTTTCTACCCCACCAGCGGGCGTTATGTTTGACACGGCCGCACAGATTCAAACGCAGAGGATCAAAATTTATCAACAGTCTGTCTTGCAAAAAACCATGCCATTAGGGAACCTAACTAAAATGTTGGATGAAGAAAGAGCGACAGTAGAAGAGTGGTTTTTAGCACATGAATAGTGATATAAGTGTGAATTCAGCTCAATCCAGAAACAACATACAGTGTGAAAATAAAAAAGCTGATAGAACGGCCTTTTTAATTTTCTATTATTTTTAATTTTCAAACTTTGCATAATTACGTATTTGGTATGCGGTATTCCCAGATATGTTGATTTTCTGGAATGAATCCCACTTTTAATAAATACGCTTGGTATGCTTCTGTTTGAACATTGGCTGTTACTTTGGTGAAAGCAAACTTGCTAGCGAAATTGTTGTCCTCTCCAAATAAATAGTTCCCCAATTTGTAGTCACGATAAGCAGGAGTCACTATGTCTAAATCGATTTCAAAGTGACTTTTTGTGTGCTGAATGCCTGAAATAATGCCAACAACGTGCTCTTTTTCTGTTAGTAGAAAATATTCACGATTCGGCATGTTTAAGCGACGTTTAAAGTCTGGGTAAATTGCATCAATGTCTGCAGAAAAGAAGTCTAAAAAGTAACCGATGTAACCAGATTGCCCAGATTCTGAGCCACTTTCGATGACATTAAACACCACCTGTGAACGATAAATTTTAATAAGAAAGAAAATATTAATGCACGCAATAAATGCATTGACCGCAGCAACTGGGTAGGCTCCAATAATGAAGCCATAAGCAGAAAACGCAATGCCACCAGCAAGATTGATCCAGCGAAGCCGAACAATTGAGCTCATCATGAGAGATATTGCTACTAAAAATGATGCAACATACCCAAGAATTTCAACCCAGTTCATACAAAAACCTCAACATACTCATTTAATTCGCTCACAATAATAGGTGTCTTAGCCGCAGCATTTTTTAAATTTTTTAGTGGAACCGCAATGACATGGATCGTTACGACCAATGTTCATGTCGGGTGTTTTAATTAACGGTGTATTACCTTGTACTTCGTGCTCACCTGATGTGTAGTACCAAGTACCATTAATTCGTTTGAATAGAGAACGCTCGGACAAACGCCCTATGTGTTTGCCCTCTTTAAAGTGGGCGCAAAATGACACCATGCCGGTTTGGTCTTTCTCTCCACCGTCTTGTGTGTCGATAACTTCCAGTTTTATCCATTGGGTATGATCGTTACTGTCTGCAATGTCTCCAGCCGATTGTTCTTGGCCTGAGTCCAATTTTTGCGTGTCTTGAATGTAATCAAATTTATTCAAAGTAAATGCAGAATAACGAGACCTCATTAGGGTTTCTGCTGTTGGCGCCGTGCCAGGATTATTATGGTACATAGCGCAGCACATTTCATAAGGACGTGCTGTTCCGCACGGGCAATTACTCGGTGTCGGCATATTCTCTATCCTCTTGTCGCCAAAAAATCCCCAAGGTGCGTATAATACCTTTTATTTTATTGTCTAACAGGAATAATTAGTGACTTCTTCAGCACCTACCTCGTTTTTTTGGTTCGATTTTGAAACTACAGGCGTTGATCCAGCTAAAGACCGCCCCATACAGTTTGCAGGGATTCGTACAGACTTGGAATTTAACCTTATCGGCGAGCCAATTATGTTTTATTGCCGCTTAGCTGAAGATGTTTTGCCAAACCCTGAAGCTTGCTTATTGACAGGAATTGCCCCTCAAGATGCAAATAGGGAAGGCTTGTGCGAAGCTGAGTTTATGCAAGAAATCGAAAAAGAATTGTCTGTCCCTGGCACCTGTTCTCTTGGGTACAACACTTTAAGGTTTGATGATGAAGTGGTGCGCTTTAGTTTTTACCGCAATTTTATCGATGCATATGCACGTGAATGGCAAAATAATTGCTCCCGTTGGGATGTCATCGACTTGGTGAGAATGGCGTACGCTATTCGACCTGATGGAATTAAGTGGCCTACGGACGAGGAAGGTAACGTTTCTCTAAAATTGGAGTCTCTGACTAAGGCCAATGGCATTATGCACGAGCAGGCTCATGATGCATTATCAGATGTGTACGGCACGATCGAAATGGCGAAGTTAATTAAAGATAAACAGCCAAAGTTGTTTGACTATTATTTTAAAATGCGTCAAAAATCTGAGCTACAAACTTTTATTAATGCATTCAAAATGACGCCTTTCCTACATATATCCGGTATGTTTGGCCGAGATAAAAAATACGCTGCATTTGTGGTTCCGATTGCCCCTCACCCAACCAACAAGAATGGTGTGATATTATTTGATCTAATGGAAGATGCACAAGTTCTATTGGATTTATCTGTCGATGACATTCGTAATCGAGTATTCAGTAAAGCGGAGGATTTGGGAGGGGAGTCGCGTATTCCATTAAAAGTTGTGCATTACAATCGTTGCCCTGCGGTTGCTCCGAGTGCTTTTTTGAAGGACGCTTCTGTGGTGGAACGGTTGGCTCTAGATGGGGATGTGTGTCGTAAGAATTTGTCGATTATTAAAAATGCACAGGGATTAACAGAAAAAATATCACAAGTTTTTTTACAAGAATCCCGCCCCGTTCATAAGGATCCTGATGAAATGCTGTATTCGGGTGGGTTCTTTTCAAATGATGACAAAAAGCGCATGGAAATTATTCGTACAACGTCTCCAGAGCATTTATCTGAATTGTCTTTATCTTTTGATGATCGACGTTTACCTGAAATGCTAATGCGTTACATTGGGCGGAATTACCCTGATCAATTGTCCGATACTCAGCGTGAAGAGTGGGAAGAATATCGACGAGTTCGCCTGATGGAAGCGGATGGTGGTGGCAGTATTCATATGGACGCCTATTTCGCAAAACTCAATCAAATTGCACAAGATGAGGCGTTAACAAACGCTCGGCAAATCATGTTGCAAGACTTGGCAGACTACGGGCAAAGTATTTATCCTCTGAATGAAGAATACGAGTAAAAAGGAATCAGAATGAGTGAATTAAATCGTGGTACTTCTTGGTTGATTGGGCTGTCTGCCTTGGTGATTATCATTGCAGGTTTGAAGGCGGCGTCTGAAATTGTCGTGCCTTTTATGTTGTCTGCGTTCATTGCCATAATCTGCGCGCCTTTTTTAGCGGCTTTAAGGCGTCGAGGTGTGCCAACATGGATTGCGGTGACAATTATTGTATTGCTAATACTGATTAGCGTCGGATCTTTAGGGGTGTTTGTTGGGGCATCGTTAGATGGCTTCTATAAAGAGCTGCCAAATTATAAGATTCGCATGACCCAAGAGTTAGGGGGGATTATTGAGCTGCTTAATCGTTTTGGGCTGCAT
Organism: Marinomonas phycocola; assembly: GCF_047525455.1. NCBI lineage: Bacteria > Pseudomonadati > Pseudomonadota > Gammaproteobacteria > Oceanospirillales > Oceanospirillaceae > Marinomonas > Marinomonas phycocola. Next base: position 228,360 of record NZ_JBLIXL010000001.1, read on the forward strand.
GTTTCTAGTGAACAATTAAGAGGATACTTTGACCCATCGGTTTTAATGCAGGTTGTTGCTAACACCCTGTCAGGTCTTGGAAATGTGTTGACGAATACGTTTCTAGTCATAATGACAGTAGTGTTCTTATTATTCGAAGCGGCAGACTTCCCTGAAAAGCTGTCACATGCATTGGGTGATGCTCGTTCTTCTCTGAAGAATTTTAAAGATTTCGCCAGTGCGGTGAACCGTTACTTAGCGATTAAAACCATTGTGAGCATTCTAACTGGTTGTGTGGTCAGTACTTGGTTGTTTATTTTGGGTGTCGACTTTCCCATACTGTGGGGGGTTTCTGCTTTTTTCCTGAATTTTGTGCCTAACATTGGTTCGATTATCGCAGCCATTCCTGCTGTTATGTTGGCGTTTGTGCAATTAGGCGGTTTTGCGGCAGGTTTAACGGCGCTTGGTTATGTGGTGATTAACTTAGTTGTCGGGAATATTATTGAGCCAAGATACATGGGGAAAGGATTAGGGCTTTCTACGTTAGTGGTCTTTTTATCATTGTTATTATGGGGCTGGGTATTTGGGCCGGTTGGTATGCTGTTATCGATCCCTCTGACAATCATTGTGAAAATTGCAATGGAAACCAACCCTAAAACCCATTGGGTTGCAGTGCTTTTGGGAGATCATTGACTATAATGTTTATGTCATGCTTTATTTTGGAATAGAGTTATAATTACATTTAGTGATTCTAAGTAAAAACGCTTTGAAGGTAAAAAATGTCTCTCTTTAAAAAAATATTTATAACTTTTTCGCTTATGCTTGTATTTCTTTCAGGTATTTTAACCGTTGTGTCTATCTACAATATCAATAAGCAAACGCAAGTAACCATTGAAGACGATTTATTGCACATAGGGAAGGTTAACGCTACTCGATTATCGAACTGGTTGAAAGTTCAGCGAGATGGGGTGGTGTCTTTATCAAAAGCGGTTCGTGGAAAAACAGAACATGCGGATATCGCAGAAATGTTAGTTGCTGTGCAAGAAGGTGTTGGTTTATCAAAAGCATATTATGGTTTGCCAAATGGGGATATGCATATGCCAGAAGGTTTGAACATAATCAAAAACTACGATCCAAGAAAAAGAGGGTGGTATAAAGCTGCATTAGAGAGTGATGATGTGATTACTACAGCCCCTTTCACCTCTGCTGCATCAGGTGCACTGATTGTTAGTGTGGCTAAAAAAGTGATAAACAATGGTCATACTCTGGGGGTTATGGCCGGCACTATCAATTTAGGTTATATGTTGGAGACAATTAAAGGGCTATATGTTCCTGGTGATGGTTTTGCGTTTATCGTTGCGCAAAACGGTACTGTTATCGTACATCCTGAATCGGCATTTAATACTAAGCCTATTTCAGAATTAGATACAGATTTAACCCTTAATATGATTCAAGATGATAGTTTAAATGACATGGTTTTTGAATTGAACTTTGATGGTGAAGGTTATTTTGTTTCTAAAACGCCTTTAGAAGGAACGAACTTCTATCTTATCATGTCAGGTCAGCAATCTGTATTGTTTCAACCAGTCAAAGACTTAATGAATTTCTTGATTGTATTGGCTATTGTGTTAATTGTTGTTTTCTTAGTGATTGCCTCAAAAGGTATTAAAATTTTGCTTTCTAGTTTGACGACAGTTTCTAGTGCATTGCAATTGGCTGCTGAAGGTAATGGGGATTTAACGAAACGTATCCCGGTTAATTCATCCGATGAGATTGGTCGGCTTGCTAGTAATTTCAATAATTTCGCGCAACATTTACAAGATATTTTATTGAAAATTGAAGATGTAACATCTGAATTAACGACGGAAGCTAAATCGGTTTCTAATTCGGCGGCGAATCAAATTAAAAGTACAAAAGCTCAGCAAGATGAAATTACTATGGTAGCTACTGCAGTGACTGAAATGTCGTCAGCAACGCATGAAATAGCAAAAAATGCTGAAAAAACAGCAAGAGCGTCAAACCATTCTGTGGAAATAGGAAACCAGGGTCAAGTGGTGGCTGAAAGTTGCGAGGTTTCCATTAATAAACTGTCTAGTGAGGTAAATAGCGCGACTAGTATTATTTCTCAATTAGAGAAACAAAGTCTTCAAGTTAACTCTATCGTGGAGACTATTAGTGGTATTGCAGAACAAACAAATTTACTGGCTTTAAATGCTGCGATTGAAGCGGCTCGTGCAGGTGAACAAGGACGTGGTTTTGCTGTGGTTGCTGATGAGGTTAGGGTTTTATCGCAACGCACTCATCAGTCGACGGAAGAAATTTCATCAATGATTACTTCATTCAACGAAACTATATTGGTTGCAGTTAAGTCCATGGAGAACTGTCATGAGTTAGCTGTATTCAGTGTTAAAAATGCATCTGAAACGAACAGCAGCTTCGCTAAAATTAAAGACTCTATTCAAGAAATTAATGATATGTCGGCTTACATCGCTACTGCCGCTGAAGAGCAAAATCAAGTGACTGGTGAAGTGGCGAGAAGCACGGAGTCCATTAAAAATGCGTCATTAGACTTTTTTGAAAATGCCGAGAATGGAGCGGGTCAATCTAAACACCTAAATCAATTAGCGATTAATTTAGATTCCTTGTTAAGGCAGTTTACACTGCGTTAGTTTATTAAGATTTTGCTAAACAACCTGAATTCAAATGACAAGGTTGATTCTTTCCGTACAATATTTTTCATCTATATTGTATGATTAATAATATTGTACGGAAGTATGAAAGCGTTATTTAATTAGTTGCATAACAGTTGCATAACGTGCTTTAAGTTGCGTTCAGTATGGAAAGGGTAATGAGTATCAAGCGTTTCGATATTTTTGATTCGATCTAATCGGAAATGACGGTAGTCATCTCGGGACTCACACCATGCGGTTAACGTCCACCGCTGCCCCCAAAAGATAAGGCCCAAAGGCCAAAGGCAGCGACGACTTAATTGTCCCTTTTCATCACTGTAATGAATGAAGATTTTATAGTGTGCTTCACAGGCTTGGCGCAATATTCCATGGACGATGCGATTGTCCAGAGTGTTATTAAATGAGGGAACTTCGTAAGGTAGATTGCTTGCTTGGGTTAATAAATCATCAGGCAGTATGCTTAGAATTTTAGCTGAGGCACTGTTGGCTGCTTTGGCTAACTCAGGGTCTGTCCATGCTTGCACCATTTTACTTCCTAACAGCAATGCCAGGCTTTCCTCCGCACTGAACATCAATGGTGGGAGGTGATATCCCGCTCGTAAGAAGTAACCAACCCCAGCTTCACCTTCAATGGGAACGCCGGAACACAGTAGAGCGTCAATGTCTCGATAGATGGTTCTTAGGGACACTTCAAGCGTATCGCTGAGCTGTTGGCCTGTTATTGCCGTTCTACGGCCACGCATTAGTGTGAGAATTTGAAATAACCGCTCCGCTTTACGCATTATTTCCTCTTTATTGAAAAACCATTCTTATTTAAGTGGGTGGTACCTACAATAAACAAGAATGGTGTGTCTATGGTATGTATCTTAAAGGGGAAAGACACATGGTTTTTTTGGGGTTGTTGCTTTTATTACATAGCGTCATGAGCGACTTGTGTCATGACTTCTAAATGCTGCATGATCACAGTCGATCCGTCAATAAATTCCATCATCGCTTGCCCTTCGGTTGTACTACCAAATGCCTTACTGGCATCTAATGCGCACTTCATGTCTTGCCAATAGATAATATCTATCCATACACCTTCAGCAGACTTGGCCAAACTCCTATATAAAAAACCTTTTTGCTCTTTTACCCAAAGGTTGAGGTTGTTACTTGATGCAATTAAATCCTTTTCAGATGCGTCTTGTTTTAAGCGATATTGTACCTGTTCAACAATGTTCGTCATTTTCTTTTCCTTTGATTGTAAAAAATATTTGAATGAGTGTTTCTGGAGCGAGGAAAAGTATAAGTCACCCCTACTGACAGTGTAGTGTCAGTAGGGTTTGGTAGGGATAAAATATACTGGATAAACGTTGGAGAGCTAAACAAAGGAAGAGAGTTAGGAACAATCAGTAAATGGGAGGAATAAAGTGCTCTTTAGATATTTATGGTGCTTTTAATTTGTACTAACAAACGCTCTGTACTGCTGTTTTTTTATTGTTCTTCTTAGACTGAGCGGTGGATACTTGATTATTAGATAATACTGTTTTGTTTGTGCGGAACTAGCTGATTTCTTTGCTTTTAGAGAGTTTTTTGTATTTTTTAGTGGATTCTGATCGGTTTTGATAGGAAGTGATGTCAGTTAAAATCCATTTGTTAAATTCCTGTACTATTGTTTTTATTGATCAGCTTGACAAATGGCGGCTTTCGACTTTAATTAGTCGCATATTAGCAAGAACTCGACTGGCGTAATTTTCTAATATGTTGTAGTATTCGGCACCGAGTTTTTTACTCGAGTATTTGTAAGGCTATTCTAAAAATGAATGGGCCTTGCTCCATCAATTAAAAGGTATTCATTTACATGTCTGACGCTGATAATCAGCCTACATTTGTTTCGTTGGGCCTTGCTGCCCCTATTCTTAAAGCGGTTGCTGATCTCGGTTACGAGCAGCCATCGGCTATCCAAGCGCAAAGTATTCCATTCTTATTAGAAGGTCATGACCTTCTAGGGCAAGCGCAGACGGGTACTGGTAAGACAGCGGCGTTTGCGCTACCGCTGTTATCGCGCATAGACGTTGCAGATAAAACAACCCAATTGTTGGTGCTTGCGCCAACTCGTGAGCTAGCAATTCAGGTTTCTGAAGCATTTCAAAGTTATGCTCGTCATTTACCAGACTTCCACGTATTGCCAATTTACGGTGGCATGTCTTACGACACTCAACTACGTCAACTACGTCGTGGTGTGCAAGTGGTTGTAGGTACTCCTGGCCGCGTAATGGATCATATTCGTCGTAAAACACTGAAGTTGGATGGCATTAAGTCATTGGTTTTAGATGAAGCTGATGAAATGTTACGTATGGGATTCATCGACGATGTTGAGTGGATTCTTGAACAAATTCCTTCTCAGCGTCAAATTGCTTTGTTCTCTGCGACGATGCCAAATGTGATTCGTCAAGTGGCTAACCGCCATTTGAATAATCCAAAAGAAGTGAAAATTGTTACCAAAACATCAACAGCAATGACAATCACTCAAAAATACTGGCAAGTAAGTGGGTTGCATAAACTTGATGCCTTGACTCGTATTCTTGAAATGAGTGAACACGATGGCATGATCATTTTTGTTCGCACAAAAGCCGCGACGGTTGAACTTGCAGAAAAATTGACTGCTCGCGGCCATGCTTGTGAAGCATTAAATGGTGATATTAGTCAGAATCTACGTGAACGTACGGTTGATCGTATTAAGAGTGGACAGATTGATATTCTTGTTGCGACGGACGTAGTGGCTCGTGGTCTCGATGTGGAGCGTGTAAGTCATGTTGTAAACTATGACATTCCATACGACACAGAATCTTACGTTCACCGTATTGGTCGAACTGGTCGTGCTGGTCGTTCCGGTACTGCAATTTTGTTTGTTGCGCCTCGTGAGCGTCGAATGTTGCAAGCGATTGAGCGTGCAACACGTCAGCCAATTGAAAAAATGCAATTGCCAACGGCTTCTGACATTAATCAACAACGTATTGAACGCTTTAAACAGGGCATTACAGATACAATTGACAATGTTAATCTGGATTTCTTTTTGGAGCTTGTTCAGGGGTATCAAAAAGAGAACGACCAAGATCCAATTAAAACAGCCGCGGCTTTGGCTTATCTAGCTCAAGTAAAAACGCCTCTACTCTTGAATGAAATGGAAGTTCGTCAAGAAAGGCGTGAGCGTAGCAACGATCGTAACGAGCGTCGTGAGCGTGGTGATCGATCTGAACGTCCACCTCGTAAACAGAATCCAGTGACTAAAGAGCCTATGCCTCTTAAAGACGATCCAAGTATCGACATGACTCGTTATGTTGTTCAGGTGGGTTATCGTGATGGTGTTAAGCCAGGTAATATTGTAGGTGCGATTGCGAATGAAGCGGAAATTGAAAGTCGTTACATTGGGCACATCGAAATTTATGAAGATTTTGCGACTGTTGATTTACCAACTGAATTAGCAAAAACGTCAATGCCTAAATTATCTGCTACACGTATTTGCGGTCAAAAGACTGACATTGCGATATTAGAAGATGCGGATGCGTTAAATAACCGCACGGCTTCTGGTGCTCGTGATGGTGGTCGTCGTCGTGATGGTGGTCGCCGTGATGGTGGTCGTCGCAACTCCAGTGGTGGTGAGCGTCGTCGTCGCAGTAATGGTGAAGGCGGTGAAAGACGCCCGCGCCCTCCACGTCGTGATAGCTAACGTTAATTGATTTTTCAAAAAGACTGCTCTAAGCGGTCTTTTTTTTGCCTATAGCTTTTGGATTTTGCTTGTCTATGGGAAAATGGCCCAAAAAAGTGCTTTAGGAAATTGCTGTTGTATGTCAGAGCATACATAGTAATGCTAAAAATAAGATAAATATGTCATCTTTTCTTTTTATTTTAAAATGTGGTGTGTTGTTATTTATATTGTATCTTGTGGTTAGGTTCGTTTTTTTATGCATTTTTGCACGGAGTGCGCTTTGAGGCAGCATTATTGCTCTGTTGAATTCATCTTTAGTCTTGAGCTTGTTGTTTTGGTTTAAAGGTTGGAATTGCTTTGTTCCTAACGTTTTTCTCGGTTACTTTCTATTGGTTAATGGGTTTTCATTGGTTTTAAATCTATTGATTCTGGGTATTTCCCTTACACTGGAAAGCGAAGAGGTTCCGAAAGTTTATCAATGATGAAAGATGTTCGATGCAGACCTCGCAACTGGTGGTGGAATATTGGTTGCTAGTTGTGATTACGTGCAGCACTTTATTTCTTATTATTGCTATGGCATCAATGAAAAATAGGCTTCCACAGTTAAAGGTGGGTATTGGAGGTTATGTTTTAGTAAGTCTGGTATTTGTTCTTGGCTTGATGTTTTTAGCGCGGGGCGGATTGCAGTCAAAGCCCATTTATAGCTTGATTGCATACAGTTGGCCAAGTCCTGACTTAGGGCCTTTGGTATTGAATACGCCATTTACTTTTATGAGAGAGAAGGTAAGTGAGATTAAGAGAATGGGCTTCTACGAGAGTGAAAAAGAAGCGTATTTTGACACTCCTAGAGATCTCGCTATTTGCGAGCAGCTTCAGCCTTGCTCAATAGCTTTCTCAACCGACTTTCGTTCCAAATTATCTGCTGTATTTCGTAAAGCTACTACGGCAGCAAATGCTTCTTCCAGATTATCAATTGAAGCCATTTATCACCTCTCTCAAAAACTAGATTCGTCAATTTTAGTTGACGACAAATATTTAGTTAACCCATTTAAAATCATATAAAATAACAAGACTACAAGGTTAACTTGATCCAAACCAAAAATATCGTCAACAAAAATTGACTTTAACGTTACAACAATGCATGTGTGCAGCTTTATATAAATGGTTTGATCGATAATAACCATTACCCAATTTTAATGAAATCAACTCAATAGGCAGAGTATGAATCAAATTACGATAGTAAAACCAGACGATTGGCACTTACATTTTAGAGATGGCGATATGTTACAAGAAACGGTGCCAGCGACTGCGCGCTGTTTCTCAAGAGCGATTGTTATGCCAAATTTGGTTCCACCTGTTACAACGGGTGCTTTGGTCGCTGAATATCGGCAGAGAATTCTATCGGCGCGTCCGGTGGGCTCTGACTTTGAGCCTTTAATGACGATTTATCTTACAGATAAAACATCCATTGAAGACATTAGGCAGGCGAAAGCGGCTGGTGCTGTTGCTGCGAAAATGTATCCTGCTGGTGCGACGACAAACTCGGATTCAGGGGTGAATTCGTTAGACTCACTTTATCCTGTGTTTGAAACCTTGGCCGAAGAGGGTATGTTGCTTTTAATTCATGGTGAAGTGACGCAGAAACACGTTGATATTTTTGATCGTGAAAAAGAGTTTATTGATCAACACATGGTGAAAATTGTAGAGCGTGTTCCTCAATTGAAAGTGGTTTTTGAACACATTACAACGGCTGACGCAGCGGAATTTGTATTGTCTGCACGAGATGGTGTGGCGGCAACGATTACCCCTCAGCATTTATTGCTCAATCGTAATGATATGCTGGATGGTGGTATTCGCCCTCATAATTACTGCTTGCCGATTCTGAAGCGCCAGTCTCATCAAGAAGCGCTTCGAGCGGTAGTGGCATCGGGTTCTAATCGATTCTTTTTAGGGACGGATTCCGCTCCTCATGCGAAGCATAGAAAAGAATCGGATTGTGGTTGTGCAGGTTGCTACAGTGCATGGTCAGCGCTAGAGCTTTACACGCAAGTGTTTGATGAGTTGGGCGCATTGGATAAATTGGAAGGTTTTGCTAGTTTACATGGTGCGGATTTCTATGGCTTGTCGCGTAATACAGAGACCGTGACTTTGGTTAAAGAGTCGTGGCGTGTACCAGAAAGCATTGTTCTTCCTGGTGGTGATTTGATCGTGCCATTCTTTGCTGGGAAAGAAGTAAGTTGGACATTAAAAGCGTGATACAGAATACGTATAACTGACTGGATAGGTAACGCAAGAGGAGTCAACGCATTATGTGTGTTGACTTTTTTGTGCCAAAAAAAACGTAATAACTGTAAAATTTAAAAATAGGATTGAATTTTTGAGATTGTAATTTAATTGGATACTATAGATGGTGCGGATGGAGAGACTCGAACTCTCACGCCGTGAAGCACTGGAACCTAAATCCAGCGTGTCTACCAATTCCACCACATCCGCATAAATGAAGTGCGATGAATAGTACGCTTTTTAAATATTAGGGCAAGTGTTTTTTAAGGAACTTAACGAATAGATGCAATAGATGAATTATTTTAATGTTTCCCACGGATATAAATCAGGAATACAGTTGAGACATGTGAAATAGAACATGATTAAATAAAGAAATTCTAATGTGAGACCTTTACACGACTACTACGCTTGTTAATACTTTGTTAAAAACAGACTCAAATATGCGCATTTATAACGCATAAACCCCGCTTTTTCGTCTGTTTTTGCCTCGTCTTATCGTCGCTCATGACCTCGTGCAAAGATCTCAATGTATTGATGGGTTAGGTTGTACCGTATGGCAATGTTGTCGAATCTATTCATGTTAAATACGGTAAACGTATTAACACTTATGTTTTTTTTGTTTTGCTGGTGGGGGTATGCGTGGTACGCACAATACAATTCTCGTCGAAAAACGTGTTTAGTTAGTGTGTTACATCAATATCGTATTGCTTGGATGAGCCGATTATTAAAGCGTGATAACCGTATTGCGGACACATCGGTCATGGCCAATTTGGAACGTAGCAGTTTGTTTTTCGCGTCCAGTTCTTTGATTATCATCGCCGGTCTTTTTACGGCGTTTAACTATTCAGAAAAAGCCATTGATGTGATCTCTGATTTTTACATTCTTGCACCAAGTAGCTCAAGTGAATGGGAGTTGAAAATTATCATGTTGGTGGTGATTTTTGCTTATGCTTTCTTCACTTTTACGTGGTCTGTGCGTCAATACAACTTTTGTTCTGTTTTAGTGGGCAGTGCGCCTTTGGCATCTGAAGTCGGCACCTCCGATGAAGAAAGAGAATATTATGCGTTGCACATGGCGAAGGTGTGTTCGCTCGCCGCCAATCAATTCAATTATGGATTACGTGCTTATTATTTTGCTATGGCTTTTTGTGGCTGGTTTATTGGGCCGTATTTTTGTATGGTGAGCAGCTTGTGCGTTGTGCTTGTATTATACCGTCGAGAATTTCGCTCAAAGACCTTTAAAACTCTAAATCGTGGATTGGTTATTAAAGAACATGCTTCCTAATTTTCCTGCACAGGTGCCAGATGATTTGGCACCTAAAAACCGTACTGTACAAATGAATGACGCACTGTATGACTATTTAGTGTCTCATTCAGTGCGTGAGTCGGAGCTGTTAACACAATTACGTAAAGAAACGGCTCAATATCACATGTCGAGAATGCAGATCTCGCCTGAAGTTGGACAATTTTTGGCATTGCTGATTCAATTAACCTCGCCTAAAAAACTGTTAGAAATTGGTGTGTTCACAGGTTACAGCACGCTTTCCATGGCGCAAGCGATGAGTAAAGACGCTAAGTTGATCGCATTGGAAAAAAAACAAATGTGGCTAGACATTGCTTGTCGTTACATAGAAAAAGCTGGATTAAGTAATCAAGTCAGTACGGTGTGTGGAAAAGCATCAGATTCGTTAACGAGTCTTATTAAAACGGAAAAAGGGACGTTTGATTTTGTTTTTATCGATGCAGACAAAGCCAACCTGATCGAGTATTACCACGCGTGTAAATTGTTACTACGTTCGGGTGGCTGTATCGCTATAGACAATACCTTGTGGTGGGGCAATGTTGCCGATGAGGCGTTTATTGACAAAGACACAAAAATTGTTCGTGAACTCAATACGTTGGTCTATCAAGATCAAGACGTGGATGTTTCCATGCTATCCATTGGTGATGGATTAACCATAATTCGTAAAAAATAAATGTTTCTGTTTTGATTTCATTTTATATTTGAATTTTGTTGAGTTTTTTAAAGTTTCTTCTCTTGAAATCCCTCTTAATGGCATTACCTAGTGAGTATTCGTAAGAACTAACAAGGATCACTTTTTAAGTGGTCGGTCATATTAGAGGAGCAATTTGTAGCATGACAACTGATACACAAAAAGAAACGTTAGGTTTTCAAACTGAAGTAAAGCAACTTCTGCATTTGATGATTCACTCTTTGTATTCTAATAAAGAAATCTTTCTACGTGAGCTAATTTCTAACTCTTCCGATGCGGTTGATAAACTGCGTTTTGAAGCGGTTTCTAATTCCGATCTTTTAGCTCAAGATCCTAATCTACGTATCCGTGTTGAGTTTGATAAAGACGCTAAAACGATTGTTATTGATGATAATGGTATTGGTATGACACGTGATGACGCCATTGCAAACTTGGGGACTATTGCTAAGTCTGGTACGGCGTCTTTCTTGGAAAAACTAAGTGGCGATGAGAAAAAAGACAGCCAGTTAATCGGTCAGTTTGGTGTGGGCTTTTATTCCGCATTTATCGTTGCGGATTCCGTTACTGTGGAAACGCGTTATGCCGGTGTAGCAGAGAACGAAGCTGTGCGTTGGGTTTCTGATGGTTCTGGTGAATTTACCATTGAAACTATTGAAAAAGCCACTCGTGGCACACGTATCACATTGCACTTAAAAGCAGATGAGCTGGAATTTGCTGAAAGTTATCGTCTACGTACGCTAATCACTAAGTACTCTGATCATATTTCCATTCCTGTTGAAATGGAAAAAGTGGTTTACCCAGAAATGGACGAAGAGGGCAATCCAAAGCCTGTTGACGAAAGTAAAGCGCCAGAATTCGAAGCGGTTAACTCTGCAAAAGCATTGTGGACACGTGGTCGTAATGATGTTTCTGAAGACGAATACAAAGAATTTTATAAACACGTTTCTAATGACTTCCAAGACCCTTTGAAGTGGTCTCACAATAAAGTTGAAGGTAAGTTGGAATACACAAGCTTGTTGTACATTCCTTCTAAAGCGCCATACGATCTTTGGAACCGTGATATGCAACGCGGTCTTAAATTGTATGTACAACGCGTTTTCATTATGGATGAAGCAGAAGCATTCCTACCGCCTTACATGCGTTTTGTAAAAGGTGTTGTGGATTCTAATGATTTGTCTTTGAATGTTTCCCGTGAAATTCTACAGAATGACCATGCTGTTGATTCCATGCGTTCTGCATTGACGAAACGTGTTTTAGACATGCTGGCAAAAATGGCGAAAAATGAGCCTGAGCAGTACCAGTCTTTCTGGGATGAGTTTGGTAACGTTATCAAAGAAGGCCCAGCCGATGACATGGGTAATAAAGATAAAATTGCTGGTCTATTGCGCTTTAGCACAACTCATGACGATGCTTCTGAGCAAACTCACTCTTTGGCTAGTTACATTGAGCGTATGGCGGAAGGTCAAGATAAAATTTACTACATTTACGCTGAAAGCCACAATACAGCGAAAAACAGCCCTCATTTAGAAATCCTTCGTAAGAAAGGCTTTGAAGTCTTACTACTAAGTGATCGTATTGATGAATGGATGATGTCTTCTCTGCAAGAATTTGATGGTAAATCGTTCCAAGATGTCACGAAAGGCAAATTAGACCTTGCTGAAGACGATTCAGAAGAAGCGAAAAAAGCCAAAGAAGAACAAGCTGAAAAAATGAAGCCATTGTTAGAGCGCATGACTGAGATCTTAAAAGATCAAGTAACTGACGTTAAGACAACGGATCGTTTAACGTCTTCTCCAGCGTGTCTAGTAGTTGGTGAATACGATATGGGCCTACAAATGCGCCGTTTACTTGAGCAAGCAGGTCAGAATTTGCCTGAGTCTAAACCCAGTTTAGAAATCAACCCAGAGCACCCAATCGTGGTGAAAATGGACAGCGAATCAGACGAAGAACGTTTCTCTGATATGGCTTGGTTGCTGTTTGAACAAGCAACATTATCTGAAGGTGGTCAACTTGAAGATCCAGCAACGTTTGTTAATCGTATGAACAAACTGATTGTTCAATTAAGCAAATAATTGTGTACTGAATGACACTCTTAATTGAGCGTCATTCACCGAACATCACTGCTTAATGAGGCCTACTATCAAGCCGTCTGTTAGCAATAACAGGCGGCTTTTTGTATTCTATATTTATCGTCGTTAATGTCTAATTAATGGTAACGATTCATCGCACTTATTATGAAACAAGATTTAAAGATCGCTATGTTCCAACTCGTTGAACTCACCGCCGCAGACGTGCTACCGATCCGTCATCAAGTTCTTTGGCCAAATAAACCGATGGATTTCTCCAAAGTAGAAGACGATGAGCTTGGTATGCATTACGGCGTCATCGTAGCGGATACCTTGATTTGTGTTGGCTCGTTTTATCGAAACAATGAAACTGCACGGTTGCGTAAATTCGGCACACTGCAAGAGTATCAAGGGCAAGGAGCAGGACGCTTTTTACTGGAATCCGTCATACCGCGTTTAAAAGAATCGGGCGTAACGTACTTCTGGTGTGACGCTCGTCAAAGCGCCATCAGCTTCTATCAAAAATTCGGTTTAGAACCAGAAGGAAGCTGCTTTTATAAAGGAGACATTCCCTACTATAAAATGGCGGTTAGGCTCTAGTGTCATCACCACAGTCATGAATGGTTAATGCTCGTCGGCCAAAGCGCGTTGGAAAAGCCTCAGGCGCCTTTCGACAGTGTGAAATGCAATAAAATGGATCATTTGCCTTCGCCTTTTCTGCTTGCGTCACTGTCGTCGTCAGCGCAGAAAAGACAAAAGCCATTGTGCTTTTGATCGAGTTGTTCATATAAAACGGAAGTTAACGGTTTGAAATAATTGGATTAGCTGTATTGATGGTTATTGCTTGCCTAATACTTATAATTCGAGTAAAAGTGTAAGGAAGCACGGAGATTTTTGAAAAGTCTTCGAAACGTGCCAAAAAACACCGCGATATAAACAGGGACGTCGCCAATCTTGAAAAAGCAAATTCCCTAGGTTTATTTTAACGTTATTTTTGAGACGGTTTTTCTTTCTACAACCTCGTTATGCAGCTAGGGTATTCCTAAAAATTACGGAGAGTATATGAAATATTTGGTTTTAAACATGATCATCGCTTTATTTGTGTCGAGCGTATATGCAGAGACAGTTAAAACAACAGATGGAAGAACAATAATTTTAAATAAGGATGGGACCTATCAGATAGTTGAAATCAAGTCTAGTGCGAATAAAGCTATGCTCAAGGTTGAGTCTCATATGTTTGAACACAAAACAGATAAATATTCTCAAAAATCCATCCACTTCATGCCTTTATTCACCAATCTATTAGATAAAAATGTTATCGCAGTTAAATTCACATCTCAATTTTTAGACCCATTCGGAGATGTAGTTTTAAAAATTAATGGTAATAGTGAAGAAAATATCAAGCCAGGGGGGAAATCTACAGCTAATTTGCTCTATGTATTCAAGGATAATCAATTCATTGGTGGGGAGAATTATGACAAACTGCTGAGCATGGTAACTAATGGCACTGGTTCAATTAAAACAAATGTTACAGCTATCGTAATCGAAGGAGGCGAGATAATTAAGCTTTAATAATGCTGCCAAGCTGCATTACAAGCCATTAAACAGGGACAAAAATAGTTGGTTTTGCTCCTGCGCTGCTAATTTTTTGACTAACACTTAGAATTCGAAAAATTTTAAAAAGTGGATTTCGAAAATACAAAAAACACCGAGACATAAATAAAGCGGCCGTTCAACAGGCGGTTATAACCATGGCTGCACCGAGGTATAACTGCTTAAGGAAGGTGCGAATAAGTCTACTAAGACTCGCAGGGCATGGTCTAAAAGCCAGTATTCTTTGTTGAGTATCTCGAAAATAGGCCCGCTATTCACATTCGATACTCGCCTCGAATAGCCGGCTTTTATCCACATGCTGAGACAAGAGGACTTATTCGCACCTTCCTTAATAGTTATGTAATTTAATGAAATGTAGCAAATGAAGAGTTTAAAAGTATTAGATAAACAAGATTTTAATGGCAAAAGTTACCTGTCTACGGTGTTTTTACGAAGTGAAAAACTGAAATCGGAACTTTCTTTATTTAAGTGGATAACGCTAATATTAGTAGAACTTGCCATTGGTGTTGAGTTACTGGAAACATCATTATGAGTTTCTCTGCTGCTCCTTATGGTGGCGTCGATATGGCTTTTAAAGATGAAGCAGAAGCCCATTCTTACTTTATGGAGAACGTTGGGTTTGAAGGCTATTTATCAATACTACTAAAAACGATGGCATCAATGATTTCTGTGAGCACCCTAATTTGTTTTAGTGTCGGTGCTTCTATCATTTGGAGGCTGTCTGATAAGCACCCTGTTAAAAATATAAACCGTGCAATTTGCTATTATGGTTCTCAAATTAGAAACTTTAAAGACGTTAATCCTCAGTTTGAAGTTGAGTTGATTTTTCCCAAAAAAAGCCTCATTTTGATGTGCTAGAGCTACAAAGAGAATTATCGAAAAAGAAAAATGTAAATACCATACAAGTAGATTACTTGCATGGCTTTATGAATTTGTATTCAACTAATTACAATCAAACCGCTTATCATCAACAGCTAAATTGGTTACGAATGAATGCCCGTTAACAAACAATTAAATTAAGATTCGTTCGAAGTTGCTATGCCAATTGCTAGGCTATCCTCCGCCAGTTGTCGTTGTTTTGCATGATTAAAATAACTGTCAATTGAATGGGTTCGTTACTAAACTCATCATTGATACAATTCAGATTGTTAAACGACACAGGTTAATTACATGAATTTTGCAGTCTATATTTTAAAAATTAGATGGTTGAGTGATGTTAATATGCTCTTTGATGTAGACTATCTTAAAGAAGCTCTGTGTTGCTATTACACAAAGTAAAGAGCATCCATTGATCTAGGACAATACTGTGAACCGACTATTTCTTGTTACATTCATTTTAACTTTTTTTATACATCCAGCTAAAGCTGGTGTAAAAGACACTCTTGATATTGGCTTGTTAATAGCGAGTAAAGGTCAACGAATTGCTTACCATAAAGTGGTTCGTCAATTTGAGCAAGAGAACCCAACTATCCACGTTAATTATGTCGTGAGGGATGATGCAGGCTATAAATTCGCTCTAGAGCAGTGGCTAACTGACAAAAATGGTCCAGATGTATTGTATTGGCAAGCTGGAGAACGTTTATATCAACTAGTGAACCAAGGTTTGATCGATCCTATAAATGGCGTGTGGAACCAAGAGCAATGGGATGCGTCTTTTACTCAAGGTGTGAAAAATGCAGTTATGTTGGAGGGAAATGTTTACGGCTTACCTTTCTCTTATTATCAGTGGGGGTTTTATTATAAGAAGTCTCTTTTTGCAAAATTGGGTCTTCAGCCTCCTAAAACGTGGGAAGAATTTCTAGAGGTTGGCGAAGTGCTAAAATCCAACGGCATTGATCCAATTACTATAGGAACAAAAAATCATTGGCCTGCCGCTGGTTGGTTTGATTATTTAAATCTGCGTATTAATGGCTTGGATTTTCATCAGGCATTAATGAGAGGAAAGGTACCTTATACAGATGATAGGGTTCGTCAGGTTTTTAACACTTGGAAGGTGCTTGTGGATCAAGGCTTTTTTTCGGAATCCCCTGAAGAAAGAGATTGGAAGCAAGGGTTACCATATTTATACAGGGATAGAGTTGGGATGATTTTGATTGGGAATTTTGTGGCTCAGCATTTACCCTCTCAGTTGGTTGAAGACATGGCGTTTTTCAAGTTTCCTAAAATAAACGAAAATCTTGCATTTTATGAAGAAGCGCCTACTGAAATTTTTATGATTCCTAAACATGGATCTAATAAAGAGTCTGCTAAAAAATTCTTGGCATTTATGGGACGCCCTGATGTTCAAGTCACATTGAACCAAGGGTTAGGTTACATCTCTCCTAATATTAAAGCGAAACCGAGTGAGAATTACTTTACTCGAATTGGTTCAGAAACCTTGAAGGAGGCCCAAGGGATTACACAATTTTATGATCGAGATACGTCAAAAGAAATGGCATCTGCTGGTATAAAGCTATTTTCAGATTTTCTAAAGACGGGTGATGTAGACTTTACTCTTAAAGAACTCGAAAAAGTGAGACAGAAATCGTTTTAATAGGACGGGGGAAAGCGATTTTGGTGGTAATCAAAGGCGTTTTCCGTGTAAGTAATGCAGATCCTTTATTGTAGTAGTAGAGCCTTTAGTCCTTCTTTTAATAAGATTTAATTGAGATGGCAGGCGTATTAGATATTATGAAAACTTATTATATACAAAACGGCTAGTAGTTATGTAAATTTGGAGGGATATTTAATTTATGGATGAAAATACTGACATCTGGCGGAAGTACTATGAGAAGGAATTATTGCGCCCTCATTCGAAACGAACAGCATTTGCAGTGACGTTAAACGCGTCAAACTCTCAGGTTGCTATTGATTGTGGTTGCGGTACTGGAAACGACATTGAATTCTTGGAGTTGTGTGGTTATCACGTTCATGGTTTTGATATTAATCCTGACGCTATTGCTATGTGCCAAGATCGCTTCAATATGAAACCACGAGTTGCAATTACAGAATCTTCTTTTGAGTCTTTTGTCTATCCAAAGGCTGGTGTCGTCATCGCAAATTCTAGCTTGTTCTTTGCTGATCCTACTCTGTTTGGTACTACTTGGAATAATATCAAATCTTCCGTAAACATCGGTGGTGTATTTGCTGGTGATTTTATGGGTAGAAAAGACGATTGGGCTAAGGAATATCGCTGTCCTACTGTATCATTATTAGAGTCGGAAGTAAGGAGCCTATTCTCAGGTTTTGATGTGGTAAAGTTCTCTGAGCGTGATGAAGCAGCAAAAACATCATTGGGTAGAATGAAGCATTGGCACACGTATTCTGTGATCGCCGTTAAGTGTATATGATAGGTAAAGTGTTCAGAGCGAGCAAACGTTGTTTTTTATTCTTGAGTAGCTTATTTTAACCAACGGATATTTAAATACTATTTGGGTATTAGGATTGACTACTGACCTTAACAAGGATGGTGAGATGACTCGATTTTATTTGGTTCTTACTTTCTTAGGTGTGTTTTTATCTTATGGCGCATTTATTCCTTGACCATTGACCAATGGATTTGACATTCCTTTATTGTTGAAAGAAGCGATGGTGAGCCCCACCCATTAGCCTGTTTGCTTAGCTAGATGTGTTGGTTTCAGCCGTTGCCTTATTGGGTTTTATAATTGTAGACGGTAAAAGTCTTTAAATAATAATGTTGTAGCAATGAAGAATGGTGAGCAATCAACACTAAACGACCAGCCTACAGAGATTGTAGGCTGGTCGTTTTTAAGTACTACTTTTTAATCCATTGGCCATTTGATTCGACATAATGACCAGCTTGGGTTTTTTTGATGGTTTTAGCCGCGGCCAACTTTTCTACTTGGGCAAGGGTCAACCCATTTTTTTTCGCTAGCTTAATGTAGGTGGCTTTGCGTTTTGCGTTAATTGCCGTAATAACGGCTTTAGCCTGATTGTTTTGTACCACCAGCCCTAGGTAACCAGACGTGTTTTCTCCTACTAAACCTTGGTCTTTTGCCTCATTAAGAGACAGTGCCCATGCCGAGAAGGAAACACATAGAGCGGTAACGATGGTGATTAATTTCAGTTTGTTCATGGTGTGCTCCTTAGAATAAATCACTGTCGTCGCTGAATAAATCGTCAAGTTCTTTGTCCACTTTGACTCGAATTTCATGATCCACTTTGACATTTAAATTGATGGTTATGGGTTCTTTTGTCGCGACTTCGACTCTGTGAGTGCAGGCGCTTAAAATAAAAAATGCCATAAAAACGATCAGCATTTTTAAGGGTAGTGGGTTACTCATTGTTATGTCCTTGTTGGCGATGTCATAAATATTCGCTTATTTTAGGAATTCTTGTTCAACTAGTTGGGTGATTTCATCACTTAGGCGTAGCGCTCTGAGTAATGTAAACACATTCTCTTCGTGATTGTAGTTAAAATTTACCTCTTGAGACTGTTTTTTATTGTAGCCTTTTAAATTCATACTAAGTGCTAATTCTCCGTTGGGTTGCAATCTTACATTACTGTGTAATGTTGTAATGTCTAGATCTTCTAACAAAATTAATACGTCTTGAAGTTCTTTTTGTTGGTTCTTAATGGCATTGAAGGCGGCATTGTTATTTATAATGAGCTTCCCTTGATTTTGATTAGCTAACATTCCTTCTAGTATTTCTACCTTATCGCCTTCAAATACAATGGGCAGTGTGCCGCCATATCTCCCCGTTAGCAGAATACCTGACTCATCGTAGAGAGCAATCAGTTTACTGGCATCAATGTCGGAAAAACGCACGTGGGCAATTTGTTTGGGGGCGCCTAGGACGTATTGATCTAGAGAAAAGTTACCATCAAAAAGTTCGCCTTGTAAATCGTGAATACGGAGTTGATTACGCTCTATTTGCCATTGTCCTGCGATCTTCTGCACGATTACCCCTGAACGTAATTCATCGAGTGTAAAGTCGGTTTGTTTCATGGTGACCTGTGCGATACGTGGTGAATTGTCTGTATTTACTAATTCAGAGGAGGGTGTGCTGTTTACTTGACCTGAAAAATGGGTTGAAAAACCATCGATTAGATAATCATTGTATAGACCCGATAACTGTTTTAGTTGCATTCTCAGTTTGGCGGTTTGAGTGTTTATATCTCCTTCAATCACACCAGAAAGCGTTCCTTTGGTTAGCTGTACCGCAGGATCAAACTGTTTAATAAAAGGATTGAGCGTGATGGCGTCAAGAGGTGGAATGGTCAATCTAAAAGGGTGTTTTTTCTCTGTGAATGTGTGATTTACAACGGTCTTTATATCGTCTAATGAAATTCGGTGGGTTGCTTTTACTTGGGGTATTTTTCCATTCATGGCTTCGGCTTCGGTTTCAACATCGATGTTGGTTACTGTGAGAGTTGGGTGCCGAATGTTTTCTAATGTGGTTCTTGCATTGATATAAATTGGGGGTTGTTTGGCTTTTTGAGAGTTTTTCGCCGAAGTATTAATCTGTTTTACAGTGGTGACAACGTCAGTGGTGTTGTTCAGATCTCTGACTGTTACGCCGATCATGCTGGCTTTGGCAAGGTGGTTGGTTAGATTGATCATGGCATTTGAGTGATCATCTATATTGATGTCTAGTGTGCCGTTGTAACCTTGAAATGCAAATTGATTTATTTCCCCTTCGCCGATCGTTATTTGGCTTTCTATTCTTCCTGTTGGTTGCTTATGACTGATATCCAATAGGTGAAATTGGCCATTTAAGGTGGTGTTTTTTGCCTTGATGTCCAAAAAAGCAGGTGCTTTCGCTTCATTAACCGCATAGCTACCAGATAGCTGCTTGTCTTTAAGGTGAGCATTTAATTGAAAATGTTGAATGTCTTTGGTCTTAATCTCTGTTTGTAAGCTGGCTGCTGTTTGAAGTGGCTGATTAAAATCGAGTGAAACGGTGCTGAACTTGAATTGAAATTGGTTTTGATCCTTGCTTTCAAATAACGCATCTGGAATGGCCATTCGTTGTTTCGTTATTTCAATGGGAGTAGGTAGCTGTAATTGCCAATTTAACGCCAGTTGATCAACCAAAAAATCACGATATTGAGAATCAGGCATCAAGGTTAAGCATTCATTGGATAAAGCGAAATGGGTAGTGAGCTTGCTGGCATCCAATCGTACTAACGTGTCACTGAGATTAATGTCTGTTCTTAATTGGCCTTTATTCGTTAGAGTTCCAATGCAGTGTGTTGCAGATGTGTTTTGCTGAGTATCCTCATTCGTTTGAAAGTAAGCCAATTGAAGATCTATGTTACTGAGCAGTTGGAGTGTTTCTCCATCATAACGAATACGGTGGCGGGTATCGAAGTGTGTTTCTTTTAGCTTAGGTATATTTTTTAATAACAGGTCATTGAGGGCTGTTTGCATAAAGGCATTGGAGGTAAGGTTTATATCGCCTTCAATGAGTTGCTCAGACAGTGTTATGTTTGCGTTTATATCACCAATAATAGAGAGTTGATTTCGTTCCGGTTCCTTAATGGTTAAAGTGAATGGGGCCGTGAATCGATCGTTGTAAACTTTTAGAGAGTGGATGCTAAGTAAGGGGCGTGTTGTGGGCAAATTTAACCGCAGAGGTTGTGCATTTTTGTTAGAAGAGAGCGAATGCTCAACGCTCTTTGATTGTCTGTCTAATGTGTGTACATGAAGCTCTGCCTCATCTATATCGAGATGTGTCGTACTGAGTTCTATGCCTCTTAAGTCGAGTTGTTGGCCGTCATAATCAATGCACACTTTATCGGCTTTTAACGTTAGTTTGGATGTGATGGACCAATCAATACAGGTTAATTCAACACCAGCGGACTTGAGTGTCGGTTCTAAAAACCATTTAGTAATGCTTAAGCGCAAGGTGTAACTTACTGCAATTGCAAGTAGCAGTATTAAAATGGATAGTATTCCAACACGTTTTAACATTGAGTCCTTTACCTATCTCATCTAGTAAGTTGATGTGCTTTAATCAATTGAATGGTTATTACTTGGTATTATGGCAAGTAAGTTTTTGCGAGGCTAGGGAACTTGTTTTATTTCACTTCCATCATGCTAATGTGTGGTTTATATAGGTTTTTATGAATCATGGACAGACATAAAAGTCACTGCTGCATTCTATTTTATGTCAATGAGAACAAAGATGTATTGGCTATTGGGAAAGCAGTGCTTCATGATCAAGTTCTCGACCTTTTTCCTTAAACAATCGTTGCAGTTCGCCACTGGTTTGCATATCCTTGAATGTTTGATCGATAATTGGGACCAAATGTGCATTTTTCTTATGGATGTAGTGGTATAAGTAACGTATGACTAACGGCCTAGAGTTGGGTTTTATATTTGAAATGTTCATTTTTTTGAGTGTTAGAAGACCGTCATTCAGACTCGTCAAAGCCGCATCGGCACGACCAGAAAGCAAAAATTTCATCATTTGAGTGGTGCTTTCAAATTCATACACACCTTCAATGTCTTTCGTTATAGCGTCTGTATGTTTAATGCCGCGAATTTTAGCTAAATGAAAATTTTTGAGATCGGCTATAGAGCTAATTAAAATATTTCTATCTGTTCTGGTAAAAACCATCGTTTTTAGTGCGTAGTAAGGCGTTGGAACGCGGATCAATTCTGTTTTATTTACTCCGTAATCCCAGATTCTCATGATTTCACCGTCGGTTCTGCCTGTCATAGCTAAAAATTCAGCTCGTTTGGCCGGAGCATATTGTATTACAATTGAATAGCCTATCTTTTGATAAATATGGTTCAGTACTCTTGCTGCGACTTTTTGGTTTCTACCACTATCGACCGCTGAAAATGTCAATTCTGTTGAAAGCGCTGCACTAGGGGAAAGACATAATGATATGGCAAGGAGAAAAAGTACTTTCATTTTTTTAGATCCTAATGACACTACTTTGTAGAGTCTTGATAGTCGTTATATCTAACTATAAGCTAGTCTAAAAGGTTAGATTTTATTGTTGTGCAAAAAAATGCAGCTTTTTGTAATTCATACCCTACTTGATAGCAGTGCTGTGTGTATTGGTTAGGTAGTTTTCAGGCTTGTAGATGTATAAAAATAGGAGGACTGATTAGTGTATTGTGTTACTAATGCTATAGATGAAATGGATGTGAACCTGATACACACCGTACTGACGAATGTATATTGGTCTGAAGGGATTCCTCTTTCTCTTTTAGAAAAGGCTTTGGGAAATTCACTTTGTTTTGCTGTTATAACGGAAAGTAAGCAGCAAGTTGGTTTTGCAAGGATGATTACAGATAAAGCAACATTTGCGTATTTGGCGGATGTTTTTATTTTACCCGAGTATCGAGGGTTGGGCTTAAGTAAGTTGTTAATGCAAGCGATTGTTGAGCACCATGAATTACAGAACTTAAGGCGCACGGTATTGGCTACGCGCGATGCCCATGGTCTGTATGAACAATTTGGTTTTAAGGCATTGGCAACCCCAGGAACCTTTATGGAGATTTGGCAGCCAAATGTATATCAAAATATGAGAGACTAATACTTTGTATCAATCGTTATGTATAAAGATAAGGGGGTGACTTTTGAAACATTTTATCTAATTCAACAAGATGACATGTTTTCTCTGACGTTGTTATCCAAGCGCCTTCGAATGCATTTTTTGCCAATTGATAAAGCTCTGCTTCTGTTAAATCGCTGCTCTCTATCAATGCCTGATAATTTTCGTTTATGTAGCCCCCAAAATAGGCTGGGTCATCTGAGTTGACTGTTGCATTGAGGTTAAGCTGAAGCATTTTTTGAATAGGGTGACCTTCCATAGAATCAACAACACAGAGCTTTAAATTAGACAAAGGGCAAACCGTCAGTGTGAGCCTTTGTTTTTGAATTTCAGCGGTGAGTTGTGTGTCTTCTAATGCTCTGTTGCCATGATCAATTCGATTAACTTGCAATATGTCCAACGCTTGCCAAATGTATTCTGGAGGTCCTTCTTCCCCTGCATGAGCAGTTATTTTTAAACCTAATTTTCTGCAAGCTTTGAAGACTTCTGCAAATTTTTTTGGAGGGTGGTTCATTTCAGAACTGTCTAAACCTACACCGTCTATTTTATCTAAAAAAGGAGTGGCGAGCTCGAGTGTTTCAAATGCGCTTTCTTCACTTAGATGACGTAAGAAAGACATAATGAGATTTGATGTCATTCCCCATTTTATGTGTGCTTCGTCAAGTGCTTTTTTAATGCCATTGATTTGTATCTCGAAGGTTACCCCTCGCTCTAAATGCCCTTGAGGGTCAAAGAATATTTCAACGTGAACAACATTTTGAGCATGTACTTTTGCAAGGTATGCTATGGTCAGATCATAAAAATCGTTCTCAGTCAGTAGAACGGACATGCCTTGATAGTAAATATCTAAAAAGTCTTGAAGGTTGTTGAATTTGTAAGCCGTTTTAAGCGCATCTATGGATGGATATTTTAGCGTGATTTGGTTACGGCTGGCGATTTTAAACAGTAATTCAGGTTCCAATGTGCCTTCAATATGAAGATGAAGTTCTGCTTTGGGCATCTGTTTTGCGAGTGTAATGAGTTCAATTTTTGTGCGCATCTTATACCTCTTTGGAAACAGTTTGATGGTGATCAGATTCGTGAGTTATGGTTTTGTGCTTATCATTTAACTGCTTAATTTTTAGAATTTGAGATAAGGTTGAAATAGCAATTTCGCCAGGTTGTTTACTGGTGATATCCATATCACCCATTGGGCACATCATTGAATTAACGGTTTTGTCATTAAACCCTTTGTCTCTGAGTTTATGTTTAAAACGTGCGCTTTTTGTTTTTGAACCAATGACACCTAAATAGGCGACGTCGGTGCGTTTAAGTATTTTTTCAGATAACTCCAAATCAAGCTGGTGGTTATGTGTTAATACCAAATAATAGCAGTTGCTTGGCATGTCTGGTATTTCATCTACTGGATAATCCGATTGTATTTTAATGATGTTAGGAGACAATTCAGATGGGAACTCTGCATCTCGGCTGTCTATCCAATAGACTTTGCATAGAATTTGGCTTAAACAGTGAACAATGGCTTTACCGACATGGCCTGCGCCAAAAATAGCACAAGTAAAATCTGGTTGAAAAACGCCTTCGAATAATAGAGATATTTTTCCACCACAGCATTGGCCAAGTGTTGCTCCAAGTGAGTATTTTTTGACATTATCATCGACGCATTTTGCCGTTAAGCATTCCCGAGCATAAGCCATGGCTTGCCATTCTAAATGCCCACCTCCGATCGTGCCAAAAATGGTGTCTTTCGTGACTAACATACGAGCACCTAGCTCTCTTGGGGTGGAGCCTTTTATAGAGATAACAGAAACCATAATAAAATCGATTCCTGATGCTTCTAGTGATGCGGCTTGTTGAATCCAATGTGCTCGCATTAAGGCTCCTTGATGGGATAAATATTAAACTGAATGACAATCTATTGTTAAATACTCAATAAGTGTGTCTTATCAACTACCTCGATAAGTGCTGTATCCATAGGGTGAGACTAAAAGTGGTACATGATAGTGATCGTGAGGGTTATTGATTCCAAAACGAATAACAATATCTTCAAGGAAATGAGGATCTTGTTGCTGTATGCCCTTATTCTTAAAATATTCACTGATGGAGAATTCAAGCTCATATTTACCAATCTCAAACATACTTTCAGGAAGGATAGGGTTCTCACAGCGGCCATCGCTGTTGGTCATGGAAGCGGCAATTTTAACTTTCTTATCACCTTGAATTTTAAATAAAGTGATAGCGACTCCAACTGCTGGTGTGCCACTCATTGTATCTAGTATGTGGGTTGTTAGGTATCCCATGGTATTTTCCTTTCAATAAAGAAAACTTAGAAACATCAGTTTTGGTTTTTTTGAGAAGATATTCAATTGTTTTTTGACATTATAGGCAACTATTTTGATTTTTAAGAAGGGAATGGGAGAAAAGAACAGTTACTGGGTTCAGCAACTGTTCTTTTTATGTTTAGTTAGGAATTGAGTCTTTGATTCCTTCAACATACCAATTAACTTGTGCTAATTCGGCATCAGTTAATGTGTGGCCTGCTTCAACAACAAGCTTACCTTCATTGCTTGTGATAGGCCCAGTGAACGGATGGAATTTGCCATCACGAATGTTATCATACGTCATTTGTATTTTTGACTTTACATCAGCAGGCAGATTGTCATTTACCGATGCGATGCTTAACATGTCGTCTTTAAACCCACCCCAAAAATCCATTGGCTTATAAGAGCCATTCATAACGGCTTCAGTGGTTTTGATGTAGTAAGGAGCCCAATCATCACGGACAGAGAAAATGTGAGAATTTGGACCGAAGTGACTCATGTCAGAGGCTTGGCCAATTGCGCGAACACCACGCTTTTCGGCCGCAATAAGCGGCGCTGGGCTGTCAGTGTGTTGTAGAAGAACGTCAACACCTTGATCCATTAATGCATTTGCCGCATCCGTTTCTTTACCTGGATCGTACCAAGTATTGACCCAAACAATTTTAAGTTCAACGTCTGGATTAACGGACTTCGCTGCCATGTAGACTGAGTTGATATCACGAATTACTTCAGGGATAGGGAAGGATGCAATGTAACCAAGAGTATTGGTTTTTGTCATCATGCCTGCGGCAATGCCTGATACATAGCGGCCTTCATAAGTACGCAATGTATAAGTACCTACGTTTTTAGAGCGCTTGTAGCCTGTGGCGTGTTCAAAGGTTGTCTTTTTAAAGCGTTTTGCCACTTTAATAGTTGGGTTCATATAACCAAAAGAGGTTGTGAAAATAAGATCATTTCCTGATTTTGCTAATTGAGTGATTACACGTTCAGAATCGGCACCTTCAGAAACACTTTCCACGTAAGTTGTTTTAACCTTACCTTCAAAGTGTTTTTCTAATTCTTCACGTCCACGATTGTGCTCGTAGCTCCATCCATGGTCGCCAACAGGGCCAACATAAACAAAACCAACTTTGAATGGATCTTCTGCTTGTGCTGTAGATAACCCAGCAACAAGACCAAGGCCGATCAATAAGCTTTTTAACTTCATCGATTTAACTCCTCTGCGCTTAAAGCGCTCTTCATGGTTGTACTTACTTTAATCTAAACGTGATTGCACATAGAGTGCTTTTAGGCCATTTCTCTTGGGTCAAAGGGTTTTCCTAGGGACCTTGGCGCTAATAATTTCTCTTTAAAATGATCTGCGCTAATAATGACCATTACTATTACGGTAGCAATGTAAGGCAGCATAGCAAGTAAGTTTGGAGAAATAGACCAGCCCATACCTTGCAGCACAAGGTGCATAATACTCGCTAAGCCAAATAAGTAGGCTCCAAGCATAATGCGACCGACACGCCATGACGCAAAGACAACCAACGCTAATGCAATCCAGCCGCGGCCAGAGGTCATGTTCTCAATCCACATTGGTGTGTAAACCAATGACATGTAAGCACCAGATAAACCTGACATACCACCACCAAATATGATAGCAAGATATCGTACTCTTAATACCTTTATGCCAATTGCATTGGCGGCCTGTGGGTTTTCACCAACGGCTTTAATTATTAAACCTATGCGAGTTTTTGTTGCTACATAGGAAACCAATGCCGCTAATATGAATGATGCATAAACGAGTAAATCATGAGTGAATAAAATGTGTCCGATAAATGGGATATCTGACAGAATGGGAATGATAAGGGGTTGGAAGCCTTGAAGAGTTTGGCCGACAATGTCAGAACCAACAAAGGCACTTAAACCCGTACCAAAAATACTTAATGCGAGCCCTGTTGCGACTTGATTTGCGCCCAAATGCAAGACTAGAAAAGCGAAGATCAAACTCATAAACATGCCGATGACAATTGCACTTAAAACACCTAACCCCACTGAACCAGAATTGTATGCGGCAAGAAAGCCAACAACGGCACCCATAAGCATCATGCCTTCTTGGCCTAAATTAAGTACACCTGATTTTTCACAGATAACTTCGCCTAATGCAATCAGTAGTAGTGGGGTTCCTGTTTTAATGGCTGAGAAAAGAATTTGAGACAATAATTCAGCGTCCACACATTACTCCTGAATGGTTTTATTGGAAATGAATGTTAAACGGTAGCGAATGAAAAAATCGCACGCCAATAGGAAGAACAGTAGAACGCCTTGGAACATGCCTACGACAGCCGTTGGTATGCCTATTTCGATTTGCGCTAAGTCACCGCCCATGTAAAGCACAGCCATAAATGTAGCGGACAGTAAGGAACCAAGTGGGTGCAAGCGACCAAGATAAGCAACAATGATGGCTGAATAGCCGTATCCAGGTGATACACTAGGTATAAGTTGGCCTATTGGCCCTGTTACTTCAGCCACGCCTGCCAGACCTGCTAAGCCACCAGCAATGAGCATTACGATCCAGCTAAGCTTTTTCCCATTGAAGCCAGCGTAACGAGCGGCGGATTCATCTTCACCAAAAACACGAATTTGAAAACCAATATGACTTTTATTTAGCAATATCCATGCCGCCAAAGCAGCAATAATAGCAAAGAAAACCCCAAGATGTATTCTGCCTTCTTCAAACAGAACGGGTAGGGTGGTGACATCGGTAAACAAGGCCGATTCAGGGAAACCGAATCCTTCAGGGTCTCTTAAAGGGCCATGCACAGCCCAAAGTAATAAGTAAAGAGCAATGTAATTAAACATGATTGTTGTCAAAATCAGGTTTGAATTGAATTTCAGTTTTAAATAGGTAGGAAATGCTGCCCATGCCATACCTGAGGCGACACCGCAAAGCAGTGATATTGGTAAAGCAAAGACAGAAGTAGAGTCAATAAGCGCAAGAGCAGACGCACTACCACCTAAAGCCCCCATCAGTAATTGTCCTTCTGCACCTATATTCCATAGATTCGCACGATAACAAAGAGACAGCCCAACGGCACATAAGAGCAGTGGGCCCATTTTGACGAACATTTCTCCGATATTATATAAATCGGATAAGGGGGCAATAAGCAATACATGCATTGCTTGTACAGGGTCTTTCCCAAGAATAGAAAAGAGAACCGAACCAAAAATTAACGTGAGAATAATGGCTAAGATGGGGGATGTGATTTTCATCAAGGTGCTTTGTTCAACCCTTGCTTGTACACGAATCATTGCGTTGCCTCTAAAGATTCAGAAATAAAACTGCCTGCCATCCATAGACCAATTTGTTCTATGTCTGTTTCATCTGTTTTAACCAGAGGTGACAAATAACCATCACAAACGGCTCCCATTCTATCAGCGAGCAAGAATAATTCATCGATGTCTTCTGATACCAACAAAATGGCTGCGCCTTCGTCTCTTAATTTAAGTAAGGCTTGATGAATAGACAATGCGGCCCCCACATCTACACCCCATGTTGGGTGAGCACAAATGAGTACAATGGGGTCTTGAGCGATTTCTCTTCCCATGATGAATTTTTGCAAATTGCCACCACTCAAACTTTTCGCATCAGAGAATTCGCCATGGCATTTTACCTTGTATTGATCGATGATTTTTTGAGCTTGGCCCTGTACCTTTTTCCAATTGACTAAGCCGTTATGGATAAAACCCTTGCTTTGGGTCAATAATGTATTTTCGGTAAGCGACATCTCGGGCACGGCTCCTCGTCCCAGACGCTCTTCTGGAACATTGGCCATTCCGAGTGCTCTCCTTTTGCCTGCATCCAGTTTGCCAATGTCTTGCTGGTTAAGAAACAACATATTATCAATCGCACGACCATCTTCACCACTGATTGCTGCCATCAGTTCATCTTGACCATTGCCAGCTACACCTGCAATACCGAGTATTTCACCTGCCCTTAAAGAAAATGTTACTTTTTTCAGTTCAGTACCAAAAGGTTGCTTGGTTGGCAGGTTCAATTCTTTTGCTTCAAAAACGACAGTGCAGCCTTCTTTTTTAGAATAACCAGCATCTTGTTCAGCAAGGTCTCCAACCATCATTTTTGCAATACTTGCAGGCGATTCTTCTCTAGGGGAGCAGGTACTAATGACTTTTCCACCACGTAATATAGTCGCCTTTTGACAGATTTCAGTGACTTCATGTAGCTTGTGACTAATGAACAAAATACTGCATCCTTCGTTAGACAGTTTGTTAAGTACTACAAATAAGTTAGAGACTTCTTGAGGGGTAAGAACCGATGTCGGTTCATCCAAAATGAGTAACTTAACGGATTGAACGAGACAGCGTAATATTTCTACCCGTTGTCTCTCACCAATAGATAAAGAATGGATATAACGGCTTGGGTCAACACCCAGCCCGTAGGCTTTTGACAGAGTCTGTATTTGATCTGATAGGTTTTCGATAGCGGACAGTTGTTTCTTGCTTAGGCATAATTCAATATTTTCTGTAACGGTAAGTGTTTCAAACAGGGAAAAATGTTGAAAAACCATACCAATACCTAAGTCTCGGGCATCGCTAGGAGATTTAATTGTAACGGGTTTTCCATCCCATACTATC
Source organism: Marinomonas phycocola (assembly GCF_047525455.1). NCBI lineage: Bacteria > Pseudomonadati > Pseudomonadota > Gammaproteobacteria > Oceanospirillales > Oceanospirillaceae > Marinomonas > Marinomonas phycocola. Next base: position 258,148 of record NZ_JBLIXL010000001.1, read on the forward strand.
TCTCCTTGATCGGGAGACACGACACCGTATATTGTTTTTACCAGTGTACTTTTACCTGCTCCGTTCTCACCTAAAAGAGCATGAATCTCGCCTGGACGTAAGGACAAGCTGATATTGTCATTTGCTAAGCACCCAGGGTATTGCTTAGTAATATTGCTTAATTCTATTCGGCAGTCAGTGTGATCAGCAGATATTGACACAATGTACTCTCTATCTATAAGCCATGAAGTAATGGCTGAGTTTTCGTTAAGTGTGAACACAATTCTGAAGATGAACGATTATTGATCGTTTATGGCTCAAAAAAGCATAATGATACAGAAGTTTTTCTTTATTGGTGCATTAAACGTGTTTGTTAAAGGGCTTAAGCCCACAAAAATTGAGTTGAAATGCAAAAATGTTGAAATTTTAATTTTATGCCTTCAAGTTATGTGCCAATTGTTTTTTTGTGTGATTTTTTTGATCTTTACAAAATGATACGTAAATTTTTAATGTTTGTCTTTTTGGTCAAATATTAAATATGTTAAAAATACAGAGGAATTTACTATAAAGTGCCATTAGAGAGAAAATAATGAAAACCTATTCGAGAGATCTAATTGGTTATAGTGGAAAGCCCCCACACCCTAATTGGCTTAATAATGCAAAAGTCGCTATTCAATTTGTATTGAATTATGAGGAAGGAGGGGAGAATTGCATTTTAGACGGTGATAACGCTTCAGAAGCTTTCTTATCGGAAATCGTTGGTGTAGATGCTCGTCAAGGTGTGCGGCATATGAGCATGGAGTCGATTTATGAATATGGAAGTCGAGCGGGGGTTTGGAGAATATTGGATCTATTCAAAGAGTTTGATATACCGTTAACCGTTTTTGCTGTTGCTATGGCGTTAGAGAAGCATCCTGATGTGGCACGGGCGTTTGTGGATGCTGGCCATGAAATTTGTAGTCATGGGTATCGTTGGATTGATTATCAGTACGTTGATGAGGAGACTGAAAAAGAACATCTGCACAAAGCCATTGAGATTATTACGCGTATCACTGGGGAGAGACCTTTAGGGTGGTATACAGGTAGAACCAGTCCAAATACACATCGTTTAGTCGCAGAAGAAGGCGGTTTTTTATACAACGCAGATGATTACAGTGATGATTTGCCCTTTTGGAGAGATAATCTTGATGGTAATCAACCTCAATTAATAGTGCCTTACACATTGGATACGAATGACATGCGTTTTGCTTCTATGCAAGGGTTCAATACAGGGGAACATTTTTTTCAGTATCTAAAAGATGCCTTTGACACTCTTTATCGAGAGGGTGAGTTGTCTCCTAAAATGTTGTCAATTGGGTTACATTGCCGTTTGATAGGGCGTCCAGCGAGAACTGCAGGCTTACGACGTTTCTTAGACTATGTAAAAACGTATGACAGGGTGTGGTTATGTCGTCGTATTGACATAGCGAATCACTGGAGGACGCATTTTCCTTATCAATAAAATAACGTATTTTTATCCTGACTTGGAGTAACGTAATTAATAATGACGATATTGAAGAATAAACCCAGTTTATTAAGTTATGAATCCTTTATTGAGGTTTTTCAAGGCGTATATGAACACTCTCCTTGGGTCGCTGAGCAGGCGTGGACCGAAATCGATTTGTCTGATGAAAAGGGTTTTTTTGATGATGGCTTTAATTTGGCTTTAATAATGAAGAAAATTGTCGATAAAAGCCATAAGGACAAAAAGTTATCACTTTTGAATGCTCATCCTGATTTAGCTGGAAAAGCCGCTCTAGCTGGGGGGGTAACGAGAGATTCAAGTAATGAACAAGCTGGAGCAGGGTTGGATGCGTGCAGCAAAGAGGAGTTATCGCATTTTCATTACCTGAATACAGCGTATAAAGAGAAAAATGAGTTTCCTTTTATTATGGCGGTGAAAGGCGCAACGAAAAAAATCATATTAGAAAGTTTTGAGGCACGTATAAATAATAGTGTCGATGACGAGTTTGCATTTGCTATGGAAGAGGTGCATAAGATTGCATTGTTTAGGTTGCTAGAGAAATAATGTTTATCTAGTAAATACACTTCTAATTTATGTAGACCTGTACGAATAGGGCTATAACAGTCAGCACTATCTAGAGTGTTGATTATTTATTGATCTAGTTTTCCATAATACAAACTTAATAGGTTGCTTCTTTGAATTATATTTCAAAAAAAATGAATGATATTTTATATTTAGGGATTTCTGATCGTTCAAATGACAGTTTGTATTATATAAAAATCATTAATTTGTCTTATATGTTAACTATATCAAACATTGCGTTTGTCGGTGTTTGTTTCTTTTTCTTATCTCAGTGGACCATCTTTGGTTTTAGTGCTATTTCGACTTTCATTGGTATTATGGGTTTTAGGTTAAATTTAAAAGGTGGTTATGGTCGAACCGCCATGTTTTTGCCTTATTTTTTAACCGGTCATTTGCTGTTAATTACTTTTTTATTTGTTGGTGCAGACAGCGAGCTTCATTGGGTTATTTGTTTGTATCCAATTTACGCCTTTACTGTTTTTCGGCGAAAGCAGCTATTTAAACAAATTGCTGTTGTTTTATTGGGGGTCGTAGGTTTTTTCGTTTGCGAATTTGTCGCACCTAAAGAATCTGTCCTTGTTACTCCTGAGCAACAGGTTTGGGTGAGCAGTTATTCGTTTTTGGTTTCTATGCTTTTTGCTTCACTTATTGTTAATTTGGTCATTACACAATTGGTGCGAGCAAATCAAAACTTGAAACACTTATCCGAAATTGATGAGTTAACAGGTATTTCAAATAGACGAAAAGTATTATCAGATGCCTTTAGTGTATTTTCAGGCTCTATTGAAAATCGAGAGCCATGTTCTTTTGCCATTGTGGATTTGGATCATTTTAAAAAAATAAATGATACCTATGGTCATGACGCTGGTGATTTGGTGTTAAGAGATGTTGCCCTAGAGATGAAACACCGAATTGGTTCTTTATTTAAGTTGGGTAGATATGGCGGTGAGGAGTTTGTCATTATTATGCCAAACACGACGAAAGAGCAGGCGGAAAAACACATGGAAGTATTAAGACATTCTGTAAATTGCCTTAATATAGAAACAAAATTAGGCATACTGGTTCCTGTAACTGTCAGTATTGGTATTTCTTCCGTTAGTTTTAATACGGTACGTTATGAAGAAGTATTATCCGAAGCCGATCAAGCTTTATATATGGCCAAGCATGAAGGTCGTAATCAAGTTAAATCATTTTCTATTTACTAATGTGTGATGCATGGCATGATGTAGGTTAGGTATTGAAATATTAGAGAGCACTATGAATGAGTTGAATAAAATCCGCATTTTAAACAAAAATGCGGATTTTTTGGTTGTATATAAACCGCAAGGGATGAGTTTTCATGCAGAGTCAGAGTCTGAAGGTTTTATTGAGTCTCTGTATCAGTTGACGTCATATAAGGCGCTGTATCCTGTCCATCGTTTGGATAAGATGACATCTGGGCTGTGCGTGGTGGCTCTTAATAAAGCGGCAGCTCAAACGTTTGGTCGGTTATTTGAAGCGAAAGAAGTTCATAAGCTGTATGTGGCTATATCGGATAAAAAGCCTAAAAAGAAACAAGGTACTGTAAAGGGCAGTATGGCTCCAAGTCGACGGGGACAGTGGAAATTAACCAAAGGCAATGAAAACTATGTCGAGACGAAGTTTGTATCGTGTTTGTTATCTCCAGGAAAACGTTTATATTTCTTGGAGCCTAAGACGGGGAAGACGCACCAATTAAGAGTGGCTATGAAGAGTTTGGGTGCACCTATATTGGGGGATGTTCGATACAGTGGCTCCGTAGCGGATCGAGGGTATTTACACGCTTGCTATTTATCATTTAACTGGAATGGAGAAAAACGGTCTTTTTTTCAACTGCCGGATGCCAGTACGGAATTTAATTGTGATGCTAACGTGTTAATTCAGCACTTTTATGATGAAAGCCTATTGATTAAATAAAAATAATACGATTATCTGCTCGGCTCTGTGAATTAACATGTAAAATGGCAGCCAGAGGTATTTTTATGAAAAATGTATTACTTTATTGTAGACAAGGTTTTGAAAAAGATTGTGCTGCCGAAATTACGGACCAGTCTAGTCAGCAGGGATTTTATGGCTATGCAAAAGTCACTGAAAATTCTGGGTATGTGTTATATGTAATGGATCAAGAAGATGCGGGTGAGCGTTTAATTGATTGTTTAAGTTTTAATGGTTTGGTATTTGCTAGACAAATTGTTGCGGTTAATGATGTGTTGGAAATGTCTCAAGGGTCTCGTGTAGAGTCACTGCTTGAGGCGGCGCGTGCTTTACCTCTTGCCGAAGATTTATGGATAGAAACCGCAGACACAAATGAGGCAAAATCGCTTTCTAGTCTGATTAAAAAGTTTGAAAAGCCTTTAAGGGCAGGATGGAAAAAGTCTGGTTTAATTCGTACAAAAGCGGTAGGTATTAGGCATCATCTATTTTTGTTGGATGGCGAGTCAGCCTATCTAGGTGTTTCTTATGCGAAATGTTGTAGCGATCATTTGATGGGTATCCGCCGATTACGTTTTCCTTCCTCTTCACCAAGCCGCTCAACGTTAAAGTTAGAGGAAGCTTTTCATCAGTTTATTCCTGCTCATCAATGGGAAAAGCACTTGTCTGAAGGGTTGGTTGCTGTTGATCTTGGTGCTGCCCCTGGTGGTTGGACATGGCAGTTTGTGCAGCGTGGGATTCATGTTATTGCGATTGACAATGGTCCTATGCAAAAAGAGTTGATGGCAACCAATTTGGTTGAGCATGAAAAATCAGATGGCTTTAGATATCAGCCTAAGCGACCAGTCGATTGGTTGGTGTGTGATATGATAGAAACACCAATACAAGTGGCATCTTTGATGTCGAAATGGCTTGTAGAAGGCTGGACTCGAAAAACTATTTTTAATTTGAAACTGCCGATGAAGAAGCGTTATCAAGAAGTAGGTCAGTGTTTGGAGTTTGTTCAGTCTGAATTGAAACAGGCCGGAGTATCATACAGTTTGCAAGCTAAGCATTTGTATCATGATCGTGAAGAAGTGACAGTCTGTATTATTACTCACTAAAGTGATTTATAGAGTAGTTATTACGCCCTATTAATGTCAATTGATAGGGCGTTTTTGTTTGTTCGTTTTTTAAAGTGCTAGATATTTTCTTTCGGGTTAAAAGGGTAGTAGCCCATGGCTTCTTTCATTAACTCGTCTCTGTGGTAAATGTCCTGTCGAAATTCAGGCATGCCATTCTCATTAGGGACTACGGTGAAGTACACAAGGTATACGGGCAATTCTTTAGGTAATGAAATAACCGTCGTCGTTTTTGAATTTCTTGAGTCTATAAGTTCGACAGCGCGTCTGGAATTGGCGACTAATAACTCAGCAAATTCTTCAGGTTTTTCAAGTCTTATACAGCCTGAGCTAAAAGCTCTGAGGTCTTCTTTAAAAAGGTGTTTTGCGGGAGTGTCATGTAAATAAATGTCGTTCTTATTTGGGAGCATAAATTTATAAGCACCAAGTGCGTTTCCCTCATCTGGTGTTTGCTCGAAACGATAGCGAAGGTTACTATGGGTGACTTTTGACCAATCAATTAAAGATGAGTCGAGAGGTTTTGCTCCAACCGTCCAATTAGAGTAGACCTGATAGCCATGTTTTGTTAGATAGTTTGGATCTTGATGGATTTTTGGTAGTAATGTTTCTCGTGCTATACGGTGCGGTACCCTCCAAGTTGGATTGGTCACCATATAGGTCATTTTAGCTTTAAATACAGGTGTTTTTCTGGCGTTTTTGCCTATAACGGCTTTCATTGTTGAATGTTGATCGTTTAAATAGGTGTGTACTTTGTAATCGGTTAGATCCACCCAAATTCGTTCTGACTCAAGTACTGACGGTAGCCATCTCCAGCGTTCGAGGTTATATGCTATTTGTTGTGCCCTTGTTTTCACTGGGACATTGAGCATTTCTATTGTCTGAGCGCCTGCGTGTCCATCAGAAAGTAAGTTGTGACGTTCTTGAAACTGTATTAAGGCTTGTTTTAGTTTTTCGTCAAACACATCTTCGTTGGTTTTTCTAGTTGAGAAACGAATGTCTCCGAGTTGTACCAACCTCGCTCGTAACTGGGCAACGCGCTCGCCCTGATCGCCTACTGAAAGAGGTACGCCTGCTTTAATGCGAATATCCGGTTCTTTTTCATTTAAGTTCTGATAATAAACCAACCATCTTTGTAACACTTGGTAATTACGGTGTCGTGGTGCTAAAAGTGGTAAAAAATTAATCATGTCAGACGTACTTTCTAAAAAAAGTATTTCTGACCAATCATTTGTTGGTGCGTCTAGCTGCCAATTAGGGTCAATCAGTTGAGGTTCGTATCGACCTATACTCAAGTCGTGTGCATAGCTTGAAAATGCGACAGTAGTAATAACATCTAATTCAGCCAATTGTTTTTGACTGGGAGTTGGGAGTGATAAATAGTCTTTTATTTCTTGGGTGTGATAATGAACGGGATTGAGTCCATGAGTATAAGATGCTTCTAAGATGTCTAATAGTTTATAGATAGAAGGGTTAATGGCATCTTTTTGAATCCAAAAGGGATTGTAGTCTCTCTGTTCATACGCATTTAATACCGCTTCGTTTGGTATGGCTTGACCCGCAACAGGTGTGAATGCCGTCAGCATTAATGAAACTTGAGCTTGTACGTTTGTTTCAATTTGCTCTTGACTTGGTGGTGTTATAACAAAAGTGTTTTTAGATTTCGGTGAAGAGCATGCAACAAGCAAAGTCGAAGCGATAAAAATGTAAGTGCAATAAGTGATACTTTTAAACTTCATTGAGTCTTCCTTTATAATCATGTTGCAGAGAATTGGGTCGATTGTTCCATTATTGTTAATAATAAAATAGCGTCGTTTCTATTACTACCGCAAGTTTCTTTATGTGCTTTGAAGTCATGACAAACTTGTGGTCTATCACTGGAGCCAAAGATGGCGCAGTCCATGTTTGGTAATAAATGAATGCATGCTACACCAGCCGGTTTGCCGAGCGGCATTCCAGGTATTGGGCTAGTAATAGAGGGAGCGATACAGCATGCCCCACAGTTTGATTGACATTCCAAATTGAATCCTTACTAACTAATAGGTTCTGTGAATATTGAAAATGTTGTTATACTAAGGATAGTAACATTAAATAACTTTTCATCTATGTACTTAATCATATAATGTGCCGTATTCTAAAATACATTTTGATTAAATAAATAAATGAAAACAAAGAGATGTGATACGTGAAAATGAAAGTCTTATTAGTTGAAGATAGCCCTGTTGTGCTTAAGGTGCTTCGATATCTCGTATCACAGAACGATTTATTTATTCCGATTTTGGCGACATGCTATGAAGAAGCTAAGGCGTCACTGATTGAATATAAAGACGATTTTTTTGCCGCTATTGTTGATTTGAACTTACCAGATGCTGAAAACGGTGAAATTGTTGATTTGATCTTAGATCGAAAAATACCTTGTATCGTTTTAACTGGGAACTTTGATGATGAGCTCCGCTTAAAGTTGCTGAATAAAGGCGTTGTCGATTATATTACTAAAGACAGTCGTTATTCTTTTAATCATGCGATGAAAGTATTAGACCGTTTAGAAAAGAATAAAAACATCAAAGTGTTAGTCGCTGAAGATTCGTCAACAAGTCGATTGTTTATTAAGATTTTGTTGCAGCAATATCAATTTCAGGTTGTGGAGGCTGAAAATGGGCAGGAGGCATTAGCGATCCTTGAGAAAGACCATACTATCAAGATGCTTATTACTGATTATAATATGCCTCTCGTTAATGGCTATGATCTCGTTCGAATGTTGAGGCATAATGAGCGGTTTAAATGTTTGGTGATCATTGGTTTATCAGCAGAGGGTGACTCCTCCCTTTCCGCCAAATTTATCAAGTCAGGTGCAAATGATTTCTTAAAGAAACCTTTTTATCATGAGGAATTTCATTGTCGAGTTAATCATAACTTGGAAGCGCAAGAAATGTTGCAAACGATACGTGACCTTGCGAATGTTGATCCGCTAACAAAGCTGTTTAATCGTCGATACCTATTTGCTGAAGGTGAATCAGCCTATCAAAAAGCCATTGCATCAGGTCGACTTCTTAGTGTGATTATGTTGGACATAGATTACTTTAAAAAAGTTAATGACACGTATGGACATATTGTTGGTGACAGTTTACTCGAAAGTTTTTCTGCCTACTTAAAAAGTGCTTTTCCCAATGAAATGATTAGTCGCTTTGGGGGGGAAGAATTCTGTATATTGCTTTCAACTGAAAATGAAGAAAGTGCAGTAAGTAAAGTGAGTAAGCTTTTTGAGTCATTAAGAGTGATGCAGTTTACGGAATGCGATATTAGTATTACGTGTAGCGGAGGGATTGCTTGCGATATGCAGACAACCTTGAGTCAGGCTATAGAAATTGCAGATGAAAGGCTTTATATGGCTAAAAATACTGGGCGAGATAAACTTGTATCCAGTGATTAATGGTTAAACATGAGCATGAGTAAGGTGGTTGTATTTTACTTGTGCAAATAGCCTTGTGTAAGTGGTCTTTTGTTAATAACCGAGAATAAAAAACCCTCAATTTTTTGGTTGAGGGCTTTTTTTGGACTAGCCTTTTAAAAGTTTTGCCAGTATCGGGTTAATTAGGCTTGGATTTGCTTTGCCCTGAGATGCTTTCATTACTTGTCCTATAAAGAAACCGTTCATTTTCTTTTGTTTATCCGGGTCGGATGAACGATATTGATCAACCTGAGATTGGTTTGCATCCAGTACAGATTGAATCATCTCTTCGATGGCTTTTGTGTCGGTGACTTGTTTTAGTCCTTTGTTTTCAATTATCTGATCAGCGGACCCTTCACCATTCCACATCGCTTGGAAAACGTCTTTAGCCGTTTTCCCATTGATGGTGTTGTCTTCAATACGAAGAAGCAATAGGCCTAAACCTTCTGCTGAAACAGGTGACTTGAATACATCAAGTTGGTTTTGATTTAGTAATTTACTTAGCTCACCCATCACCCAGTTAGCAGATAGCTTTGCGTTTTTTGCCACGGCTGTGACGGTTTCGAAGTAGTCGGCCATTTCTCTAGAAGAGGAAAGAACGTTAGCGTCGTATTCGCTGAGTTGGTACTCCTGCATAAAGCGTTGTGTTTTTTGAGCAGGTAGCTCCGGTAGTGTGTTTCTGATGACGTCCACATACTCTTGTGTCAGTTCAACTGGCAATAAATCAGGGCAAGGGAAGTAGCGGTAGTCGTTAGCGTCTTCTTTTGAACGCATGCTACGAGTTTCATCTTTTTCTGGATCATACAGGCGGGTTTCTTGAACGATTTTGCCACCGTCTTCTAGAATGTCTGCTTGTCTTTCTACTTCGGTATGGATGGCTTTTTCAATGAAGCGGAATGAGTTCACATTTTTTATTTCAGTTCGTGTGCCGTACTCTTCTTGGCCTTTTGGTCTCAATGAAATGTTTACGTCACAACGCATCGATCCTTCGGCCATGTTTCCATCGCAAATGCCTAGGTAAGTAATAATCGAATGTATGGTTTTGACATACGCAACTGCTTCTTTTGCTGAGCGAATGTCTGGCTCAGAAACTATCTCAAGTAGTGGTGTGCTAGAGCGGTTTAAATCAATGCCTGTCATGCCATGGAAATCTTCGTGTAATGATTTACCTGCATCTTCTTCTAAGTGAGCACGAGTGATGCCAATTCGTTTGGTTGTTCCGTCTTCAAGAGATATATCTAAATGGCCAATACCAACAATTGGGTCGTCCATTTGGCTTGTTTGATAGCCTTTTGGTAGATCTGGATAGAAGTAATTTTTACGAGCGAAGACAGATTTCATGCCAATTTCAGCGTTCACTGCTAACCCAAACATAACCGCCATTCGTAAGGCTTCTTTGTTCAAAACAGGGAGTGACCCTGGCATTCCTAGATCGACTAACGCAGTCTGAGTGTTTGGCTCTGCGCCAAAACCAACAGCTGCGCCTGAGAATAATTTGGATTTTGTGGACAATTGAGCATGAATTTCAAGACCGATTACAATTTCCCAGCTCATTATAATGCTCCTTCAGTCAAGTTTGGGGTTTGGGTGTGCCAATCTGTGTGTTGCTGGAATTGATGGGCAATATTTAGCAATTTTGACTCTGCAAAGTAATTTCCCATAATTTGCAAACCAACAGGCATGTTATTGATAAATCCTGCCGGAATAGACATGGCTGGAATGCCCGCAAGGTTAACGGATAATGTATAGATGTCTTCTAAATACATTGCGACAGGGTCTTGGTTTTTGCTATTTAGCTTGAACGCTGTTGTTGGGGCGACAGGTCCCATGATGACATCAACTTGTGTGAGGGCATCAACAAAATCTTGTTTTATCAAGCGACGAATTTTTTGGGCTTTCAAATAATAGGCGTCATAATAGCCTTCCGATAAAGCATATGTGCCTACCATAATACGTTTTTGAACTTCAGCGCCAAAGCCTTCAGAGCGAGAACGCATGTACATATCTAGAAGGTCTTTAGGGGCTTCGCAGCGATACCCAAAACGTACCCCATCAAAGCGAGATAGGTTTGATGATGCTTCAGAAGGTGCAATAACATAATAAGATGGAATGCTTAAATTTAGGTTTGGTAGAGAAATATCTACAATTGTTGCGCCTAATTTTTCAAACTCTTTAACTGCATCCAATGTGACTTTGGCAACTTCTGGGTCTAAAGCACTGCCAAAATACTCTTTTGGTAGGCCGATTCTTAGCCCAGTAAGAGGTTGGTTTAGTTGGGCGGTGTAATCTTCCGTTTTGGTATTAGATGATGTGGAATCTTTTTCATCAAAGCCAGCGATGCTGTTCATGATGTGTGCGCAGTCTTCTGCTGAACGAGCCATTGTTCCTGCTTGATCTAAGCTGGAAGCAAAGGCGATCATGCCGAAGCGAGAAACGCGACCATAGGTTGGTTTGAGTCCGGTAATGCCACAGAAAGAGGCAGGTTGGCGAATGGAGCCGCCTGTGTCTGTCCCGGTCGCCGCAACGGTTAATCCCGCAGCAACGGCGGCCGCTGAGCCACCTGAAGAGCCACCTGGAACCTTGTTTAGATCCCATGGATTTTTTACAGCGCCAAAATAACTGTTTTCATTTGAAGAACCCATGGCAAATTCATCCATATTGGTCTTTCCGAGCATTATGCTGCCTGAATCCAGCATTCTTTGCGTGACTGTTGATTCGTATGGTGGCACAAAGTTATGCAGTATTTTTGATGCGCTGGTTGTGAGAGTATTCTGTGTGCAGAAAAGATCTTTATGGGCGACAGGTATGCCAATTAATGGATTTTTTTCACCATTTTTGATGCGCAGATCGGCTGTTCTTGCTGCCTCTAACGCTTTCTCTCCAGTAAGTGTAATGAAGCTGTTTAAAGAGCCATCGAATTGCTTGATACGATCAAGGTAGTGCTGTGTAAGTTCAACGCTTGAAAATTCTTTTTCACGCAGCTTTTGCGCAAGATGTGTGATGTTTTGACTGTGCATGCTGATAAATCCTATTAATCAATAACCTGCGGAACTAAGTAAAGTCCTTTTTCAGACTGAGGTGCGATTGCTGTATATGAATCGCGCTGATTGGATTCCGTAACTTCGTCTTCACGTAATCGCTGAGTCATCTCAAGCGGATTGCATAGAGGCTCTATGCCGTCTGTATTGATTGACTGCATTTGCTCAACGAGCGTTAACACACTCGATATAGATTCTTGATATTGCTCAGACTCATTGTCCGATAATGACAGTCGGGCTAAATGAGCGATTTTTTGCACATCTTGTTTGTTGAGTGACATATTTCACCTAAATAAATTTTATATATGAATGAAAATAAAATGGCTTCTATTGTATCTAGATAGAACTTGAGTAGAAAGCTTCTAACTGTAAAAACTCGCTGACAAGTATGAAAAACAAAATAATTTTATGAAACAACAAAATAGATGGGGTCAATTTGCAAATTTCGTGTCTTTCAGCTTGCTCAAAAGCCTTATGGTTGTTACATTTTCATGCTGTTTCGTAATGTATCTATCAGGGTGTAGAAATTCATGTTTAAGAAAATTAGGGGAATGTTTTCAAGTGATTTATCGATCGATTTAGGGACGGCTAATACCCTTATTTATGTTCGTGATCGCGGAATTGTTCTTGATGAACCATCTGTTGTTGCTATTCGTCATAACGGAAATCAAAAAACAGTGGCCTCTGTTGGTACTGATGCAAAAAGAATGCTAGGTAGGACGCCTGGTAATATAACGGCTATTCGGCCATTGAAAGACGGAGTAATTGCAGATTTTCATGTAACAGAAAAAATGCTGCAGTACTTCATTTCAAAAGTCCATGAAAATAGTATTTTAAAACCAAGTCCAAGAGTCTTGGTGTGTGTGCCTTGTAAATCTACGCAAGTAGAACGTAGAGCAATAAAAGAGTCTGCGCTAGGTGCTGGAGCAAGAGAAGTTTATATAATTGAAGAACCTATGGCAGCCGCAATTGGAGCAGGGTTACCTGTTGCTGAAGCGTCAGGGTCTATGGTTATTGATATTGGTGGTGGTACAACAGAAATTGCAATCATTTCTTTGAATGGCATTGTTGCCTCTGAGTCGATCCGTGTTGGTGGTGACCGTTTTGATGAAGCAACAACAACGTATGTTCGTCGTCAGTATGGTAGTTTAATTGGTGATGCTACCGCTGAACGCATTAAGACTGAAATAGGCATGGCTTATCATACGGGCGAAGAGCTACAGATTGATGTTCGAGGACGTAATCTTGCTGAAGGTATCCCGCGTAGCTTTACTCTGAGAAGTAGTGAAATTCTAGAGGCTTTACAAGAGCCGTTGGCTCAGATAGTGCAAGCGATTAAAGGTGTTCTTGAACAATCGCCTCCAGAGCTTGCTGGTGATATAGCTGAATCTGGTTTAGTTATTACTGGCGGTGGCGCTTTACTTCGTGAAATTGACCGTTTGATTAGCGAGGAGACGGGCTTACCTGTCATTATTGCTGATGACCCATTAACTTGTGTTGCGCGTGGCGGTGGTATGGCTTTAGAGATGATGGATAAACACGCATCCGAGTTATTTACTGCGGATAACGAATAGAGCTTAGGAGTTTTTTATCAATAGCTCACTGTTTTTTGAAGGCAAGGTTTCCTCGGCACGCTTTGTCTTTTTGGTTCTTTTATCTGTCCTCTTAATATGGGGTGATACTCGTCACTCCATATTTTCTCCGTTTAGACCTTATCTTAGCTGGTTAGTTACCCCTATTCAAATTGTTGTAACCACTCCTCAAAAAGTCATTTCATGGTCTTTTGAGCATCTTGCCAGCCGGGAAGACTTGGTGGCAGAAAACCAATCTTTAAATCAAGAGTTGCTGACATTGCGTAGTCGATTGCAAAAACTGGATTCGTTAAGAGCAGAAAATGTACGGTTACGAGAGTTACTTGATGCCTCCCAGCGAGTTGAAGAAAAAATCATTATGGCGGAAGTGATTGGCTTTGATCAAAATGCATACAGTCATAAGGTGTTAATTGATAAAGGTTTTTCGACTGGTGCTTACGTTGGGCAGGCTGTACTTGATGCAACTGGGGTATTGGGGCAGGTGATTGAAACAAGTGCGTATAATAGTCGCGTTTTACTTATAGCGGATGCGAGCCATTATGTACCTGTGCAGTTGTCTCGAACTGGGTTTCGCAGCATTTTAAGAGGGGTTGGAGATTTGCGACAGATGGAGCTATTAAGTGTCCCTCACTCAACGGATTTAAAGAAAGGGGATATATTGACAACGTCTGGTTTGGATACTCGTTTTCCAAGTGATTATCCAGTAGGGGTGGTTCGAGCGGTGCGACATGTTCTTGGGAAGCCCTATGCTGATGTTGACGTTGTTCCTCTTGCTCAATTGGCTCGAAGTAGACATGTTATGTTAATAGATCAGTCAGGGCAGGAAGCGCAATGAAATCCAGCTTTGTTTTTATATTAACGTTGATTGCCGGTTTGATGCTAGAAGCATTAACTTTTCCTGAAGCGTTGTTGTGGTATCGCCCTGAATGGGCTTTGTTGGTTATTTTATATTGGGTTATTGCTTTACCATTTAGAGTGGGTGTTGGTGTTGCATGGGTTCTTGGACTTATGGTGGATCTGCTTCAGGGCGGCATTATGGGGCAGCATTCACTAACATATGTCATTATTACGTATTCTTGTGCTGTATTTTATAAGCGGTTGCGCATGTATCATCGTTGGCAGCAAGGTATTTTTGTCGCCTTATTGGTGAGCTTAAACCAATTAATTGATTTCTGGATTGATTATTATTCAGGGGGCGCCGAACCAACATTAATGATTTTTATGCCCGCGCTTATTACTGGATTATTATGGCCTTGGTCTTTTATTGTGTTACGTAGTGTTCGTCGTATGTATTCTATTCGGTAAGGATGTTCATTCATGATCATTTTAGGTTCAGCATCACCTAGAAGGCAAGAGCTGTTACAGCAGCTTATTCCTCGTTTTAGTATATTGCCAGCAGATATTGATGAGTCTGTTCATGAGTCTGAATTAGCGGACTGTTATGTGTTGCGAATGGCAAGAGAGAAAGCATACGCCGCTTTTGATAAATGGCAATTGTCTAGCATTGATTCGGCTATTAACCCGATTGTCATTGGCTCGGATACAAGTGTGGTAATAGATAATACTATTTTAGGAAAACCCACTTCTATTGAAGATTCAAAACGAATGCTAAGAGCTTTGTCAGGACGTTCTCATCACGTTATGACGGCAGTTTGTTTATTCGACAGTCGATTTGAGCAAGTTTATGAGGTTAACGTTGTAACGGAAGTTGAGTTTAGGTCTATTTCAGATTTAGAAATAGAGCAATACTGGAAAACAAACGAGCCGAAAGACAAAGCAGGTTCTTACGCTGTACAGGGTTTAGGGTCTGTATTCGTTGCGTCGATTAAAGGTTCCTATTCGGCCATTGTTGGATTGCCTTTATTTGAAACGGCTAAATTGTTTGAGCAAATAGGAATACACCCTTTACAGGAGATGTTGCATGAGTGAAGACGTATTAATTAATGTTACGCCAATGGAAATTCGTGTTGCTTTGATTGAAAATGGTGGGCTACAGGAAGTATATATCGAGCGCTCAAGTCGCAAAGGGATTGTTGGTAACATTTATCAAGGTAAGGTTGTTCGGGTGTTGCCAGGTATGCAGGCTGCATTTGTTGATATTGGTCTTGAAAGGGCGGCATTCATCCATGTGTCGGAAGTTGTACGTCGTGATGCGGTCAACCCAAGTGATCAAATTGGAGATTATTTGCGTGAAGGTCAGTCTCTTGTGGTGCAGGTTACTAAAGATCCGATTAGTTCAAAAGGGGCGCGGTTAACAACGCATTTATCTATTCCATCTCGTTATCTTGTGTATATGCCAGACCAAGCGCATGTGGGTGTGAGTCAAAGAATTGAAGATGAAGAAGAAAGAGAGCGTTTAAAGCAATTGGTATCGGCTGCATTAACTAATGCGGATGAAACCAGTGGCTATATTCTAAGAACCGCCGCAGAAGGTGCGGGCGAAGAAGAAATTCTATCTGATATTAAATTTCTGACACGGTTATGGCAGTCGGTCAAAAAACGTATGACTCAGGTAAAAGCGCCAGCGGTAATTTATGATGATTTACCACTCCACCTTAGAACTATGAGGGATTTGGTTAGCCTGAAAACGGAAAAAATTCGCATAGACTCAAAAGAAAATTACGTCAAATTAAAAGCTTTTGCAGAGGATTTTATTCCTGACTTGGGTCATCGTATTGAATATTACCCAGGAGAGCGGCCTATTTTTGACTTGTACAGCGTCGAAGATGAAATTCAAAAAGCATTGGATCGTAAGGTTCAGCTAAAGTCTGGTGGTTATTTGTTGGTTGAGCAAACAGAATCGATGACGACTGTGGATGTTAATACCGGTGCTTTTGTTGGAAGTAGAAATTTAGAAGAAACCATTTATAAAACCAATTTAGAAGCGGCAACATCGATCGGAAGACAGTTAAAATTGCGTAACCTTGGCGGCATCATCATCATTGACTTTATTGATATGGAAGATGAAGAGCATAAGCGTCAAGTATTAAGAATGTTAGAGAAAGTATTGGATACAGATCATGCTAAAACTAAGATAACCGGTGTATCTGAACTTGGTCTGGTTGAGATGACTCGAAAAAGGACTCGAGAAAGTTTGGGCCAAACTTTATGTGAGCCTTGTAAATCTTGTAAAGGCAGCGGTTTAGTAAAAACACCAGAGACGGTGTGTTATGAAGTGTTTAGAGAAATTTTACGAGCGGATCGAGCGTATAATTCTCAAACATACACAGTGTTGGCATCGAGTTTTGTGGTTGAGCGCTTTTTAGACGAAGAAAGTGTGGCTGTTGCTGAATTGGAAGCATTTATTGGAAAAACAATTCATTTTCAAGTAGACCCCGTATACACTCAAGATCAATATGATGTTGTTTTAAGATAATAGGTAGTAAAGATGAATAAGGTCGTCAATATAATCACTGGTGCTATTTGGTGGGTGGCGGTTTTATTTTTTATTTCTTTCATTTCATGCTTGGTTGTATTCAAATATACCCTTCCTTTTGCCAATGAGTATAAGCCTCAGATTGAGAGTAACTTAACTCAAATTATAGGCTACCCAGTTAAAATTGATCAGATTACCGCCTCTCTTGAAGGTATAGACCCAACATTTACTGTTCGTGGCATTGCTTTAGATACGGAGGAGGTGTCATCCGCAATTCAAATGGACGCATTGTCAATTCGAATTGATTTACTAAAGTCGTTCATGAACTTAACGCCTCACTTTGTTTACATTCGATTTATTAAGCCCAGAGTAGATGTTGTTGAATCGCTAGGGCAGTGGCGCATTGCAGGAAGTCATTCGGGTGGTAATGATGGCAGTGGTGTTGGTTCAGTAAGGTTGATGGACTATCTTGTTACCCAAAGGCAAATTACATTGCTTGATGGGGAGGTGCATTTAAAGAGTGATTCGTATGGTAATGGTGTTTTCTCAACGGACACTTTCTATATGCAACGAATTAATAATGGAATTGGAATTCAAACGGACCTGAATCATAGCCAATTAGAAAGTCCATTTTCATTGTCTTTAGAGATTGAATTGCACCCTGGGGATGATTATCAAATTAATGCGCATCTTACCTCTCCAGAAATTCGTTTAGATAGAGAAAGTATTACCGAGTTACCTGAGTTTGGTTTTGATTCTTTCTCTGGACAATTTGAATTGTGGGTACGCTATCAACATAATCAAATGATTCAAACTACAGGGCTATTAAACGCCCTAAATGTGGTGTCGACGGATAATAAAACGCTTTCTGGTTCATCTAAATTTAGTGGTTTTTATAATCTAAGGCAAGAAAGTGGGCGCTTAGAAGTGTCTGATTTGCAGCTTTTTGATGCACAGAAAAACGCATATGGATCGACAAACCTTTCTGTAGATTTAAGTCTGAAAGGGAAGAGAAATATCGATGTATTGTTTGATGAGGTGGATTTGTCATTGGTAAGTCGATGGGCATCCACTTATATCAATCCCAAGTGGTTTGCTCGTAAGTTACTTGACGAAATGGATTTTAAAGGGAAGGCAAAAAATGGCTCTTTGCATATCTCAATCGACAACCCTTTTAATTTTGAATACGTTAGTAATTTAAAAAATGCATCTGCTAATGGTTTTAATGGTATCCCTAAAGTTAGCGGGCTGAACGGGATATTAAGTTTATCTGAGTCTGACGGTTATCTTGAATTTGATGGGAAAAACACGAGCATTGGTTTTCCAACTTTATATGATGATACATGGAATGTAATGGCTCTGTCTGGTTTAGTTGAATGGGGCAAGCTAAATGATGTGTTTCTAGTGAGTGGTAAAGATCTGCATATTGAGCGTAATGGTGCGAATATCGATGCTGGATTTCGTTTAGAAGTAAAGCAAGATTATCCAGACTGGTTCTTATTGGATATTAAAGGAAAGAATATTCCTATTCAGGACCGCTTAGATTACATTCCAAACGTGGCGTTAGATGACGAAACAAAAGAGTGGATTCGATCTTCATTGAAAGCGGGTCAAGTGGACTCCTTGGAATTGGTTATTCAAAGTGAATTGGATAAAACGTCTGTCCCTCATGTACGATTAGATATGGATCTAAGTGATGTGGATATTCAGTTTGCCCCTGATTGGCCTTTGGCTAATGATGTAAAAGGGCGCTTTCAATTGGATCAAGATGGGATTTTAGTTCACGTAGAGCGTGCACGGTTATCGACGTTAGATGTGGCAGATATTGATGTTAAGTTACCTTTTGAAAAAGGCGCTAATGATCTGTCTATATCAGGTCCTTTATCATATGAGTTGAATGATTTGTTGGTTCTATTGAGAAGTACTGATTTGTCTCAATCGGTTTTATCTCCGTTTAGTGATTGGGCTGCTTCTGGTGCTGTTTCAGGGGACTTTGCTGTGTCGCTACCTTTGTTTAGACAGGAAGGGGAACCTGTTGTCGGTTTAAATTTAGAGTTTCTAGACAATTATCTGAGAATTAACAATTTGGATCTTGATGCCGAGCAGGTGTCGGGGGCGGTACATTTTCATTCGAATGATGGGTTAACGAATTCTAAGTTGATCTTTGATGCATTCGGAGGGCAGTCGACAGCAATCTTGACATCAAAAATACGTGACGATGTGACAGAGATTAAAGTTGCGTTAGAGGGAGAGGTCGATCTCAAGCAAGTTTTAGAGTGGCAAAATGTACCACGATTGTTGGTTGAGTCATCTTCTGGCGGCATTCCGTATGAGGCTGATTTATCAATTAATAGCCATACAGTTGGCGATGTTTTTCTTGATGTGAAAAGCACTCTTATTGGTAGTGCAATTGATTTACCTACGCCTTTTCAAAAAACAGATGAGGAGATAAAAGATTTTTCATTGAGCCTTTTTGGTGCTGAACAAGAGTTTGTTGTAACGATGCAATATGATGAATTGGTTCGTACTCGATTTAAAGTAAAAGACAGTGAAATTAATGGGGGGGAACTGCTGGTTGGTTCAAATCGTCCTTTAGTGGATAAAATTGAACCCGGTTTCAATTTAATAGGCCAGTTACCATTTGTGAATTTTTCTGATTGGTTGAGCGCTTATGGAAAATACGCTAATGACGTTGATAATGTTACATCAAGGGAGGTTGTAGAGATCCCGAGCTGGCTGAATCAAATTCAGTTTATAGCAGACGCTGTATTGATAAATGATTCAAATGATTTTCATAATGTTAAATTGTCTTATGATCGTTTAATTGCCCCTGAAGTATTTCAAATAGATTCTGATGAGGCCAATATAAAGTTGAGTAAAACAGACAATAAATACCTATTACACGCAGGGTATATTAATTGGTCTTCTCCTGAGTCCAATGATGCTGAAGACGCTAAAAAGTCACCTATTAAAGCGTCACAGGTCCCTAACATCGATGTTCAGGTTGATGAGCTTATTTACAATGGAGCGAGTTACGGAGACTGGGCGATGTCTTTAATTAATGAAGGGCATCGAGTAAGGGTCCAGCCTATTACGACAAAGCTTTCGAAAGGGCATTTCAGCGGCAGTTTGTTTTGGCAAGATCAAGATGGACGTTCAAATGTGGAATTGGTTATTTCTATCGAAGGGGGAGATGCGGCAGAGCTCACCAGAAAATTTGCGCCCACACCGTTTTTAACATCAAAAGAATACAGTGTTGATGTGAATTTGAGTTGGTTGGGGCATCCTCTTTATTTTGATAAAGAGTCAGTATCTGGTCGCATTGTGTTTAATGCTAAAAAAGGTAAATTTACTCAAATTGATCGCTTGCCTCCATTTTTGAAAGCATTGGGCATTTTTAATATTAATGCGTTAGCCCGTCGACTTGCTCTTGATTTTACGGATGTGTATGAACCAGGTTTGACATACGACACTTTTAAAGGAGGGCTCTCTTTAAAAGATGGTATTGTAAATACAGCATCGCCAATAGAGATTAGCTCTCCAACCGCAGAGTTTGTTCTTGCGGGTGAGGCAAACTTGATAACTGAGACTCTTGATGAAAGGCTTACAGCGAGTTTTCCATTGGGCAACAGTTTACCCATTGCAGGTCTTCTTTTGGGTGCACCACAAGTGGCTGGGTTGTTATTTATTACAGATAAGTTGATAGGAGATCAGCTGTCGAAAGTGACCAGTGTTCAGTATGAAGTAAAAGGCTCTTTTGATGATCCCGAGATAAAAACAATCAAGTATCAACCAATACAAAGGTAATTTAAAATGAAGTTATGTGCAGTTCAATTGACCAGTGGTTCAGATTGGAGGACGAATTTAGCTGAAATTAAATTACGTATTATCAATGCCGTTGAAGCGGGCTCTCAATTAATTGTTTTACCTGAAAATGCACTCTTGTTTGATGGGAAGAACATGAGGGTACTGGTTGAGCAAGAGCAGGTTCAAGATGAAATTTATGCAACGTTAACCGCGTTATCTCAACAGAACTCTGTTTGGATTATTCTCGGCTCACACCCTTCTTTAGCAAGGCCTAATGGCAGTGTTGTGCAAGGAAAAAGAGTAAGGCAGTCTTGTTTGGTTTTTTCCCCTATTTCTGGTTTGTGTGCACGTTATGACAAGATTCATCTGTTTGATGTCAATGTCTCTGATGGTGTAGGGAAGTATAAAGAATCTGATTTTATTGAGCCGGGGGATCTAACGCCCGTTGTAATCGATGTTGATGGGGTAAAAGTAGGTTTGTCTATTTGCTATGACTTGCGCTTCCCTGAGTTATTTCGCATCTTGGTTGAAATGGGGGCTGAGTTAATAGTGGTTCCTGCGGCATTTACTTATGTGACGGGTGAGGCCCATTGGGACGTTTTATTGCAATCACGAGCGATAGAAAATCAAGTGTTTTTGTTAGGGGTGAACCAATGCGGTTATCATACAAAAATTAGACAAACTTATGGTCATAGTGTGTGTTATTCGCCCTGGGGAGAGAATCTTGGACAATTAGAGAATGTCCCAGATAACTTGTATGTTGAGATAGATACGAATCGTATTTTAGAATGCAAAACGTCTATGCCAGTGTTAGAACATAGACGTTTTATTTAACTATCTCGTAAGTACATTCCTAGTGATATTTAAATGCGTTTACAGATTAATACCTAATTTTGTTTCTTTTATTTCACGCAGATATTTAAACAGTTTTTTGCGAGCAGATGTTTTTTTACCTTCAGCAAGTTCCTTTATTGACTGTCTAACAAGCTGTCTAAAGTGCTGAATATCGATGCTTGGGTTTTCTTTTAAATATTTTTGCACTTCAGTCGCGCTATTTTCTCCAATTAAAGAATCCCTTTGACTTTCTAAAGAGTGAAATAATTTGTTATGAGCGGCTGATGAGCTGTCAAACAAAGCAATTCTTGCTGCAATAGCTTCATGATCTTCATTGCGCATAATGCGACCAATGTATTGCATGTGTCTGCGCATTGCTTCTCGTTGTTTTATTCGAGTGGCCTCTAAAAGAGCTGCACGCAATGTTTCTGACATCTCAACTTTTAACTGTTGCTGTTTACTCAAAGCAAGTAATTTAGTACCAATTACTTGTAAGGCTTCTACTTCTCTTTTTATCTGAGTTTTACTTTTGTAGTTTTCGTCGTCTTCTAACTGTTCGAATTCTGTCATGTTAACCTAAATAAGAAATATTGTTGCTAATCCAAGAAAGGAAAGGAATCCCACTACATCTGTTATTGTGGTTAAGATCACGCTTCCTGCAAGGGCTGGGTCAATTCCAAGGCGATTCAATGCTATTGGCAAAAGTGTACCTGTCATAGCGGCAAACAAAAGGTTAATAATGATTGCGCCAGCTATAATATAGGCTATCTTGAAGTTGTCAAACCAGAATGCAGTTAATATGGCTACAACTGTGGCCCAGAGTATGCCATTTAGCACGCCAACAATGATTTCTCTGTTTAATAACCAACGTGTATTTGTCGATCCAATCTGTCCTAATGCGATCCCCCGTATCACTAATGTAAGAACTTGTGAGCCAGCGATACCCCCCATACTGGCAACAATGGGCATCAGGATGGCTAGGGCAACGACTTGGTCTAATGTGCCTTGAAAAAGGCCTATAACATAAGAGGCAATAAATGCGGTAATTAAGTTAATGCCTAGCCAAACGGCTCTTCGTCTGGTTGTTTTCATTACAGGGGCGAAGGTGTCTTCGTCATCATCAAGACCTGCCATGCTTAGCATGGAGTGCTCTGCTTCGTCTCGTATAACGTCAACTACGTCATCTATTGTTATTCGGCCTAATAGTTTACCGTTCTTTTCATCGATTACTGGAGCTGAGACTAAATCTAATTTTTCGAATAGTTGGGCGACTTCGCTTGATGAAGTATTGGCTGTAATAATGGTTGTTTCCGTATCCATTATTTCACGAATGGTTGAGTTAATGTCTGCGACAAGTAATTTAGTGAGTGGAAGTGTTCCTAAAAATCGATCAGACCGACTTACGACTAATAAATTGTCCGTCATGTCTGGGAGTTTGTTGTGTCTTCTTAAGAAGCGAAAGGCAATGTCTACGGTAATGTTGGGGCGGATTGTTATCGTATCGGTATTCATTAAGCCGCCGGCAGAGTCTTCTGGATAGCTTAATAGTGTTTCGACTCTAGAGCGGTCTTGTGCTGACATGGATGCCAGCACTTCTGTAACAATGGTTTCTGGTAGGTGTTGAAGAATGTCTGCAAGATCATCGGTTTCAAACTTTTCTGATACAGCGAGAAGTTGTTTGGTATCCATTTTTTTTAAAAAGGGGATACTAACGTCTTCTGTTAAATACTGTAGGATTTCTCCTTCATTTTCATCATCGACAAAGTCCCAGAGAAGTTGCCTTTCTTTTGGAGGAGAGGATTCTAATAGGCGAGCTACATCCTGAGCAGGAAGTGCGCCATTAAGTAGATAACGTATCTGAGAAGTAGTGCCAGCTTCTAAAGACGCTGTAACGGTTTTTAAATGCTTTAAAGTTTCTTGCTTAGACATGTTTTCTTTTTCTTAGGTAAAAATCTACTCTTCTTCACCAAAACGATTGTTGATAAGATCAATGATCGCTACCAATGCATTATCTTCATCGTCACCATTGGCTTTAATCGTAATCTCAGTTCCTTTGCCTGCCGCTAACATCATCATTGCCATAATGCTTTTTCCGTCGACATTGCGACCGTCTTTTTCAATGGTAATGTCGCAACCAAACCGAGACGTTGTTTCTACTAGTTTACCTGCCGCTCTAGCATGCAAGCCTAACTTATTGATGATAGTAATAGATTGTTCTTGCATAATTATCCTTGTAGTAATTTTTCGAACGCTACAAATAATGATTCATTGGTTTGTGTTTCTCTTAATGAGTTTAAGCCATTAGGAGATTGGGCCAACTGCGCAATTTGTGCAAGTGTCGAAAGATGTGCATCGCACTCATTCGGAGGCACAATTAGTGCGAAAATTAAATCTACTGGTTTACGGTCAATAGAGTCGAAATCAATAGGACTTTCCAAAGACATGATTAAAATAGCAGCATGGTTAGCGGATTCTAAACGGCAATGGGGGATGGCAATGCCCTCGCCAATGCCTGTGCTTCCGAGTTTCTCTCTTGATAATAAACCGCTGTATATGGCATTTTTATCGCAATGCAATCTATCGGATACCGCGTTGGCGATGCTTTCTAGGGCTCGCTTTTTACTAACTATATTTTGTTTTGCCAGAACAAGTTCCGGTTTTAACATAGTGATAAGTGACATGAGTCTTTAATCCAAAATTAAACTAAACGTTTTCTTTCATTTGATGGTGGAATATTCATTGCTTCTCTGTATTTTGCAACAGTTCGTCTTGCTACATTTATGCCTTGTTCTTCCAGTATAGTGGCTAATTTATTGTCGCTTAACGGTTTTTTTGCGGGTTCATCCGCAACCAGTTTTTTAATCATTGCTCTAATTGCTGTTGATGAGCATCCATCACCTGATGCGGTGTTTACATGGCTAGAGAAAAAGTATTTTAGCTCGAAGATTCCTTTTGGTGTATGCATGTATTTTTGTGTTGTAACTCGGGAAATCGTGGATTCATGCATGCCGACTTCCTCGGCAACATCATGTAAAACCATTGGCTTCATTGCTTCTTCACCGAGTTCAAAAAAGTCTATTTGTTTTTTTACGATGCAACTCGCTACCTTTAACAGTGTTTCATTTCGGCTTTGAAGGCTTTTAATAAACCACTTGGCTTCTTGTAAGGAGTTTTTTATGTACGTTGCATCTTCGGTGTTTTTGAGTGTGCTCGCAATAGTGGAATAGGCTTTATTGATTTTCACTGGAGGCAATGCATCATTATTGAGTTCTACTTGCCACACACCATTTTTCTTTTTCACCGATACATCCGGAATGACATAATCTGTATCATCTACGTCGATCAGGCTTCCTGGGCGTGGATTGAGTTGTTGAATAAGTTGAATGACTTCTTTTAAGGTGTCTTCTTTGAGTTTTGCTCGTCGGCAAAGCTGAGCAAAGTCTCTGTTTCCTAAAAGGTGTAAGTACTGATCAACAACCAGACGGGTGTTTTTGTATAGAGGGTGTGCTGAGTAAGCTTCTAGCTGAACTAATAAACACTCTCTTAAATCAACAGAGCATACCCCAATAGGATCAAAGCGCTGAAGTCTGTGTTGGACAGCAAGAATCTCGTCTTCTTCCAGATCGTCAATGTGCTCTTGTAAGGACACCCATATTTCATTAATAGGTGTGCTCAGGTAGCCATCAGGTTGCACGCTTTCTATAAAAGAATAAGCTATTTCAAGGTCTCTATCTGACATTGTTGTGAGATTTAATTGCCAGATTAGATGGTCTTGTATACTTTCCGCAGCAGAGTTTCGACTTTCGAAGTCAAAATCACCTTCAAAACTTTGAGAATCAGAAACAGCTGCTGAGCTTTGAAATGTATCTTCCCAAGAGCTATCGATAGACAACTCTTCAGGGATATTGTCTGTCCATTCAGATTCAAGTTTGGCTTCTTCTTGATTTTGATGGTTTAAGTCTTCTTGTTTTTTTTGATCCGATTCTGAGTTTAATTCGTTTTGAGTAGATTCAGATGCATTTTCTTCATCATCAATTTCTAATAATGGGTTCGATTCAAGGAATTCATGAATTTCTTGTTGTAAGTCGATGGTAGAAAGTTGCAATAAGCGTATTGCTTGCTGCAACTGTGGTGTCATGGTCAGTTGCTGACCCATTTTCAATTGTAGAGACTGCTTCATATAGAAACGCTTTTTGTGTGGTTATGTTGGAACGAGTTATGCATAGTACTCCCTTTTTAGGGAAAATTAAAAGACTAAAGACGGAAGTTCTCTCCTAAATAAACCTTTTTTACTTGATCGTTATTAATAATAGTCTCTGCATCGCCAGATGCAATAATATGACCATTTCCTACTATGTAGGCTTTATCGCAAATATCTAATGTTTCCCTAACATTATGGTCTGTAATGAGTACGCCAATGCCGCTATCTTGCAGTTGTCTAATTATTTGTTTGATATCGCCAACGGAAATAGGATCGACGCCCGCGAAGGGCTCGTCAAGTAAAATGAACTTTGGGTTGGTTGCCAACGCTCTAGCAATTTCAGCTCGTCGGCGTTCTCCACCAGAAAGTGCCATTCCTAGGTTTTTTTTGATGTGTGTGATGTGGAATTCTTCCAGTAACTTTTCAAGTTCTTTTTTACGTTGACTTGTATTCAAATCCTTTCTTGTTTCTAAAATAGCGTGGATGTTATCTTCTACAGACATTTTACGAAATATGGATGCTTCTTGAGGAAGATAGCCAATGCCTTTTTGAGCTCGCGAGTGCATTGCTAAGTGTGTGACAGGCTCTCTGTCAATTAAAATTTCACCTGCATCGTTTTTTACCATACCAACAATCATATAAAAACAGGTTGTTTTACCTGCTCCGTTTGGCCCTAAGAGCCCAACCGCTTGGCCTGACTCGACAGAGAGAGAAACATCGATTACCACAGGTCGTTTCTTGTAGCTTTTGGCAAGATTTTTTGCTTCTAGTAATGCCATTATTGTGCTTCTTTTGTCTGTGGTGTTAAGGTCATATTAACTCGGCCAGAGTTATTTTTCCGAGCTGTGAAAGTGCCTTTATCAATCATGTACTGAATGAAGTCGGCTTTTATTTCATCCCCTTTTAAATTTACATAGCTTTGGCCATTCAGTTCAAGTATTGCGTCTACTGTTCGATAAAGAATTTTATCTCCATGGCTGATTATCTTGTTTCCATCGGCATCTATTTGCTGGCTGAATTTTGCAGGAGAGCCTGTGGCATCAAGTTGATTGAATTGTTTTGTATCAAGTGTGCTGGTAACTTTTAGGTAGTCTGCTGAAATTAAGATGGAGCCTTGACTGACAGTGACATTGCCCTCGTAAATAGCAGTTCCCGTCTTTTGATCGAAATAGGCTGTATCCGCTTCGATGTTTAACTGGCTCTGTAAATCATTGTCTAACGCGAATGTTAGAGTGCTGGAAGTTAAGATGGCGAGTGCGATCAGTTGTTTACTTAGCTGTTGTGTATTGACCATTTACTTCTCCGCTTAATGATATTTTTTCGTCATTAATGTTCACGCTAATTATGTTAGCTTGAGTGACGCCTTCGCCTGACTGTAAGATTGAGTTGCCTGAGGCAAGAAACTGCTGCTTTGTTTCGTTATAGGTTATTTTATCCGAGTTTAAATGGATAGCATTACCCGTTTTTCCAGTATGAATAATTTCACTGTTACTTTTTAATATGATGTCTTTAGTTGATTCATTTATAAGGCCAAAGTCACTTTTTGCAATCCAACTTTTTCCTTGTTGAAATCGAGCTAAATCTGGTTTTTCTAAATGTGATTCGTTTGATTTATTGTAGTGTTTTAGCTCTTTTGCATTGAGTGTCTCAATTTGTTTGCCTGTGAGATCAAATGCCATAATGTTTACATCAATCAAGAAATAGTCAGGGGCACTATCGAGTGCCCTAGTTTCAATCAAGGATTTTTTAGGTGTAAGTCCCATGTAAAAAGCGAAAAAAAACAAGAGTAATCCACCAATAAATAGGGAGAGGAGTTGCCATTTTTTCATTTGCTAGCCTTTTGGTTGTCGTGAGTTTCTGGTTAGCTAATGCTGGATTGATAAAGGATATACAAATACGATGCGTACCCTGCAATGAGTGGAATTCCTACCCATTTCGGTATGCTTGATTGCTTTCTTGTATTGAACAAAATAATAAGCAAACAAAAGAGTGTTGTTGTGCCAAGCACCCATAAATAATCTCGGTTTAAAATGCTGCTGGAGATAATTCCAGGAGCGAGAATTGCTGGTAATGGAAGTACTGTGGCAAGGTTGAATAAGTTGGACCCAAGGATGTTACCGATTGCAATATCGTGATGACCTTTTCTTACGCTGGTTATTGATGCTGCCAGCTCAGGCAAACTGGTGCCAATAGCGATGATGGTCAAGCCAATTAATAATTCACTGACACCGAAGAACTGAGCGATGCCAATGGCGCCCCAAACCAATAGTTTTGAACTGCCTATTAGCGCAGCAAGACCGATAAGAGCAATTAAAAGAGATTTTGATAAGGTGGTAGAATCGGCATCTGGTAATTCATCGCCAAATTCTTCTTCAAGGCTATTTCCTCCTCTGAGAAGAAGGGTTAATACCACAATGAAAGCACTGATAAGTATGAGACCATCAAAGAGACTAAGGTGTAAGTCGTAAAGAACTGCACCAACAAGTAAGGTGATAAACATTAATAAAGGCACTTCTTTTGTAGTCAAGCCTTTTTTTATTGATATTGCGTTAATGAATAAGGTTGACCCAAACACCAAAGCGACGTTGGCGATATTTGAGCCTAAAACGTTACCGATAGCAATTTCAGGCGCACCGTCTATTGCAGCGATTGCAGAAACAACCATTTCAGGCGCTGAGGTTCCTAATGCTACAAGTGTTAAGCCAATAATTATAGGGCTAATATTCAATTTTTCTGCGACTAATGCAGAGTGCTCAATAAACTTATCAGAGCTAATAACCAGTATGATTAAGCCAGATATCAGTGCAGCAATAAAAAGTAGCATTTAAGGTTTAACTCTCATTTTTCGAAAGGAGTGTTATTTAATGAAGTTTATGAGTTAAATTCAAGACTTGACCTCGGTTTATATCCAGATAAATCCTTTCTATTTGCATTCTCTTTAATTAATGTCGATGGTAGTATCGCTTTATAGCGTATGAAAGAAGGAAGGGTCTTTGTCAGAATACTATGTTGATATTCAAAGGATGAGTTTTTCTCGGGGTGATAGAGCCATTTATGAAGATGTTTCTATTCGTATTCCAAAAGGGAAAATTACGGCGATTATGGGGCCAAGCGGTACGGGGAAAACAACTTTGCTGCGTTTAATCGGTGGGCAGTTGTATCCTTCAAAAGGGCGCATTGTTGTAAATGATCAAGAGGTGCCTTTGCTTTCTCGATCAGACCTTTATCTGTTACGAAAAAAAATGGGCATGCTTTTTCAAAGCGGTGCTTTATTTTCGGATATGACTGTTTTTGATAATGTGGCTTTCCCACTAAGAGAGCACACAGCCTATAAAGAAGACATTATTAGAGACATCGTTTTAATGAAACTTGAAAGTGTTGGTTTAAGAGGTGCGGCTCAACTTATGCCATCCGAACTTTCAGGTGGCATGGCTAGGCGAGCGGCGCTAGCAAGGGCTATTGCTCTTGATCCTGATTTGGTTTTGTATGATGAGCCTTTTACTGGACAGGACCCTATATCTATGGGGGTGGTTGTGGAGCTTATTAAACGCTTGAATGACTCTGTAGAGGTTACGTCAGTATTAGTTTCTCATGATGTTACTGAATCTCTTTCAATTGCAGATTATGTGTACATTCTTTCGAATGCGAGCGTGATTGCCCATGGGACGCCTGATGAAATTCGCAGTTCTGAAGATGAGAGAGTGGTGCAGTTTTTAGGGGGCTTACCAGATGGGCCTGTTCCGTTCCATTATCCTGCGAGTTCTTATTTGGACGATTTGGGTTTGAAAAAACAATGAAGCGTATTTCAACTTTAGGTGGCGTTGTGTTTGATTGGCTGGAAGCCGTCGGCCGAGCGGGGTTATTACTCTGTCAGTCGGTTTTTCATCGGCCACGTTCATTCATGGGGGCATTGACGTTATTAAATAAACAAATCTACTCAGTGGGATTTTTATCTCTGGTGATTGTGGTTGTGTCAGGTTTGTTTATTGGGATGGTCTTATCTCTTCAAGGGTATTCGATTTTAGTGAAATTTGGCTCTGAACAATCGGTAGGCCAACTGGTTGCGTTAACCTTGTTGCGAGAGCTTGGTCCAGTAGTGACTGCTTTATTATTTGCTGGAAGGGCGTGTTCTGCGCTAACCGCTGAGATTGGATTGATGAAAGCCACAGAGCAATTATCAAGTTTAGAGATGATGGGGGTAGACCCTTATCGCCGGATTATCGCTCCGCGATTTATCGCTGGTTTAATTTGTTTGCCAATTTTAAGCGTTATCTTCTCAACCGTTGGCATTATGGGAGGGGAGTTTGTTGCTGTAGATTGGCTGGGAATTCATGATGGAAGTTTTTGGAGTTTGATGCAGCAGTCTGTATTATTCAGTAATGATGTGATTAATGGTGTCACTAAATCTTTTTGCTTTGCGATTGCAGTTACTTGGATTGCTGTTTATCAAGGGTATGAGTGTACTCCGACTTCTGAAGGTATTGGTAAGGCGACAACAACAACCGTTGTATTGGGGTCATTATCTGTTTTGGTGTTAGATTTTATTTTGACTGCTGCTATGTTTGGGGATTTTTAATATGAGAAACAAGCAAATTGAATTGCTCGTTGGTGTTTTTATTGTGTTTGGTTTTTTTGCATTAGCTTACTTAGCCATTCAAGTTAGTGGGCTGGCTTTCTCAGATAAAAAAAAATCGTACCAAATTGTTGCTAGATTCGATGACATAGGTGGATTAACCGCAAGAGCAAAAGTTGCTGTTGCGGGGGTGACTATCGGTAGTGTTGAGAGCATTACGTTTGATAAAGAGTTGTATGTGGCTCTGGTGAAAATGAACATTGATCAAGATGTGGATAATTTGCCGATTGATAGTTCGGCCGCCATCTTAACAAGTGGCTTACTTGGTGAAAAATACATTGGATTATCGATTGGTGCTGAAGATACCTTTTTGTCACCAGGCGAGGAAATTTATGATACTCAATCAGCCTTGGTGTTAGAAAATTTGATTAGCCAGTTCCTATTTAATTCAACTACTGGAGAGGATAAATAATGCTTTATCGGATTCAACAAATTGTGTTTTCTTTTATTGTAATGATGTTGTGTACTCAAGTGATGGCAAGTGAAGACGCAAGAAATGCGGTCATTAATGTCGTAGATCGTTTTAATGTCGAAATTGTACAAGATAAAGAGTATTTGTCAGAGAATCAAGTTGAGCTTATTGAGCGTGTGAGCAGTATTTTGTCTCCTGTTATTAATTTTGATAGTTTTTCAAAAAAAGTAATGGGGAAATATTATCGTAGAGCAACAAATGAGCAGAAGGCACGTTTTGCTATTGTAACGAAAGAAACGCTTCTTGAAGCATATGGTGGTTCTTTATTGGAATTTGATAGCAGTAAAATTAAAGTATTGCCATTAGGTCCTCAGTCTGGAAGAGAGGTCAAAGTTAACGTTGAGTTCGCTACAGATGCTGGTGCGTTGATTGCAATTGATTTTTATATGGAAGTCAATAAAGAGTCAGGTTCTTGGTATTTAAGCAACGTTGTTATCAATGGTATTAATTTTGGGCTGACGTTTAGAAAACAATTTGGAATTATGGTCCAAAGCAATAAAAACAACATTGATAAAGCAATCGATGCGTGGCAGAAATCCCTCGCCAGTAATGAAGGGTAACGCTTTGATTAATTATTCTATTGTTTCTGATTGTATTGTTCTAGAAGGGAGGTACCTCCCAAGTCAACTTGATGTATTGCAAAACGAACTTTTCGATGTGTTTTTGAAAAGCTCTGGTGTGTTGGAGGTAAATCTTACGAATGTTGTGGGAAGTGGGAGTGGGCTCGTTGCGCTACTCCTTTCTTTTATGAGATTTGCCAATGATCATGATAGAAAAATTGTGTTTACAGGGTTAAGTGCACAATTAGTGGGTTTGATTCAGCTCTCAAATTTAGAGAGTATTGTCCTTTCTGCGTAGCCTAATTTTAAAATCACTTTTTACTTTGCTTCATTAATGCTGTTTTGAGCGATTATTTCAGTAATTTCGCCCTAGAATGCAAGAATGGTATTAAGAAGTCCCTTTTCCTGATGTAGAATTCAGACATTAACTTATTGCATGAATTTAGGAGTCTCTGTGAATTCAAACGAAGTACAAAAACTGCTCGAATCCTCTATCCCTAACTCAACTGTTGCAGCTCAAGGTGAAGGCTGTAATTTTCAAGTAACCATTGTGAGCTCTTCTTTTGAAGGATTGTCCACTGTCAAAAGGCAGCAATTGGTTTACTCGTATTTACAAGAAGCGATTGCTTCTGGCGCTATTCATGCGGTTACCATGAAAACATTAACTCCAGAACAAAATAACGCAACAAACTAATTATACTAATAAAGAGAAAATGTTATGGATAAGCTGCTGATTAGTGGTGGTAGAGTGTTGAATGGTGTTGTTAGAGCTTCTGGTGCGAAAAATGCAGCATTGCCTATTCTAGCGGCCACTCTATTAACTAAAGATTTAATTACGATTAAAAACCTTCCCCATCTTCATGATATTACAACCATGCTGGAGCTTTTAGGCTCAATGGGTTGTGGAGTCGTTGTTGATGAAAAGATGGGAGTAGAGCTGGATGTGTCAACTTTAGACAATTACGAAGCGCCTTATGAGTTAGTGAAAACAATGAGAGCGTCTATTTTAGTTTTAGGCCCTCTTGTTAGTCACTTTGGTAAGGCTGTCGTGTCTTTGCCAGGTGGTTGTGCTATTGGTAGTCGCCCTGTTGATTTGCATTTACGAGGCTTGGAGGCAATGGGGGCTGTAATTGAGGTTGAAAATGGCAACATCATTGCGAGTGTTGATGGTCGTTTAAAAGGTGCTCGTATTTTCTTTGATAAAGTTACGGTTACGGGTACTGAAAATTTGTTGATGGCGGCGTGTTTGGCTGATGGTCAAACCATATTAGAGAATTCAGCAAGAGAGCCTGAAGTGGTTGATTTGGCTGAGTGTTTAATTGCGATGGGTGCAAAAATATCTGGTCATGGTAGTGATACGATCGTGATTGAAGGTGTTGAGCGGCTTCATGGTGCGACGTATTCTGTTATGCCTGACAGAATTGAAACAGGAACCTTCTTGATTGCGGGCGCGATTACTGGCGGTAAGGTACGTGTGATTGATACTGATGTAAGTTCACTGGATGCGGTCATTACGAAGCTTGAAGAATCTGGCGCTTTGATTTCAACGGGCGATGACTGGATTGAGTTGGATATGACGGGGAGGCGAGCAAAAGCGGTCAATATTAGTACGGCACCTTATCCTGCTTTTCCTACTGATATGCAGGCTCAGTTCATGGCACTGAACTCAGTTGCAACAGGTGTTGGTAGTATTACAGAAAATATTTTTGAAAATCGCTTTATGCATGTGAATGAGTTAATGCGCATGGGGGCTGAGGTTGAGGTGACAGGCAGTACAGCTATTGTTAGAGGATGCCAGCATTTAACGGGTGCTCCAGTAATGGCTACGGACTTACGTGCATCGGCTAGTTTGGTGTTAGCGGCTTTGGTGGCCGAAGGTGAAACTAAAATAGATCGAATTTACCATATTGATCGCGGCTATGAGTGCATAGAGGAAAAATTGGGGTCTTTAGGTGCGAAAATTTGTAGAGTATTGAATTGATATGAAAAATACATTAACTATTGCCCTTTCAAAAGGGAGGATTTTAGAAGAGACACTGCCTCTTCTTGAAAAGGCGAACATTGTTCCTGCTGAAGATATTAAGAAAAGTAGGAAACTTATTTTTGATACCAATCATGAAGGCATTAAGTTGGTTATTTTGCGTGCGACAGATGTGCCTACTTATGTAGAGCATGGTGTTGCTGATTTTGGTGTTGCTGGCAAAGATGTGTTGATGGAGTCATCTACCAAAAACCTCTATGAATTGGTTGATTTGAAAATCTCTAAATGTCGACTCATGACGGCTGGTGTGGTTGGTGTTGAACTGCCGAATCGCCGCCTTAAAGTAGCGTCTAAGTTTGTTAAAACGGCAAAGTCATATTTTGCTGAGCAAGGTATCCAAGCGGATGTTATTAAGCTTTATGGTGCGATGGAGCTTGCACCGATTATGGAGTTGGCGGATCTGATTGTAGACATTGTGGATACGGGTAATACTCTTAAGGCAAATGGTTTAGAGGCGAGAGATTTGATTGCAGATATTAGTACTCGTTTGGTAGTGAATAAAGCGGCATACAAGACAAAATATCAGCAGATCGAGCCGATATTGGAAATGCTTCGTGATGCAGCAAACAAAGTATAGGGGTTGTCTTGAATATTAATATTAAGCGTTTTTCTGCTGCGGATGTTGGTTTCTATGAAACAATAGATGACTTACTTGCGTGGGATTCTGTATCTGATGACGATGTTCACACACGTGTTTCTCAGATTATTAGTTCTGTGCGTAAAGAGGGTGATAAAGCATTAATTGAGTTGACCAATCGCTTTGATCGTCGTTCAGTAGAGTATTCATCTGAATTAGAAATTAATAAGGCTGAACTGCAAGCAGCAAAGTTGAGAGTAAGTCCAGAAATCGTGTCGAGCTTGGAGGCTGCAGCCGAAAGAATTCGTATTTATCATGAAAAACAAGTTCAAGCGTCATGGCAGTACCAAGAAAGTGACGGTACTGTTTTAGGGCAAAAAGTAACGCCTTTAGACCGTGTTGGTGTTTACGTTCCTGGAGGTAAGGCGGCTTATCCATCCTCTGTGTTGATGAATGTAATGCCTGCGAAAGTTGCTGGTGTGCAAGAAATTATTATGGTTGTGCCGACACCTGATGGTTTTGTTAATGATATTGTATTGGCTGCAGCCTATATTGCTGGTGCTGACCGTGTATTTACTGTGGGTGGCGCGCAAGCTATTGCTGCTTTAGCTTATGGTACTGAAACAATCCCTAAAGTCGATAAAATTGTTGGACCTGGAAATATCTATGTCGCAACGGCGAAGAAGATGGTTTTTGGGGTTGTTGGTATTGATATGATTGCTGGTCCTTCAGAAATTTTGGTTGTATGTGATGGTAAGACTGACCCTGACTGGATTGCAATGGATTTGTTTTCTCAAGCTGAACATGATGAAGATGCTCAATCCATTCTAATTTCTCCAGACGAAGCATTTCTTGAAGACGTTCAGCGCTCGATGGAAAGACTGATAGAAACGCAATCAAGAAAGAATATTATCATGGCTTCATTGGAAGGTCGTGGTGCTTTTATTCATGTGGCTGATATGGATCAGGCGATTGAGATTGCGAATCATGTCGCTGCGGAGCATTTGGAGCTATCTATTGATAACCCTGAGGCTTGGGTCGATAAGATTAGGCATGCAGGTGCTATTTTTATGGGGCGCCATACTCCTGAGGCATTAGGTGATTATTGTGCTGGGCCGAATCATGTGTTGCCTACGTCTGGTACTGCTCGATTCTCTTCTCCATTAGGTGTGTATGACTTCCAGAAACGCAGTTCTCTAATATATTGTTCACCAGAGGGGGCGAGTAAATTAGCTAAAATTGCGTCCCCTTTGGCGAGGGGGGAATCTTTAGAAGCACACGCTTTGTCGGCTGAATATCGTATTGACGAGTCTGAATAAGTGATGGAAGTAAAAAAATCGAGTGCGCTTTATCAATTGCGTTGGGTGACAAGGGTATTGGCTGTTGTGATACTGACGGTAATGGCAATTGGGATGCTGTTGCCGAATAAGTATCATATAGAAAGGTCGATTTTTATTAACTCTCCTGAAGAGCGTGTGTCGTTGTATTTAGCTGACTTAGGCTCGTGGGAGCAATGGATGTATTTACCTAATGAAGGTGTCTTTACATTGCCTGAAGAGGAGGATTCAACCGCGTCCTTGATTATTAAGAACCCTGATGCTGATAATGGAGTTGTTAGTATCGATTCTTTTGAACAGGCTGGGGTTGTTTTCTCCGTTGTTACTAAGTTAGGTGTTCTTCCTGTGAGTAATCATCTTTCGTGGGCTCGCGAGGGGCGGGGTGTAAGAATCGTCTGGGTTGTTGAAGGGGAATTAAGGGCGGGTTTAATTAGCCCGTATCTCGCCTTTTTTGCAAATGACATTGCTGGAAGTAACTTAGAAAAAAGCTTAGAAAATTTAAAAAATAAACTTTAGTAATATGTTTTCGTGTGTCCCATGTCTTCTAGCTGGTCAATGGTTACGTTGACTTGGAAGGATTGATTTCCTCTTACTCCAATTATTTGTATTTCAGATAGAGGAGTGAGTTTGGATATCATTTTTCGTGCTTTCTTTGAGGTGGTTACTTCTTCTCTATTTATCTTGACTATAACGTCTCCTGCTTTAATTCCTGCTCTCTGGGCTGGGCTCATGTCGTCTATTTCAAAAACAAGTAACCCTTCGGTGACTGATAGCTCTAATGCTTTAGATGTTTCTGGTGTTACTTCGTGTGCGTTAATACCTAAATAACCTCTTTTAACGGTTCCGTATTGAATTATTTCTTGCATAACATAGAGGGCGTCATTGATTGGGATTGAGAATCCTATTCCTTGAGATCCTCCTGAGTTTGAGAATATGGCAGAGTTGATTCCAATGAGGTTTCCTTTGAAATCAATGAGGGCTCCTCCGGAGTTTCCAGGGTTGATTGCTGCGTCGGTTTGTATGAAGTTCTCATATTGATTTAAGCCAATGTTATCTCTCCCGATGGCGCTGATAATGCCCATTGTCGCTGATTGTTTTAATCCATAAGGGCTGCCTATAGCAAGAGCTATGTCGCCTGTGTTAACAGTGTTTGAGGTGTTTATCTTGTTCTTTGGGGTTGTATCCGAGGGAATTTGTAATACGGCCAGATCGGTTGTAAGGTCGCTACCGATTAAATTTGCTTCTGCCCGTGTTTGGTTGTCTAAAATAACCACTATTTTATTGGCGTTTACAATCAGGTGTTTATTGGTGAGTATGTATCCGTTTTCAATAATAACGCCCGAACCTAAGTTTTTTAATGTGTTTTCTTGTGTTTTGTTGATGTGTCTTGTGCTGTTGGTTTTGCGGTAAGTGTATATGTTGACAACATAAGGAGATACTTTTTGGATGGCATCGGCAAAAGAGTAGGGCTTTGGTGAAGGTGTGAGTTGACTGCTTTTTAGCTCCCACCCTATTCCAGCACTCATGAGAATTAATAGAAGTGTAGTAATATACGGTTTTAAGGTCATAAATAAGGTCTTGGTAAAATGAAGAGAGAGAAACTTAATAAAGAGTTGAATGCTATATTAAATGTCCATCAGTTTAAAGACTATGCTCCTAATGGGCTTCAGGTTGAAGGTACGACTGATGTAAAGAGAATTGTTACTGGGGTTACGGCTTCTCAGGCGTTGATAGATAAGGCGATCGAATTAAATGCCGATACGATTATTGTTCATCATGGGTATTTTTGGAAAGGGGAGTCTTACTCAATTACTGGAATGAAATATAGACGGATCGCTGCATTAATTAAGAATGATATTAATTTATTTGCCTATCATTTGCCTTTAGATGCGCATCCTGTTTTAGGTAATAATGCGGGTCTGGCGGGTGGGTTAGGGTTGTCTAACAGAATAGGTTTGCAAAGAGGTGTTGAGCTTGAGGATGCAATTGGTTTGGTTGGGGAGTTGCCTGAAGCATTAACGGGAGATCAGTTTTCTCTTTTGATAAAACAAGTAGTTGGGAGGGATGTTTTGTTTGAGATGGTAAATGATAGAAAAATCAAGAAGGTTGCTTTGTGTACGGGTGGTGCGCAAGGGTATATAGAGCAGGCGGCAGAGATGGGGGCAGATGTTTATATTACAGGAGAGGTGTCTGAAAAGACCATACATATAGCAAGAGAGATGGATATTCATTTCTGCGCTGCAGGGCACCATGCGACGGAACGATTTGGACCGATGTTATTAGCTGAGCATTTAAAATCGACCTATCAATTGGATGTGTTTTTTGTAGACATAGACAATCCGGCCTAACTGGGTTATCTATGTCTAAAGTGTTTTTATTTTTGAAGGCTTTTATCTTGGTCTTGTTCGTTTTTAGATTGAAGGCCAAAGTTTTCACTTAAAGTGCCTGATGCATTAGTAGAATAATCCTTTGGTGGCTCAGCCGGTGTTGCGACTTCTCCTTTGTTACCTTCTTCTACGGTAGCTGATTGAGTTTTATTGATGATTTGAGAGGTGGCTAAAGTGGATGCCCCTACGGAGATTTGCTGTTTCAGTTCAGCAATGGCTTTTTCTGTAGATATTAGCTTTTCAGTTGCGTCAGTAAAGAAGTCGTCTATAATTGCTTGCTTCCTTTCTGTATCAAACTGCATTGCCTCTGTCGATTGTGGTGTACTAGTCGTGGCGTTGGTTGAGCTTGGCTGTCCTTTTTTAACTGTTAGGCCAATAATTAAACCTAAGACCCCACCTGTAATAAAAATAATAATGTCAAATACTTCTAGGTTCATGACTGTCTCCTGAAAATGAATTGCGACATTATAGCGGAAAGATCTCAAGATATGACACACCTTATGATGTGGTTTTAACGTGATTTTGTTAGAATTGATGAATAAATTAATTGTGTGATAGAAAAAATGACGCCACTAGAACGATATAAGCAAGACCTTGAACGCCCTGATTTTAATTATGACCCTGCTCAAGAAGAGGCTGTAATGGCTTTGCAGGATTTGTTTTTGAGGTTGACGAAAGAAAAAGCGACCACCAAAAAGAGTCTTTTTAGTTTTTTGAAAAAAGAGCAGCCCGTTCGGGTAGAAAAAGGTTTGTATTTTTGGGGGGGAGTTGGCAGAGGGAAAACGTATTTAATGGATACGTTTTATGATTGTTTGCCTTTTGATAGAAAGATGAGGTTGCATTTTCATCGTTTTATGCAAATGGTTCATAAGGAGTTGCAGCAACTCAGTGATGTAAAAGATCCATTGGAAATTGTTGGTAAGAAAATCTCTGCAAAAGCTCAAATTATTTGTTTTGATGAGTTTTTTGTTAAAGATATTACTGATGCGATGATCTTGGCTGGGCTGCTAAAAGTGTTGTTTGATAATGGGACTGCGCTGGTGGCAACGTCTAATATTGAGCCAGATGGTTTGTATAAAAATGGTTTACAACGAGCTCGTTTCTTACCTGCAATTGAGCTTGTTAAAGTTCATACTAGTGTAATGAATATAGATGGAGGCGTTGATTATCGTTTGCGCGCTCTAAAACAAGCGAAATTGTATTATACTCCTTTGGATGAGGGGGCGAACAAAAGCTTGTCTGAGAGCTTTGCTCGTTTAGCTCCTGATTTGACTCAAGTTAAGCAGGGCGGGTCTGTAGAGATAGAGGGAAGAAAAATTCCTCTTATAGAGAGTTGTGAAGACATTGCTTGGTTTAGTGTATCTTCGTTGTGTGATGGTCCGCGAAGTCAGGTCGACTATATTGAAATCGCAAAGCTGTATACTACGGTTCTTTTGAGTGGTTTGCCGCAGATGGATGCAACAAAAGACGATATAGCGCGCCGTTTTATTAGTTTGATTGATGAGTTTTATGATCGACATGTGAAGTTGATTATTTCGGCGGAAGTGCCAATTCATGAAATATATGTTGGTACCCAATTGGCGTTTGAATACGATAGAACGGTTAGCCGACTGTTAGAGATGCAATCAGAAGAATATTTATCCCTAGAGCATCGTCCTTAATGAGGTGAATCTTTCTTGGTGAATAAACAGAAAACACCTTTTATTGTGTGGACAAATTAATGTATAATCCGTTCGCCTTTTTTAAGGTATATGCAAGTTGCTGAATTGGTTATTTTTATAAATGAAAAGATTGAGCAACCAATAATAATAGGTATTGAGCACATTGATTTGTGCAAATTAAAGGGTTTTTGATGAAAACTTTTACTGCAAAACCTGCTGAAGTAACTCGCGATTGGTATATCGTGGATGCTGAAGGCAAGACACTTGGTCGTTTAGCTACAGAAATCGCTCGCCGTTTACGTGGTAAGCATAAAGCAGAATACACTCCTCATGTTGATACAGGCGATTACATCGTTGTTGTTAATGCTGAGAAAGTTCATGTTTCTGGTAACAAAGCGCAAGACAAACAATACTATCGCCACACTGGTTACCCAGGCGGTCTACGTTCTATGAGTTTCGAGAAGTTGATTGATCATGCTCCTGAGCGTGTTCTTGAACTTGCCGTTAAAGGCATGTTGCCTAAAGGTCCTTTAGGTCGTGCAATGCACAAGAAAATGAAAGTGTATGCTGGAACTCAGCATCCGCATGCAGCACAACAGCCTTTAGAACTTAAACTTTAAAACGGAAGATCATTATGTCTGCGAATCAATATTACGGTACAGGTCGTCGTAAATCCTCTACTGCACGTGTTTTTTTGAAAGCCGGTGCTGGTAATCTAGTTATCAATAATCGCACAATCGAAGAGTACTTCGGTCGTGAAACTGCTCGCATGGTAGTTCTTCAACCTCTAGAATTGGTTGGTGTTACAGAGAAGTTTGACGTATTCATTACTGTTAAAGGTGGTGGTATCTCTGGTCAAGCTGGTGCGATTCGTCACGGTATTACTCGTGCATTGATGCAATATGATGAATCACTACGCCGTACTCTACGTACAGCTGGCTTCGTTACTCGTGACTCTCGCGAAGTTGAACGTAAGAAAGTTGGTCTTCGTAAAGCGCGTCGTCGTCCACAATTCTCCAAACGTTAATATTGGATTGTTGTTTAAAACGCCTGGTAATCCAGGCGTTTTTTTTATGCGTTATGTCAGTATATTTATCTGTTAAGGGAATGTTTCCTTGCCAGAAGCGCTTGTTTTTTTTAATATTCGCAGGGCAATAATATTAAGATTGTCAGCTTAAAAGCTGATATTTGTAATTTGGTGGGAGAGAACCATAATGAGTCAAAGCGGCGTAAGTACAGGTCGACGTCGATTCCTAATTGGAGCAACTAGTGCAATTGGTGCAGTTGGTGCAGTTGGTGTAGCGACCCCCTTTGTTGCTTCTTGGAATCCGAGTGCAAAAGCTAAGGCAGCTGGTGCTCCGGTCAAAGTCGACATAAGTAAATTAGAAATTGGCCAGCAAATGATCGTTGAGTGGCGCGGTCAGCCAGTGTGGGTTGTTAACAGAACGCCCGAAACGTTGGCCAACTTAGGAAAACTTTCAGATAAGCTAAGTGATCCTGAATCGGAAAAAGAGCAACAACCTGCTTATGCTCAAAATGAATATCGTTCTATTAAACCTGAAATCTCAATTCTTTTAGGAATTTGCACACATCTTGGTTGTTCTCCAACGTATCGGCCTGAAATCGCGCCTGAAGATCTTGGTGCTGATTGGGTAGGTGGTTACTTCTGCCCGTGTCATGGTTCTAAATTTGATTTGGCTGGTCGCGTTTATAGTGGTGTTCCTGCACCAATTAACTTGTCAATTCCACCTCATCAATACATATCTGATACTGTGATTGAAATTGGTGTTGATGGAGGGAATGCATAATGGCTGCTTTGAAAAATTTAATGGGTTGGATTGACGATCGTCTTCCAGTTACCCAAGCTTATGAAAAGCACATGAGTAAGTATTACGCGCCAAAAAACTTTAACTTTTTCTATATATTTGGTGTTTTATCAATGGTAATGCTTGTTAACCAAATCCTAACGGGTGTGTGGTTAACTATGAGTTATACTCCTTCTGCCGAGGCAGCTTTCGCCTCTGTTGAGTACATCATGCGTGATGTGGAATATGGCTGGCTAATTCGCTATATGCATTCAACTGGGGCTTCTGCTTTCTTTGTTGTTATTTATCTGCACATGTTTCGCGGATTGCTTTATGGCTCTTATCAGAAGCCTAGAGAGCTTGTGTGGTTGTTTGGTATGGCAATTTATTTGCTGCTGATGGCCGAAGCTTTTATGGGGTATTTGCTGCCTTGGGGTCAAATGTCTTATTGGGGCGCTCAGGTAATTATTTCTCTATTTAGTGCTATTCCGGTCATTGGTCCAGATTTGGCTCAATGGGTTCGAGGTGATTACCTTATCTCGGGTATCACGCTTAACCGCTTCTTCTCTTTGCATGTTATTGCTTTGCCTTTGGTTTTGGTTGCGTTGGTTGTTTTGCATTTGCTTGCTTTGCATCATGTTGGTTCCAATAACCCTAAAGGTGTGGACATCAAGAAACATAAAGATGAAAACGGTGTTCCTTTAGATGGCATCCCATTCCACCCCTTCTATTCTGTGCATGATTTAGTTGGTATTGCTGTGTTCTTGTTTGTATTTTGCTCGGTTGTATTCTTCTTCCCTGAGATGGGGGGGTATTTCCTTGAAAAACCAAATTTTGAGGCTGCAAACCCGCTGAAAACGCCTGAGCATATAGCGCCTGTTTGGTACTTTACTCCATTTTATGCAATTCTTCGAGCTGTGACTTTCTCTCTATTTGGGTTGGATGCTAAGTTCTGGGGGGTTGTTGCAATGGGTGGGGCAATTGCTATTTTGTTTGTATTGCCTTGGTTGGATCGCAGCCCTGTTAAATCAATGCTTTATAAAGGTTGGATTAGTAAAATCTTCTTGTTTGTGTTTTGTATAAGTTTTGTTGTATTGGGTGTGTTAGGTGTTTTGCCGTCAACAGAGCTGCGCACAACAATTGCTCAAATCGCTTCTGTAGTATACTTCGCTTACTTTATTTTAATGCCTTGGTATACTCGTTGGGAAAGTACAAAACCAGTGCCAGAGAGGGTGTAATAATGAGAAAGTTTTTTACAACGATTGCGCTGGCTGTATTGCCTGTACTTGGTTTTGCGGCAGGTGGTTCAGGTGTTGAACTGCAACACATGAGTGCGGATTTACATGATAAATCATCTCTTCAGCGTGGATTGCAGACCTTTACAAATTATTGTATGGGTTGTCATGATGCTGGTTATGCACGTTTTGAGCGTGCATCTGTAGATTTAGGTATTCCAGCAGGTTTGTTTGAAGAGAATTTGTTGCCTGCAGGTAAGAAAATCGGTGACCTGATGTCTAATTCTATGGATGATGCCGATGGTAAGGGTTGGTTTGGTGCCCCACCACCAGATTTAACTCTTGTTGCGCGTGTTAGAGGGAAGGATTGGGTGTATAGTTATCTTCAATCTTTT
Source organism: Marinomonas phycocola (assembly GCF_047525455.1). Classification (NCBI taxonomy): domain Bacteria; kingdom Pseudomonadati; phylum Pseudomonadota; class Gammaproteobacteria; order Oceanospirillales; family Oceanospirillaceae; genus Marinomonas; species Marinomonas phycocola. The sequence continues at coordinate 300,680 of NZ_JBLIXL010000001.1, forward strand.
TATGAAGATGAGTCTCGCCCGTGGGGTGTGAATAATACTGTTTTTCCTAATGTTGGTATGCCAAATGTTTTGGAAGCTCTTCAAGGTGTTCGCCATTTAACGTGTGCTCAAGCGCCTGCTCATGACGAAAATGGAAAGCCTTTGTTCGATACATTGACAGGGGATGCATTAACTGAAGAGAAGTGTAACGTCGTTGCTCAAAAGACCGAGGGTCAGCTGACTAACGATGAGTTTGAGCAAGTGGTTTATGACCTGACAAACTTCTTGGTTTACATGGGTGAGCCTAGTCGTTTACAAAGTGAGTCTTTAGGGTTGAAAGTTCTTTTGTTCATTATTTTGTTTGGGATTTTTGCATTCCTTCTTAATAAAGAATATTGGAAAGAGATTCACTAGATATTCAGCGGCGGTCAATTACGTATTGATTGCCGCTTTTGTTTTGTGGCCCCGTATGGGGTTTTCGTTGTTTTTGTAATAGGGGTTTTACATGGGTGTTATCGCAAAACGCTCCTCAATGACTTTCTTTTCTGATGGTGAAGATCATTATAGTCATAGAGTAAGAATAGTATTGGCTGAAAAAGCAGTCACGGTTGATATTATTGATGTTGACCCATTTAATAAGCCAGATGAATTGGCTGATATTAATCCATATAATGAGCTTCCAGCTCTTATAGATCGTGATTTGGTGTTGTATGAGCCAAATGTCATGATGGAATATTTAGATGAGCGTTTTCCTCATCCGCCTCTTTTGCCCGTGTACCCAGTTGCTCGTGCAGAGAGTCGTTTGTTTATGTATCGCATTCAAAGGGATTGGGCAAAACTTGTAGATTTGATTCTTGTAAGCAAAGATTCAACCGAAGTGGAAAATGCTCAAAAAGAGTTGCGTGAAGGTCTGATAAATGTCGCGCCAATTTTTGAAGAAAAGCCTTATTTTATGAGTGAGGAGTTTACAATTGTTGATTGCTGTATGGCACCAATACTGTGGCGTCTTCCTATTTTAGGTGTTGAAATTCCCAAAGATCAAGCTCGCCACTTGCACAAATATATGGATCTGTTGTTCTCAAGAGAATCATTTATTGAAAGCTTGTCAGAGGCTGAGCAAGAAATGCGCCTAGATTAATTGTGTGTGTTATCTGATATAAGTGTTAAATAGGAGCTTTCGGGCTCCTTTTTAATGTTGTATATAAGTGAGTAGAAAAATGAAACCAAAAAGACCTTATTTATTGAAAGCGGCTTATGAGTGGATCATTGATAGTGATTTGACACCTTATTTGTTGGTAAATGCCAATGATAAGGCCGCGGTTGTGCCTACTGAGTTTGTCCAAGATGGGCAAATAGTGTTAAATGTCAGCATGGGTGCTGTGCGAAACTTATTGATGGACCAAGATGGCGTCTCTTTCGAGGCAAGGTTTTCGGGAAAGCCTATGCAGGTGTTTGTGCCAATTGCTGCGGCGTTGGCTTTGTATGCCAAAGAAAATGGTGACGGTCTGTTTTTTCCTGATGAAGAATTTCCAAGTGATCCAGAACCAACACCACCGACTGAGCCTAAGAAGGCACCCGGCTTTAAGTTAAAAGTTGTGAAATAAGAGGGGATCTTATTTGGCTGTGAGGTTTATTCTTCATAGCCAAATAATTGTTTTTCTATTAGTTCGACTAGTGTATGAATAATAAGTGTTTGGCATTCATGGACTCTGGCGGTGCCTAATAAATTGATTTTGATTTCGGTGTCATCCTGAGAAGTAAGTGAAGAAATATTTTTTGCTTCCGGGCTGGTTAGAGCTACAACGTTCAGTTTTCGTTCGTGGGCAGCTTGAATTGCTTGGATGATAGGTGATGTGTTGCCTCTATTAGCAACGACAAACAACACATCGCCAGTATTTCCTAGTGCTGTTATTTGTTTTGAGAAAACATCGTGATAGCTGTCGTTGTGGCTGATTGCAAGGATGGCGGCCCCTTCTGATGTTAAATTAATTGAAGGTAGCCCCGGTCTTTCTCTATCCATTCGATCTATCATGAGTGTGTTGAAGTATTGAGATAGATGAGATCCCGTGCCATTACCGCAGCAAATGACTTTATTGCCGGCCGCTATGCTAGTGAAAATGACTTGAGCAGCCTGCTCAATATGCGGAGGAAGGTTTTCAAAGGCTTGTTGTTGAGCTTCAAAGCTTTGAGCAAATTGTGTATAGATCGTTTCTTGAAAATCCATAGTAATTAAAAGATCGCTTTTATCCAGTTTAAATTGTGTTTGCAGATCTCACCATCGAATAGAATAGCATCAAATCGAATAGGAGAAAGCTCCAGTTTTTTGTCTTTTAGCCAGTATAAAGCTGACTTAGATATTTTATTCTGTTTTGATTTAGTTATGCTTTCGGCTGCAGAGCCTCGCTCTGAAGAAAAACGAAAACGAACTTCGATGAAAATAATGCTTTTTGAATCGGTGAAGATCAAATCGATTTCACCTGATCGACATAAAAAATTACGTTCAATAAAAATTAACCCTTCTTTTTCTAAATACTGTTTTGCTAGCTGCTCTGCTTTGTCTCCATTGATTTTTTTAAGGGGTAGTGAGTTCGTTTTCACTTGTTTCCGTTGCATTGGTAAGTCTTCCTTGACGATATGTAACCAGTTCTGAGCGTTTGTTGAAAACCTGATTGTTATTTAGTGACAGTATTCCTGTGTCTCCAGATATTTTAGCGTTGGTTATTTCTTGAAAAATAGGGAATCGATTGGCAATCAAATACGCATCCTGCCCTAAAGATTTGAGTCTTTTTATAAAATTAGAATCCACTTCTTTATGGGGGGTGTTGGTTTTGTCTTTTTTGGTGATTGATGGAATTTCGCTGAAAATAATTCTTTCGATGTCTTCTTGTTTTGTTATTTCATTAAGTTGTTTGTTATTAATGGTGCTGGTTGAAAGTAGCGGAATATCAGAAGCAAAGTAGAAGTCTAGAAGAGGTCTTATTTGCTTTGCATCATCAAAGCGTCCTGCAAAGAAAACATAATCAAGATCTTGTCTAGAGCGCTCAACAGAAGTAATTTCTTCTGATAGTGTAGACTCTAACCATTTTTTTCTTTTTTGGCTTTCATTTACTAGCAGTAACTCTTTAATTGTATTTTGTCTGCTTTTAGGTGTGTTTTCGTAGTCAAGTTGAGCTAACAGTTCGACACCTTTATTTCGTGCAATCGATCTGAACTCGTCTGATTGTCGTAGCGCCCAAGTGTCTTGAGTGCTAATAACGGCACCTCTTTGTGCGCCTTCATTCTGAGCATATCGAACTAATTCAATTATTTCATCGGCTGAGCTTAGTGAGAAATGAAAAAGGTTCGGTTGGGTGTTTTGGAAGTCGAGACGATTGAGTGAAATTGTGGGTATTGTCAACTCTAAATTACTTAGTTTTGCTACGTGGCTTTTTTGTAAGGGACCGATAATAATATCTGGGTTGCTAATTTGAACTTGATTTAATGCATCTTGCATTGATTCTATTGTGTTTGTATCTATTAGGTTCAGTTCAGGGCGAGGTGATGATTGAGAGTAATAGGCATATAAGAATCCATCGAGAACGGCTCTGGAGGCTTTACGTAATTTTCCTGTGAGCGGTAATAAAAGAGAAATTTTCTTTGGTGCTAATTCATGGATGCTGGAAAGCAATAAAAAATCTTTAGGTGGAAGGCTTGATGCGGGATGGAGCAAGTTTGTTTGTTGCCACTGGTTAAATTCGAGAATTTGTTCCGATGTTGTAAGTGTGCTTTTTCGTAATATTGAGCTTATGTGGAGCCAGCCATTTAGAATGGAATCATTGCCATTTTGCAGGTAGTTTACTTCTGAATTTGTTAGGTTTTGGATGTTTGACCACAGCTGGTTTTGGTTGTTTTCAAGTTCATCTAAAGGTAAAGAAAGGCTTAGTTTAACTCTTTCTTTTACTGCGGCTGGCCAGCTCTCTAATTTCTCTAACGTTTCACTGCGTAACAAGCTAATGTCATTAGAATAGTTTGGGTGGTTTGCCATGGGTAAGCGCTTAGCTTTGGACAGGTAACTGAGTGTTGTAAGTGGTTTGTTTTGCTGGTTGTTAATTTTTGCGGTTAACAATAGCCCTTTAAAGGCGGTTAGGGTTTTGAAATGAATAACATGGTTAAGAAGTATGTCTAGTGCGTCTTTGCCTTTGTCTTCATTAAATAATATTTCGGCTGCATTTAAGTAATGTTCTGCTGCTGTTGCTTCATCTTTAGTGGCTTGGGCGAGTGTTATCCAGCTTTCAGCGGTGTCCTGTTCAAAAGACGAAATAGGAGAAGTCACTGCGTTTGTTTTTTGCTGAACTTCAACAGAGTTGCAAGCGCTTAACAATACAGCGAATAAAGATAGTGTTATGATGCGCATCGTGTAAAAACTCATATACTTAAAAAATTGACAAAGAGACAGTATGGTATCACATAGTTCAGACGAAGCGAGAGGCACCCTTTATATTGTTGCGACTCCAATTGGCAATTTAGAAGACTTTAGTGCTCGCGCAATCAATACACTAAAGGGTGTGGGGTTCATTGCGGCTGAAGATACTCGCCATACAAAACGGTTATTGAATCATTTTGGAATAGAGACGCGCCTTTTTTCTTTACATGATCATAACGAGAGAGATAAATCATCCTATATAAGAGAGCTGTTATTTCAGGGAACATCGGTTGCTTTAGTGTCTGATGCCGGTACGCCTTTAATTTCTGACCCTGGTTATCATGTTGTGAATCATATTCGAAATGAAGGCTTTGATGTTGTTCCTATTCCTGGGCCCTCAGCGTTAATCGCTGCTCTTTGTGTTTCAGGATTACCTACTGATCAGTTCTTTTTTTCAGGCTTTTTGCCTGCCAAAACGAAATCTAGAAAAGACGTTATGTCTTCTTGGAAGCAGCAATCAGGAACAGTGATTTTTTATGAGTCAACACATCGTATTGTTGAATCGATGAAAGACGTTGATGCGGTTTACGGTGACAGTGCCAAGCTTGTATTAGCAAGAGAAATTACTAAGACGTTTGAAACGTTTTTGTCGGGCACGGCATCAGAAATTTTACAAATGTTTTCTGAAGATGCGAATCAGCTAAAAGGTGAGTTCGTCGTTATGTTAGATTATCAAGTGGAATCTGACTTAGACGCTAAAGCTGCGGAAAATCGCCGAATTTTATCTTTATTACTAGAAGAACTTCCTGTGAAGCAAGCATCTCAATTAGCCGCAAAGATTACGGGTGAAAAAAAGAACGCTTTATATCAAATTGCATTAGAAATGCAGTCTTAGCTAATATTATTTTATGAGTTGTATTTATGAGTTGTATTTATGAGTTTTGAATCTCTAGGTTTGCATGAATCCCTCTTGCAAACAGTTGAAAGCCTGGGTTACGAACAAGCTACGCCAGTTCAATTGAAATCCATCCCAATAATTCTCGAAGGCCGCGACATAATGGCTGGCGCTCAAACTGGGACAGGTAAAACAGCGGCATTTATCTTGCCTATATTGCATAAATTAATGTCTCATCAGGTGAATTTGAAAGAAAGTGATGGTAGTGGAGATGAGATTGTTTCAAATGAACGAATGCCTAGTGAAGAGGGTGAATCTGTAATCATTAAGGCATTAGTGCTAACACCAACCCGTGAATTGGCTCAGCAGGTGTATCAAAGTGCGGTTGAATACGGGAAAAATACGAGTGTGCGTTCTGTTGTCGCCTATGGTGGGGCAAGCATCAATGTTCAAGTTGCTGAATTAAAGAAAGGTGCGGATGTTCTAGTTGCTACACCAGGTCGCTTGTTGGAATTGATTTATAAAAGAGTGGTAAATCTCCGTCAGTTGCAAGTTATTGTGTTTGATGAAGCTGACCGAATGCTAGACATGGGTTTCATGGTGGAAGTTCAGCGGATATTAAAATCACTGCCTCGTACTAAACAAACATTGCTGTTCTCGGCGACGTTTAATGACGAAATCCATACTTTGAGTAAATCTTTGATGAATGCTCCTATTTACATTGAGGTAGGGCAAAAGAATCAAACGGCGCCTAAAGTGGAGCAACGTGTTTACGCTATAGATAATAGTCGTAAAAGAGAGCTGGTTTCTTATCTGATCGGTTCTAAAAACTGGAAGCAAGTACTCATTTTTACTCGCACTAAGCAGGGCGCGGACGACCTTGCCAAAGAAATGTTTAAAGACGGACTTAAAGTTCAGTCTATTCATGGAGATAAATCTCAGGGTGCGCGTGATCGAATTTTGACGGAATTTAAAGATGGAGTATTGAGGGCGCTTATTGCTACGGATGTAGCGGCGCGTGGTTTGGATATTCCAACCATAGAGCAAGTAATTAATTTTGAGCTGCCATACAATTCTGAGGATTACATTCATCGAATTGGTCGTACAGGTCGTGCTGGGCGAAGTGGTGTGGCGATTAGTTTGGTTTCGCCAAAAGAGCAGTACTTATTGAAAGATGTTGAAGAGGTACTTGGTGAAACGCTTGTACAGCAATGGTATCCAGGCTTTGAGCCTAATCTGAATGAAGAGGAAGTGTCTTTTAAGAAGCATCGTAGTGGTGCTTCAAAAAAGAGGGCGAGAGAGAAAGCAATTCAATCCTCTAAAAGAACAAAAAGAAAGTAAGTGCATTTAAAATTTGAAATGATCGATATGTCTTATATGAGCGATTTTTCATACAGACTGTTTTATGAAAACCTAAACAATGCCTATTGGGTTCATGAGCAAACTCGGCAGTTGTTTATTTGAGAGATACGAAATGACGAACAATGATGTGTTAAGAAAAATACGTTTTATCTTTGATTTTAATGATAAAAAAATGATCGACCTATTTGGAATGGGTGGCCTGACGGCAACCCGTTCAGAAGTGAGTGATTGGTTAAAGCAAGATGACGCTGAAGGTTTTCAGGCATGTAAAGATGTTGAGTTGGCCAGTTTTCTAAATGGACTGATTGTACTGAAACGTGGCGTTAAAGACGGTGTAGAAAACGTAGCGGAAACCCGTTTAACAAATAATATGATTTTCACCAAGTTGAAAATTGCGTTAAGCCTTCAAGCTGAAGAGATTTTAGAGATTATTGATTCCGCTAATTTTAAGCTAAGTCGTCATGAGTTAAGTGCTTTCTTTAGAAGGCCATCTCATAAGCATTATCGTGACTGCCAAAATCAAGTCTTAAGGCAGTTCTTACAAGGGTTGCAGTTAAAGTATCGCTCTGTTTAACGTTGAATGAGTGCAAAAGTTAAGGTGAAAGTGTGACTGAAATAGCGGCAATACGTCTAAATAAATTTATTAGTGATTCGGGTTTTTGTTCGCGTCGAGCGGCGGATAAACTGATAGAGCAAAAGCGTGTGAGGATTAATGGTCAAATCCCCGAGTTAGGCACAAAAGTAATATCTGGCGATGTGGTAAGTGTAGATGGTAAAAGCATTGGAGCGACGGCTGCTAATAAATCTGACAGAACCTACATTGCGTATAATAAGCCGACAGGTATTATTTGTACGACCGAAAAGAACGTTCGTGGCAACATTGTTGATGCGATTAATCATAAAGAACGAATTTTTCCGATAGGTCGTTTGGATAAGCCCTCTGAAGGTTTAATTTTTCTGACGAGCGATGGCGATATTGTCAATAAAATTTTAAGGGCTGGAAATAATCATGAAAAGGAATATTTGGTGACAGTGAATAAGCCTTTTGGTGATCGCTTTATAAAGAGAATGTCGCAAGGTGTTCCAATATTGGATACCGTTACTAAGCCTTGTATTGTGACGCCTCAAAGTCGCACCATGTTTAAGATCATACTAACTCAAGGTTTGAACCGCCAAATTCGCCGCATGTGTGAGTATCTTGGCTACGACGTAGTTCGCCTTAAGAGGACTCGCATAATGAATGTGCGTTTAGGGAGCTTAAAGCCTGGCCAATGGAGAGACCTTACAGATGATGAGATGCAGCAAATTAATGGCGCGGTAAAAGACTCCAAAAAAACACAAGACGCTTAGCCAAAGTCTTCGAGGTGGTGATTGTTGTTTCTATTGAGAGCAGTCTTCACTGTCATCTTCTACTTCGGCTGAGTTCTCTGATTGTTCTTGTGCTTCTGGCTTGGTTCGTTCCGCTTTTGATATATAACGGGGTTTGTTTTTCGGGACGTTCTTCTCTTTGGCTTTCTTGGCTTTCTTTAAGATGATTTGCTTAGCTTTCTTGCGGCGATTCATGATTTTCTCGAATTTATAGATAAGACTTTTTTCAGTTTAAATAAAAAGACTGGATGAATGCTAAAAAAAAACCTGATCACATTGATCAGGTTTTTTAATATGGTACCAGTGGGCGGACTCGAACCGCCACGCTTATTAGGCAACGGATTTTGAATCCGTCGTGTCTACCAATTTCACCACACTGGCTTGAAAACGTGCGCTGTATTATGTCTTTTTTTTTATTTATGTCAAATTTTTTGTGTTAATTCAGGACTTTTTTTTAAGATGTAGCGGCATTCGTACCTTTTTGCTTTGATTTTCGCTAGAATGCTGGGTCTTTTTTTTATGAGTGCTGTTAAACCATGCGAGTTTCTGATTATCGCTTTGATTTGCCTGATTCTTTAATTGCCCGTTATCCGACGGAAGTGCGTACATCCAGTCGTTTACTTCAATTAAGTGGCGAAACAGGTGAATTGAGCCACCGTTCATTTGAGCAAATACTTGATCTTGTCAATCCTGGTGATCTAATGGTATTTAATAATACTAGGGTGATTGCTGCTCGTGTATTTGGACAAAAAGCTTCTGGTGGTAAGTTGGAAGTTTTGGTTGAGCGTTTGCTGTCGCCGTATGAAATTTTAGCCCATATCCGTTCCAGTAAATCGCCTAAAGTAGGAAGTGACATTGTTTTAGGTACGGATAAAGGTGAATCGGTCCCTGTAAAAATGTTGGGACGCGAAGGGGCATTGTTTAGACTGAAGTTCGAAGAACCTATATTGGAAGTATTGGAGCGAGTAGGTCATATTCCTTTGCCTCCTTATCTTGAAAGACCTGATGAAGAATTTGATCGAGAGCGTTATCAAACGGTTTACAATGAGAAACCGGGAGCCGTTGCAGCACCAACGGCAGGTCTGCATTTTGATGACATCATTTTGCAAAAAATCAAAGATAAAGGTGTGCAAGTAGCATTTGTTACTTTGCATGTCGGTGCCGGAACGTTTCAACCGGTAAAGGTTGAAGCAGTCGAAGATCATCAAATGCACGCAGAATACATTGAAGTTGAGCAAGAAGTTGTGGATCTGGTTGCCAATACAAAGGCGAAGGGTGGGCGCGTTATTGCTGTCGGTACAACCAGTGTGCGCAGTTTAGAGTCTGCGAGTCAGTCTGGCGTATTGGAGTCAATGACGGGGGATACAAGTATCTTTATCTACCCGGGTTATATCTTTAAAACAGTGGATGCAATGATAACGAACTTCCATCTACCTGAATCAACGTTGATTATGCTGATTAGCGCTTTTGCGGGGTATTCAGAAGTAATGAATGCCTATAAAGCGGCAATTGAAGAAAAGTATCGATTTTTTAGTTATGGCGATGCAATGTTTATTAGTCGGAACCCAAACGCAATCGGGCCGGTAAATGAGGAATTTGAATAATGAGTGAAAAGCGTCCCGAATGTTTTATGGATTTTAATGTGTCTGCCGAATCTGGTAAGGCACGTCGCGCGACACTACGCTTTCCTAGAGGTAATGTTGAAACACCCGCATTTATGCCTGTAGGGACGTACGGCACAGTAAAAGGCATGTTGACTAAGGACATCGAAGAAATTGGTGCAGATATTATTCTTGGTAACACGTTTCATCTATGGTTAAGGCCAGGTACGGAAGTAGTAAAGGCGCATGGTGATTTGCATGATTTTACGCAATGGAAAAAACCGATTTTAACGGATTCTGGTGGTTTTCAAGTGTTCTCTTTAGGTGAGATGAGAAAAATAACGGAAGAAGGCGTGAGCTTTCAATCTCCTATTAACGGATCAAAAGTCTTTCTAAGCCCTGAAATATCCATGCAAGTTCAAAAAGATCTAGGCTCGGACGTCGTTATGATTTTTGATGAATGTACGCCTTATCCAGCGACTGAGCAAAGGGCTGCTGAATCAATGAGAATGAGTCTTCGCTGGGCTGACCGCTCGAAGAAAGAGCATGGTGACAGCCCTTCGGCATTATTTGGCATTATTCAGGGAAGTATGTACGAATCTTTAAGAGATGAGTCATTAGAAGGTCTGGTCGATATTGGTTTTGATGGTTACGCGATTGGTGGGTTGTCTGTTGGTGAACCAAAAGACGAAATGATGAAAGTATTGGATTACATCACGCCAAAAATGCCAAAAGACAAGCCACGGTATTTAATGGGCGTAGGTAAGCCTGAAGACTTGGTTGAAGGTGTTCGCCGAGGCGTAGATATGTTTGATTGCGTTATGCCAACACGAAATGCGCGTAATGGTCATTTGTTTACATCTGAAGGGGTGGTTAAAATTCGTAATGCTAAACATCGGCATGATACAGCACCGTTAGATAGTGATTGTGACTGCTACACTTGCAAAAACTTTTCTCGGTCATATCTACATCATTTAGATAAGTGCCAAGAAATGGTTGGAGCGCAATTAAATACGATTCATAATTTACGATATTATCAAAACCTAATGGCGGGATTGCGAAAGGCGCTTGATGAAGGTAAATTTGATGAGTATGTTAATGAATTTTACGCGAAAAGAGGGCTCGATGTCCCTGTTCTAGCTGAGTAAAATCTTCCGTAATAAGAAGGGTCGTGAGTGTATGACCATAAATAATGTTTAAATAATTGGAGAGTATAAAGATGATCGCATTGATCTCGCCAGCGTATGCTGAAGGCGGCGCACCTGCGGATGCTGGTATTTTTAATATTGTATTGTTAGTTGGTTTTGTCATTATTTTTTATTTTTTGATGTGGCGTCCTCAAGCAAAGCGCGCAAAAGAGCATAAAGCGCTTTTAACCTCATTAGCGAAAGGAACAGAAGTGGTAACAAATGGCGGTGTGCTTGGAAAAGTAACTCGTGTTGATGATAACTACGTTGCCCTTGAAGTCTCAGAAGGTGTTGAGTTGAAATTTCAAAAAGCCGCTGTTGCTGCTGTGTTGCCTAAAGGAACACTTAAGTCTATCTAACCTCTTTAAGCGCTTTCACTTGAAAGCGCTTTTTTTATGTTTCTAATTCTTTCTTTAGGTGTAAAGGAATATTTATGCTTAACAAATACCCCTTGTGGAAGTATTTGCTGATTGTTTTTGTATTGGCGCTTGGTGTGTTTTATGCGATACCAAACCTTTATCCAGACGATCCAGCGTTACAAGTTTCTAGTCAAAAAGCGACCGTTGTTGTAGATGAACGTGTTTTGGATAGGGTGTCAAACGCTCTAGACAAAGCGGGTATTCGACTCAAAGCCGCAGAGTTAACGTCTGTCGGTGCTACTTTTCGTTTTAATAATGGAGAAGATCAATTAGCGGCAAACCCTATTCTTTCTTCTGTATTAGGGGATGACTATGTTAGTGCATTGAATTTAGTCCCTACTACGCCTGATTGGTTGTCATCTATGGGAGCTGGCCCTGCGAAGCTTGGTCTTGATTTGCGTGGGGGTGTGCACTTTTTGTTGGAGGTTGATACGCCCGCTGCATTACAGCAGCGTTTTACTGTTGCTGCCAGTGAAATGAAAACCTTATTGCGTCAAGAAAGAATCCGTTATCGTCGAGTGGATGTTGAAGGCGGTGTGTTATCAATTCGTTTTCTCAAACAAGAGGATTTGGATTTGGCTTTGGCGACATTAGAGGATGAATTCGAAGAGTATTTATATTCTACAACAGAGAAAGACGGCGAATTCTACTTAGAAGCGCGTTTCTCAGAAGCGTCTAAACTAGAAATTGAAGCCTATGCTCTGCAACAAAACTTAACGACATTGCGTAACCGTGTTAATGAGCTTGGCGTTGCAGAGCCTTTAGTTCAGCGTCAAGGTAGTAATCGTATTGTTGTTGAGCTACCGGGAGTTCAGGATACGGCAGCAGCGAAACGTATTATTGGTGCAACAGCCAATTTAGAATTTCGATTAGAAGCAGCGCTTGATGATACAGGTTCAAGTGTTGAGTCAATGGATTTTAGAGATGGAACTGGTAGGACGGCTCGGTTAGAGCGAGATATTATTATTACGGGTCAGAGCGTTTCAGATGCGAGTTCTTCATTTGATGAAAACGGTCAACCTCAAGTCAATATTAGTCTAGATACTAAAGGCGGCAGGCAAATGAGTAAAGTTACTCGTACTGCTGTTGGTCGTAGTATGGCGGTTGTTTTTATTGAGTATAAATCCCGCACTCGTTTTGTTGAAGTAGACGGTAAGTTGATTGAAGAGCGTCAGTCTTTTAGTGAGAAGGGTATTATTTCTCTAGCCACCATCCAGTCTACACTAGGGAATTCATTTCGAATTACTGGTTTGGATGGCCCAAGAGAGTCGTCTGATTTAGCCTTGCTGTTACGTGCAGGTGCTTTGGCTGCGCCAATTTATTTTGTAGAAGAAAGGACTATTGGGCCTAGCTTAGGTGCAGAAAACATTCGTTTAGGAATGGTCTCTGCACAAATTGGTTTGTTGGTTGTTATGCTGTTTATGCTAGTTTATTACAAAGTCTTTGGCATCTTTGCGAATGTTTCTTTAATAATGAATATTGTGCTTTTAATGGCGTGTATGTCTATGTTGTCTGCAACGTTAACTTTACCTGGTATTGCTGGGATCGTATTAACAATGGGAATGGCCGTCGATGCGAACGTATTGATATTCTCGCGGATCAAAGAAGAGTTGGCAGCAGGGTTGCCGAATCAGCAGGCTATTCATTCAGGCTTTAATCGTGCGTTCACAACCATTCTCGATGCGAATATAACGACATTATTGGTCGCTGTTATTCTATTTGCTGTTGGTACTGGTCCGGTGAAAGGTTTTGCTGTGACGTTATCTTTGGGTATTTTGACGTCGATGTTTACTGCGATTCTAGTGACCCGTGCACAAATTAATTTAGTGTACGGTGGACGCAAGAATAAGCGTTTGTACATTTAAGGAGCATGATGTGAGAGTGCCTAATATTCAATTTATGGCGATGAGAAAAGTCGTTGCTGTCTTTTCTGTTTTGTTAATTGCTATTTCGTTGGGCTCTTTGGTGACAAAGGGTCTTGAGTTTGGTTTGGACTTTACGGGTGGAACCTTGGTTGAAGTGGCGTATGACGTTGCTCCTAACCTAGATGACGTTAGGCGGTCTCTTGCTAATCATGGGTATGATGATGTCGTTGTGCAGAACTTCGGATCATCCACTGACGTTGTTGTGCGTTTAGCAAACGTTTTTACTCCGACATTAGGTGATGAAGTTCTTCTTGTTCTGCAAGCTGATAATTCAGGTGTTGAGTTAATGCGCTCTGAGTTTGTCGGTGCTCAGGTAGGTGAAGAGCTAAGAGAGCAGGGTGGGCTAGGAATGTTGTTGGCGTTAGCTATCGTAATGATGTACGTAGCGGTTCGTTTTCAATTTAAGTTCTCTCTCGCTTCTGTGGCTGCGTTAGGCCATGACGTGATTATTACTTTGGGCGTGTTTTCCGTATTAGGGATGGAGTTTGACCTGACCGTACTCGCCGCGTTATTGGCGGTAGTAGGTTATTCTTTGAATGATACGATAGTTGTTTGTGATCGTATTCGTGAAAACTTCAGAATAATGCGTGAAACAGAACCTGTTGAGTTGATTAATGAGTCAATTAACCAAACATTAGGCAGAACGTTAATTACCTCTTTGACAACGATATTTACTTTGTTGGTATTGTTCTTCTTTGGTGGGGAAGCCATTCATAGTTTTGCATTTGCATTATTAGTTGGTGTGGTTATTGGGACTTACTCCTCTGTGTTTGTTGCAGCTAATTTATTAATTGCACAAAATATTTCGCGTGACGATTTAATTCCTCCGCCGAAAGAAGAGTTTGAGGATGATCTTCCGTAAACGAAGTGATGTTTTTAAAAACGCCTAATGAGTCTCATTAGGCGTTTTTTATTGAAAACGTCCATGCTATTTTCGAATGTACAATGAATAGGTGTCTAGCAGAGGGCTTGGGTACAGTTAATGTAAGCGAATGAAATAAGGAATGCTTTGAGTTTTTTCGTCATAAAACAGCAATTGATGTGATAAAGTGGTGGCAATTTAAGTTTATTTATTTTGGTATATCGAGTAGATATTATGAAGCATATTGAGAATGGCTGTTATATATGTGAAAAGAGTAATGTTGCGGTGAGCGCACGAATGAAAGAATCGTATTGGAGCTCTAATTAATACGGTTCTTTCAGGCGATTTGTATGTTATTTTGTTGTGCTACCAAATAGCATTCCCATTGTCGTAGGAGCTTCAGCAGATAAGCTTTCTTCCCATTCAATAGCATCTTTACCAAATAGAACAATTGCAGTAGAGCCTAGTTTGAAGCGTCCCATTTCCTCGCCTTTCTTTAGGTTGACTTCGCTTAACTGGGAGTAATCCCAAGTAACGACGTCTTTACTCATTGGCGTCACTTGTCCTGCCCATATTGTTTCAATGCTGGCAACGATCATTGCCCCTACAAGAATAACAGCCATTGGGCCGGCTTCTGTTTCAAATAGACAGATGGTTCTCTCGTTTCTTGCAAAGACAGAAGGTATTTGTTCAGCTGTTACTTTGTTAACAGAGAATAATTTGCCAGGGACATGTATCATTTTTGTTAGCTTGCCGTCCAGTGGCATATGTACTCTGTGATAGTCTTTGGGTGATAAATATACAGTTGCAAATTTACCGCCAAGGAATTGGTTGGATAACTCTGCGTCTCCACCTAATAAGGATGTCAGGCTATAAGAGTGTTCTTTTGCTTGCATGATTGTACCGTACTCGATGTCACCGATTTGGCTGATAGCGCCATCAGCGGGGCAAGCAATGCTGTTTTCAGCATCAATAATAGGCCTTAGTTCTGGTTTTATCGCCCGAGTGAAAAAGTCATTAAAATTACGGTATGCAAATGGATCGCTTTCAATAGCCTGTGACATGTCAACTTGATACTTACTAACAAAGTGTTTGATAAAGGTGTCTTTAATGAAATCGATTTCACATTCTGCCATTCGTCCAATGCATCGAGAAAGCGATTTTTGAGGGGTGATGTGTTGTAGGAACGCAAAAATTAGATCTTTATTCACTGTAGAGTCCTGTCAAAAGTAAGTAAGTTTGTTAGCTTTTGGTCAGCGCTTTGCTTACCGTTAAAATGATTGATTTAAATTTGTTAAAGTCTGAATCTGTAAACGTTGCTCGAGTGTCAAGCCATATTATAAAGGTGCTGCCATCGCTTTCAGGGCATGACCCAATAAGCATGTGCCCTCTTTCATCCAAAATTTGTTGTACGGAAAGTGGAAATTTACTAATGGTTGTTTTGAGTTTGTTGCTCGGTAAGTTTGAGACGCTTTGTTTTTGTACAAGACGAGATAAAACAACGGAAGAGGTATTCCAGTTTATTTGTTTCAGCGTGTCTAAGTCGTATCCAAATTGAAGTGCAGGAGAGATTTTTTGGGTTTTCTGTTTATACACTAAAACCAGTGCGTGTTGAGCGTTTGAGATAACGGTCTTGACTGTTTTTAATGTCTCCTTTACTAGTTGTTTTTGGTCTCCATTATAATTTTTATAGAGTTGATTAATGATTTGGGCTGGCTGTATTTTTGCAGAAGATCGTGCTTTTGAGTTTTTAGTTACATATAAATTTGGAGAAAGCAGCTGATGTGCAATTGGTAATTTATCTGAATGAGAATAGCGCTGGGCGGCCTCTACAGTGGCAAAATGTGTGGCTTGAACGACTCGGCCTTGTTTGCAATGAAGCACACAAGCAATCACTTGATAGTAAAGAATAAGACTTTTTGATTCCCAGCCAACGTTATTTGCTCCGTGAGCGACTTTTGTTGCACAAAATGCAAGTAGTAATTGGCTATTTGCTAAAATTGTTAAGCGCTTATCTTCTGTGTATCCTGGCATTGAATTAGGATCAGTTGCCAGGTTGGCGAGCTTTTGTAGCTCTTTTGTATTGGGAATGTGATCCGTTAAAAATGAATGAATGATAATGCTGGGGATTTGCCATATTTGAAAAAGTTTTACAGCAAGTTCATCTAATCGACACCCAATGGACAATTCTTCTGCTGTTTTTAACGATTTACCTTCTTTAAGATGATTCACCATTTGGCTCATTTGTGGTTCTGCATAAAACCACATCATCCATCTTACTGCATCTCTAAAAAATGTAACCCAAAAAATCTCTTCGTAGGTGTTGCTGCGTTTTTCTATGGCCCATCTTTTTGCAATCGATGCGGCTTCATAGCTTATTTGAACTTGTCTTAAAAAATGTTTGTGGGCCGGGTTTTTCTTGGAGTATTCACATGGTTCTAATCGACCAAGCGTTTTTGATAAGCCGTTCATTCCAACCATAGAGGCAGCGTGATTGGGAGTTTTAATATCTGAGCGCTTATTTGGAACAACTCGATTTGCTTCAGAGAGAATTGTAAAGGCTAAAAAAGGTTCCGATGCAATGTTATTTTGTAGTTTATCCAACGTTTCATCAGGTGATTTTATTTGCTTTTTAAGGCGAGAGAAATTGCCAGCACTGACTGGTAGCTTTTTACTTTGTAAAAAAGTTAGCCATTCTTCTAGGCCAAAGGGTGACTTGTCGCTCATAGCTGGTTACATTAATGGCTCTAATTAATTTACAAAAGGCATCATAAAATATAATCATGATGTCATTTATCATACTGTATAATCTTGGTTGAGCATACACTTAAGAAGGCTTAGGGATTAAAAAATATGTTTGCAGTGCTGGGTATGTTAGTTGTCATTGTAAGTGTTGTTACTGGGTATCTTGCTTCACATGGTAACTTAATTGCACTATGGCAGCCTTTTGAAGTATTGATTATTTGTGGCTCAGCGCTTGGCGCCTTTATGACTGCTAACCCATTATCATTACAGAAAAAAGTGCTTAAAATGCTCCCTCAGGTTTTATTTGGAAGTCGTCATAACAAGCATTTTTACCTTCAGTTATTGTCTTTAACCTACAGTTTATTTCAAAAAAGCCGCCAAGATGGTTTTTTGTCAATTGAAGAGGATATTGAGGACCCATTTAGGAGTGCGTTGTTTTCAAATTTCCCTGATGTTTTGAGAGACCATGAAGTGGTTTATTTTTTAACGGACAATTATCGAATTTTTACGTTGACGGGTCTTCCTGCTCATGAAATTGATGCCATTATGGATGCTGAAATTGAACAGATAGAAGAGGAGCTTGTTGCTCCGTCTCATGCGGTAAATAAAGTAGCTGAAGCGCTTCCTGGTTTTGGGATTGTAGCTGCTGTATTAGGTATTGTTATTACGATGGGGTCTATTGGTGGGCCAATGGAAGAGATTGGTGCTCATGTTGCGGCAGCGTTAGTCGGCACATTCTTAGGGATTTTCTTTGCTTATGGCTTTGTTGGGCCAGTCTCGTCCCACTTAGAAAGCTTGGGGCAACATGAAGTGAAGGCTTATTTGTGTATTAAAGCCAGCTTGGTTGCCTCAGTTGCTGGTTATTCTCCTCCTGTTGCGGTTGAAACAGGTCGAAAATTGTTGCTAGCTGACTTAAGGCCGAGCTTCTCAGAGTTGTCAGATTATTTAAAGCAGTATAGATAGTAAATCTAAGACGATTTAATTGTGAATACATCTATTATTAGGCATTAATGATGAATAATGCAGAAAATTTAGTTATCCGTAGAGTTAAAAAAGTAAAAAAGCATGGTGCTCACGGTGGTGCTTGGAAAATAGCGTTAGCAGATTTTGCCTTGGCTATGATGGCTTTTTTTCTTGTATTATGGATTATTAGTGTTTCTTCACCAGAAGAGTTAGCCATTATTGAAGGGTATTTCAATGATCCTTTAGGGCCTGCAACAGCGGGTTACAGTGCGAGTCCAATCGATTTAGGTGGCAGTCCTGCTCAGAGTATTGAAAAAAAACTTCAGCTTGATCTCACTGAGACTGGGAGCAGTCAGGAGCTAACGCGTGATAAGGAAAAAGGGGGCGGCAATAATGGGGAGGAGTTGGAAAAGTTGAATGCGTTGGCAGGTGATTCTTTTACAAAATTAAAGCAATTAGATGAATCTGAAAAAAATGTAAAGCTCGAAATTACCCCGGAAGGCGTTAGAGTGACTTTTCTAGATGATACAGAAACCCCTATGTTTGAGAAAGGTAGTGATGTTATGTTGCCAGATATTGAAAACCTTATCTTAAGTATGGGCGGTATCATTAAGCAGATAGATAATCCCATTGTTATTTCTGGGCATACAGACTCTTCTCCTTTTGGGGGAGGGGAGTTAAATAACTGGGATTTATCTTCTCGAAGAGCGAATGCGGCAAGGCGAATTATGGAAGAAAGTGGGGTTTTTGGGTTGAGAATTGCTCAGGTTGTGGGGTTGGCGGATCATATTCCTTATGATCAATTTAATCTAGAAAGCCCTCAAAATAGACGCATTACTATTACAATATTAAATGACGACGCCTATCAGGCATTACTTGAAAGGAATCGTAAGCGTTTCGGCTTTGAAGTATTTGAGCACAAGCTAGAATTGGATCCTGAATCGGTTTTCTGATGCCATATTAGGTATGTTCTAATATAGATTGTTTTATTCTTAGATAGCTTTTAAAGCGTTTTTGCCCGATCAATCCTTTTTCAAGGGCATCTAAAATCGCGCAGCCTGGCTCTTGTTCATGGGAGCAGTCTCGAAAGCGGCAATATCCCAAATGATCTTTAAATTCTATAAATCCATTGAGCAGTTGTTCTTCTGAAATGTGCCAGAGGCCGAACTCTCTTATTCCTGGAGAGTCAATTAAATCGCCTCCTTTTGGTATGTGGAATAGTCTTGCTGTCGTCGTCGTATGTGTGCCTGTTTTGTGCTTTGTTGAAAGTTCGCCTACGGCGATGTCTATACCGGGTAAAAGCTGATTGATTAACGAGCTTTTGCCAACACCTGACTGACCAACAAACACGCTCGTTTTTTGCTTTAAGAAAGTGTAAAGGCTCTCCATGCCGTTTTGGTCTTGGCTAGATGTTCTGATAACCTCATAACCGAGTCCTTGGTAGGTAGATAATAACGCGTCTAAGCTTTCTCGGTTTGTGTCGTTAATTAGATCGGTTTTATTGAGTAAGATAACAGGTCGGATGCCGACCGTTTCAGCGGCAACTAAATAGCGATCAATAAGATTTGCATGGGCTAGAGGTTCGGCTGCGATCACAATTACAATATGATCAATGTTGGCTGCAACAGGTTTTAGTCTCCCGTGCATATCAGGTCGAGAAAGAGAGCTTGTTCTGTCTAGGGCGGCAACCACAACCCCCCCTCCATTTTTTTGAGGGCGCCAAACAACTCTGTCACCAGTAACAAGTTGACCTAGATTTGCCCTTAAATTGCATTTTGTAGTAATGCCTTTATAGGGGGGGGATGTGCCTTCGATCTCTACTTGAGTACCAAAATGAGAAAGCACTAACCCTTCTGTTTCTGACCCTAAATCAGAAGATTGTAAAATCTCTTCAGCCTTTTCGGACCTTTTGTTAACGCGTTCTGAGCGTTCTTTGTGTATTTTTTCAATACGCCACGCTTGATGTTTAGTAAGTTTTCTTTTTGACATTCTATTTCATGGTCCATTATTTTGTGGCATAGAGTATAATGCTTAGCAACGTTAATAAAGGATTTGGCAAAAATGAGTTTAAACAAAGAGAATCTTATTTGGATCGATTTGGAAATGACGGGGTTAGATCCAGAGTCAAATACGATTATTGAGATCGCAACTATTGTGACTGATAAAAACTTAAATGTACTTGCAGAAGGGCCAAATTTGGCAATTCGACAATCTAAAGAAACAATGGATGCGATGGATGATTGGTGTACTCAACATCATGGCGTTTCAGGTTTAACAAGTCGTGTTCTTTCTAGCGATGTTGATATGGGCGAAGCTCAGCGTCAGACAATTGAATTTTTAGCCAAATATGTGCCGGCAGGTGTGTCACCTATTTGTGGTAATAGTGTTGGTCAGGATAGACGTTTTCTCTGGAAGTATATGCCTGAGCTGGAGGCTTTTTTTCACTATCGTTATGTTGATGTTAGTACAATTAAAGAACTTGCGCGTCGCTGGCAGCCTGAAATATTAGACGCTTTTAAAAAACAAGGTACTCATTTGGCGTTAGATGATATTAAAGAGTCAATAGAAGAGCTTAAGTATTATCGAAAAACTTTTTTTAAGGTTTAGCCTTCTGATGTGTATAAAGGGACTTTTTTGTATTGATACAGAAAAGTCTTTTTTGATTTAGGCGTAGTGTTAACCATTTTATAAAAATACCTGTATATTTTAGGTGAAAGAATGAGTATCGAGTGTGAAATTTATGGTGAAGAGGCAATGGAATTGCTTGGTCAGCGTCTTGCTCCTGCTTTTTTGGGTTTGAAGTCGGTGCATTTCCAGGGTGATTTAGGGATGGGTAAAACAACCTTAGTTAGAGGTGTCTTGAAGGGGCTTGATTATATTGGCCCAGTAAAAAGCCCTACGTATACGCTTGTGGAGCCTTATGAAGTTGAGTTAATCACCGTGTACCATTTTGATTTGTATCGTTTAATGGATGCAGAAGAGCTTGAGTACATGGGGATACGCGATTATTTTCAAGATGAGTCACTGTGTTTAATTGAGTGGCCAGATAAAGGTGAGGGTGTTCTTCCAGAGGCAGACTTAATTGTAAGTTTAACACGACGGAAGCAAGGGCGATTGATTTCTCTTGAATCGATTACTTCGGCAGGCGAGAAGGCATTAGATAAATTTAGATGTCTATAAGGCTCTTGAAGAATGTTTTGTTGCTTTGTTGAGGTCTCTGTTTGTAGTCGTTATAGTGGGATCATTATTAACTCTAGCTGTATGATATGAATGTAAAAAATAGTGTTTCATTGTCGCAAATCTTTGTTTTGCTGATCGGCTTGTTTTGGGGATGTTTTGCTTTCGCTGTTGACGTGAAAGATGTGCGAATGGCAGAACAAGAAGGCATAATTCGGCTTGTTTTTGAGTTGAATAAGCCTGCTGAGCACAAGATGTTTTCTTTGTCTGGCCCTGAACGTGTTGTACTCGATATTAATAACTCAACTTTTTCTAAGTCTTCCGAAGACAGTTTAAAAAAACTGTCATCTGGTGTGCTAAAGCGTGTTCGTTTTGCTCAGAGAGATAGTGGAGTGCGCTTTGTTTTAGATTTATCAAAACAAGTAAAGTCAAAAAGTTCGACCTTATCGGCGTCTGGTAAGTTTGGGCCTAGGGTATTGGTTGAGCTTGAGTATGGCCAAACTAAAGCACCAAAGGCAGCGCCGTCAAAAGTTTTATCTAGCTTAGGTGAGTCAAAGCGTGACATCGTCATTGTTATTGATGCTGGTCATGGTGGTAAAGACCCTGGGGCTCTGGGTAAATATAAAGTGCGTGAAAAAGACATTGTGCTTTCAATTGCGAAAGAGCTGTCTAAAAATTTATCTAAAGTACAGGGTTTTAAACCTGTATTGACTCGATCTTCTGATGTGTATCTTCCTTTGAGAAAGCGATCTCAAGTTGCTCGTGAATCTAATGCAGATTTGCTGATTTCTATTCATGCGGATGCATTCACCAAATCAAGTGCAAGAGGTGCGTCGGTTTGGGCTCTATCGTTAAGTGGGAAAACCAGCGAAATGGGTCGATGGTTAGCAGAGCAAGAGCAATCTGCTGAATTAGTGGGCGGTATATCACTTGATGATAAAGATCAGCTATTGGCTGAAGTTCTTCTTGATATGTCAATGAATTCGACTATTCAATTTAGTTTAGATATCGGATCCAGTGTGTTGAATCAAATGGGGAGGGTGGCGAGGTTACATAAGAGCACAGTCCAGCAAGCAGGGTTTGTTGTTTTAAAGTCTCCTGATATTCCTTCGATTCTGATTGAAACTGGGTTTGTGTCTAATGCAATAGAGGCAAAAAATTTAGGCAGCTTTGCCTATAGGAAAAAACTCGCATCGTCTATCTCAAAAGGGGTGGTTGCATCTTTCTCAAAGAACCCTCCTGTGGGGACTTTATTAGACTGGAAGCAGCGACAATCGAGATCTCGAGTGTATACGGTTTCTAAAGGAGATACGTTATCTGAGATTGCTAAGAAAAATGATGTCTCTCTAAGTCGGTTGAGGGGGGCGAATAATATTAAAAATGATGTAATTCGAATTGGGCAGAAGTTAATTGTCCCGACAAGTTAGTCAATGTTTGGCTATTAAAGCACATTTGGAAAATGTTATAGGCCCTTATTTATATGCAAAGAATACATCTACTTAGTCCACGATTGGCAAACCAAATTGCAGCAGGTGAAGTTGTAGAGCGTCCAGCATCCGTAGTCAAAGAGTTACTGGAAAACAGTTTGGATGCTGGTGCAACCCAATTGGATATTGAAATTGAGCAAGGTGGTGTTCGGCAGATAAAAATACGTGATAATGGAAA
Organism: Marinomonas phycocola; assembly: GCF_047525455.1. Taxonomy (NCBI): domain Bacteria; kingdom Pseudomonadati; phylum Pseudomonadota; class Gammaproteobacteria; order Oceanospirillales; family Oceanospirillaceae; genus Marinomonas; species Marinomonas phycocola. The sequence goes on from NZ_JBLIXL010000001.1 coordinate 323,230, forward strand.
TGGAATAACAAAGGATGATTTGGCGCTGGCTTTGAGTCGCCATGCCACGAGTAAAATTCATACCTTGGATGATTTGGAGTCTGTTCAGACGTTAGGTTTTCGCGGAGAAGCTCTTGCCAGTATAAGCTCAGTATCTCGTTTATTATTGACGTCTAAGTTTCGCGATGACGATGAGGCGTGGCGGGTTGAGGCAGAAGGTAAAGACATGGCGACGGCCATTAAGCCTGCATCACACTTGCATGGAACAACCATTGAAGTGAGAGACTTGTTCTTTAATACGCCAGCTCGACGAAAGTTTTTACGCACAGAGAAAACTGAATTCTCCCACTTAGAAGAGGTGCTGAAGCGAATTGCTTTGAGCCGCTACGATGTTGGTTTTCGTTTAAGTCATAACGGTAAGCAGGTGTATGACTTGAGAGCTGTTGGGGATCAGATGAGCGCTGAGCACCGATTGGCTTCTTTATTAGGTAAAAAATTTATTGAAAATGCGTTAACTTTGGATGTAGAAGCGGCAGGCTTGCGGCTGTGGGGGTGGATTGGCCTTCCTACATTTTCTCGCTCTCAAGCGGATTTACAATACTTTTTTGTGAATGGGCGTGTTGTGAAAGATAAGTTAGTTGCACATGCTGTACGCCAAGCTTACCGAGACGTGCTGTATAACGGTCGTCATCCGACGTTTGTTTTGTATTTAGAGTTAGATCCTGCAACAGTCGATGTTAATGTGCATCCAACTAAGCATGAGGTTAGATTTCGGGATGGGCGTTTAGTTCACGATTTTTTATTCAGTAAAATTCATAAAGTGCTTGCTGATGTAAGGCCTCAATCGAGTGAGCCTGGAGTGGATGCTGCTACTGGTAGCTCTACTGATGTTGAGATGGGGTCCACAATCAAAACGCAGTCTAATTTATTGTTGCAGCCTATTTTAAACTCAGCTAGGCATATTGGTGGTGCCGTAGGAGCTAGGGAAAGTTTTTCTAATTATCAGAGACCCTCGATTGATGCTGGAAAAATTCGTAATCAGCTTTCTGCTGTTGATGGTCTAAATCGCTTTGCTGAGGTGGTCAGTAGTGTTGATGGTCAGCAAGAATACGTTGATCCTGAGACGGGCGAGGTTCATTCTACCAATGATGTGTTTTCAGTCCAAGAAAGTAATGCTGTCATTCCTCCTTTAGGTTTTGCTGTTGCTCAGTTGCACGGAGTGTATATTCTTTCTGAAAATGCTCATGGTCTTGTTGTTGTTGATATGCATGCCGCACACGAAAGAATTTTATATGAGCGAATGAAGGATGCGTTTTATAGAAATGCGATTGTTTCTCAGCCTCTTTTGGTTCCAATTAATGTGTCTGTTTCTCAGAGTGAAGCAGATATTGTAGAAAGTGATAGTGGTGCTTTTAATCGTTTTGGCTTTGTTGTTGAAAGAACAGGATTAGAAAGTGTCATGGTGAGGGAGGTTCCTGTTGTTCTTATTGATTCAAACGTGGAGGGTCTTGTTCGAGACGTCATTAGTGATTTGAATGAAAACGGCGGTACGGACTTGTTAGAGGCTAGGGCAAATGAGTTGATGGGGGCCATGGCTTGTCATGGCTCTGTTAGAGCGAATCGAAAATTAACGATTACAGAAATGAACAGTCTGCTACGTGATATGGAAGTAACAGAGCGAAGCGGGCAATGCAATCATGGTCGACCGACTTGGACTGAGTTAAGTATGTCGGATTTAGATAAACTTTTTTTAAGAGGTCGGTAGTGAAAAAACCTTCTGTTGTGTGTCTAATGGGTCCGACGGCTTCTGGTAAAACCGGCCTTGCGGTGGAGTTGGTGCAGAATCATAATTATTCAATAATAAGTGTCGATTCAGCATTGATTTATAAAGGGATGGATATTGGAACAGCGAAGCCTGATAGCGATATGTTGGAACGAGCGCCGCACAGACTTATTGATATTATAGACCCTCTTGAATCTTATTCTGCGGCTGATTTTTTGGCGGATGTTAAAAAAGAAGTTGATGACATTACTTCTAAAGGGCAGATTCCTTTATTAGTAGGTGGGACGATGATGTATTTCAATGCCTTAAAGAAAGGGTTGGCTGTAATGCCTCAGGCGAACCAAGCGGTTAGGGCTAATATTGAGAAAGATGCTGAGCTTAATGGGTGGTCGTATATTCATTCCGAACTGGCGAAAGTAGACCCTGTTTCTGCTGCGAGAATTCACCCGAATGATCCTCAGCGGTTACAAAGAGCACTTGAAGTGTTTTTGCTATCAGGTAGGTCAATGACGGACTTGTGGGCAGAGCAGCAGTCACAGTCTCTCCCTTTTAATATGGTTGATATTGCCGTAATGCCTAATGAGCGATCTGTTTTGCATCGTCGAATAGAGGAGCGCTTTGGTATTATGATGGAGCAAGGTTTTTTGGATGAGGTGGAATCTTTATATAGAAGAGGGGATCTTCATATTGATTTGCCTTCCGTGAGATGTGTTGGCTACAGGCAATTATGGATGCATTTAGATGGGCAATGTTCGCTAACTGATGCTATAGATAAAGGGGTTATTGCAACGAGGCAGTTGGCAAAACGTCAAATTACGTGGTTGCGAAGCTGGGAAAATCTAGAAGTGTTTGATAGTTTATCGAAAGATCTTTCTAGGCAGGCCTTGAAATATCTTGAAAGCAGGATTATATAGGGAAATAGAAAGAGAATTCGTGTACTATCTATAATATTGTTTTAATGGCAATTAATTGTTTTTTTGCCTATTTTTTTGTTTATTTAAGGAGATTCCAATGTCAAAAGGGCAATCATTACAAGACCCTTATCTTAACGTGCTGCGTAAAGAAAGAGTACCCGTTTCTATTTTTTTGGTAAATGGTATTAAATTACAAGGACAAATTGAATCATTCGATCAGTTTGTCATTTTATTAAAAAATACTGTGAGTCAGATGGTATATAAGCACGCTATTTCCACGGTGGTGCCATCTCGTACAATTCGTATTCCATCTCCTGAAAACCCAGAAGATGCAACTGAATAGCCGGCCTTTCAGCGGGCTAGTATAGGAAGATTAATTTGTTTTTTGAACGCCCAGAAAGTGGTGATCTAGCCGTTCTTGTTCATATTGATTTTAATGATCCATTGAATTCGTATGGACCTGAAGAGTGTGTAGAACTTGCAATCTCTGCTGGCGCAGATCCTGTTGCTGTTGTAACAGGGTCTCGTCAAAAGCCAGACCCTAAATACTTTGTTGGTATAGGTAAGCTTGAAGAAATCATGACTATTGTAGTTCGTGAAGAAGCGCAAGTTGTTATTTTTGATCATTCACTCACGCCATCTCAAGAGCGTAATCTTGAAGAGTTTCTTCAATGCCGAGTCCTTGATCGGACTGGATTGATTTTAGATATTTTTGCACAGAGAGCTAGGACTCATGAAGGCAAGCTTCAGGTTGAGCTGGCTCAATTGCATCACTTATCAACACGATTAATTAGAGGTTGGACTCACTTAGAACGTCAGGGTAGTGTGGGTAACCGCGGACCTGGCGAAACACAACTTGAGAGTGACCGTCGTTTAATTCGTGATCGCATCAAAGCGATTCAACAACGTTTAGATAAAGTCGGTGTGCAGCGAGATCAAAGCCGTCGAGCACGGACTCGTTCTGCGACGCCAACGGTTTCTTTGGTTGGTTATACTAATGCGGGGAAGTCTACTTTATTTAACCGAGCTACTGGGGCAGAGGTTTATGCAGCGGATCAATTGTTTGCAACGTTAGATCCTACTCTTCGTCGTTTGGACATGCCTGAGATAGGTTCTATTGTTTTGGCTGATACGGTTGGTTTTATTCGAAAACTGCCTCATCGTTTGGTTAAGGCGTTTCAAGCGACGTTAAAAGAATCATCCGAAGCCAATCTATTGCTGCATGTTGTTGATGCTAGTGATGTGTCCCGTAATGAAAATATTCAGCATGTAAACGATGTCCTGCATGAAATTGGTGCATATGAAATTCCAACTTTGGTTGTCTTTAATAAAGTAGATGCACTTTCAGATGTTGAGCCTAGAATTGACCGCGATGAAAGTGGCAAACCTTATCGCGTGTGGCTGTCTGCTAGAACAGGTGAGGGTGTTTCTTTATTAAAATCTGCCATTTCTGAACTTCTTGGGGTAGACGTTATCGAAGAGACTCTAGTGCTGCCTAGAGATTCAGGTAAGTTTAGAGCCTTTATGTTTGAGCATGGTGCGGTTGTTTCTGAAAAGTTTGATGAGGATGGTCGTTCTATTTTAAATGTACGATTGCCTGAAAAAGATTTTTTACAGATTTTAGCGAAAACAGGTTTAAGTAAAGAGCAATTGCTCGTGGCTTAGTTTTTTGAGATTTTTTTGATTAATAATGGAGAGGTTTTATGGCCTGGAATGAACCGGGTAATAATGACAAAGACCCTTGGAATTCTGGTAAAGATCGTAATTCAAGTGGTAAGTCTGATACTGATAATAATGCCCCAGAAAATGACCCGTGGGGAAGGAAAAAACAAAATGAGCAAGGGCCGCCAGATTTAGATGAGGCTTTTGGTAAGTTGATGGAGATGCTAGGTGTCAAAAAAGGCGGCCGAGGTGGTGGCTCTTCTGGCGGGGGTAATGGTCTACCTGGCAAGTTTGGTGGAGGTATCGTTACTATTGCTATCATAGGTCTTTTGGGCCTTTGGGGGGCATCGGGTGTTTATCAGGTTGATCAGCAAGAGCGTGGTGTTGTGCTTCGGTTAGGTAAGTACTATGAAACAGTAATGCCTGGTCTTCATTGGAATCCACCTATGATTGATTTGGTTAGTAAAGTGAACGTTACTAAAGTGCGTTCACATGATCATAAAGCATTGATGCTAACTGTTGATGAAGCCATAGTTGAAGTAGGTGTTTCTGTTCAGTATTCCGTTAGTGAACCGAAAAATTATCTGTTAAATGTACGTAACCCTGAAGATAGTTTGGCTCAAGCTGTTGAAAGTGCGTTAAGGCATGTTGTAGGTAGTTCTGAAATGGATCAAATTTTAACTGAAGGTCGTGAATTATTGGCGGATGACGTTAAAACCCGATTACAGAACTACATTAATGTATACGGTACTGGCTTGTTAATATCGAAAGTAAACGTTGAAAATACTCAAGCGCCTACTCAGGTTCAAGAGGCATTTGATGACGTTATCAAGGCAAAAGAAGATGAGCAACGTGTTCGAAACGAAGCTGAATCTTATGCCAATGGAATAATTCCTGAGGCTCGGGGTCGTGCTCAGCGTATTCGTGAAGAAGCTGAGGCGTATCGCTCTGAAGTCGTCGCTAGAGCTTCTGGTCAAGCTGACCGTTTTGATCGACTTTATCAAGAATATTTGAAAGCGCCGGAAGTTACTAAAAGGCGTTTATATATAGAAACCATTGAAGAGGTTTATGCCAATTCGAGTAAGGTGGTTGTAGATGTTGAAGGCGGTAATAATATGATGTACTTGCCTCTTGATAAAATAATGAGTAATAAGACTGCTGAATCGTCGACTGCGTCAAGTTCTGTGTTGTCATCTAATATCGGAAACATCACTGATCAAGTTATTGACGAGATACGAAAACGACAAGGCGTGACACGTAGAGAGGGCCGAAATTAATGAAAAATTTATCTGTTTCTTTACTGTTTGTTGTCCTGGTTTTGGTTTTAGTCGCTTCTCAAACATTGTATGTTGTAAAAGAGACTGAGCGTGCGGTTGTTTTAAAGTTTGGTGAAATTGTCGAAGCCGATGTGTTGCCGGGTTTGCATTTTAAGCTGCCAATCATGAACGAAGTGAAAAAATTTGATGCTCGTATATTAACGATGGATTCGCGCCCTCAACGTTATTTGACACTTGAGAAAAAGGCTGTAATTGTTGATTCTTATGTTAAGTGGCGTATTGAGTCTGTGTCTAAGTTCTATACAGCGACGTCTGGTGATGAAATTATTGCCAATCGAGTTTTATCTTCACGTGTTGATACGGGGTTAAGGAATCAATTTGGTGAGCGAACTATGCACGAAGTTGTTTCTGGTGAGCGTGACCAGTTGATGGATGAGCTTCGTGTTGGTTTGGATGAGGTTGCTAAATCTGAATTAGGCATTACGATTGTTGATATTCGTGTTAAAAGAATCGATCTTCCGCCTGATGTTAGTGAGTCTGTTTATCAGCGTATGCGTACAGAACGTGAGCGTGAAGCAAGAGAGCATAGATCTAAGGGTCTAGAGCTTGCTGAAGGTATCCGTGCTGATGCAGATAGGCAGCAGGTAGTTTTAGAGTCTGAGGCTTACCGTGATTCGGAAATTATTCGTGGTGACGGTGATGCTGTAGCGGCCAACATCTATTCAAGTGTTTATACTCAAGATCCTGATTTCTACGAATTCTACCGCAGTTTGCAAGCTTATAGAGGAAGCTTCAATTCTCAAGGTGACATTTTTGTAGTGAAACCAGATAGTGAGTTTTTCAAATACTTAAATAAAATTGACCCTTAAGGCTTTATATTTAAGGTGAATTCTATTTGTTCAAATAGGAAACATGGTATGATTGAAAAAACCGGGTAACAGCCCGGTTTTTTCATGTTTAGAAAATGAGAATATATGCACGAACTGTTTCAATCGCTGCTTGTTGGTGCAAGCCTTCTTTTGATTGTTGAAGGTATCTTGCCATTTCTTGTGCCTGACATTTGGCGAAAGATAATGTTTAAAGCCATTGCCAGCTCAAATTTGAATCTGCGTATTTTAGGCTCTGTAAGTATGTTATTGGGGCTGTTTCTGCTTTATTTAGTTCGAAGCTAAGAGGAAAAATTAATGACATTAGCTGATCGCTGGTTGCTCCCAGATGGGGTTGATGAATCTTTACCTGCACAAGCAGAAAGAATTGAGCACTTAAGAAGAACCTTGCTTAATCTGCATCATTCTTGGGGGTATCAATTGGTTATCCCTCCTTTATTAGAATATCTAGACTCACTGTTAACCGGCGCAGGTTCTGATTTAGAGAATGAAACCTTTAAAGTGATTGATCAGCTTTCAGGCCGTATGATGGGAATTCGAGCTGACTTTACCTCTCAAGTTGCTCGAATTGATGCTCATTGTTTAAAAGGTGACGCCATCCAGCGCTTGTCCTATTGTGGTAGTGTATTGCGGACCGTGCCGTCAGGACTAGATGGTACACGCAGTCCAATTCAAATTGGTGCGGAACTGTATGGGCACGGAGGGGTGGAGAGTGATGTTGAAATAGTATCTTTGATGATAGAAACATTGTCTGCATCTGGAATAAATGCTCCAGTATTGGATCTTGGTCATGTTGATATTGTATGTGACCTGATGTCATCTTGTGATTTGTCTGACTCTCAACGAGATATTATTTCTGGCCTTTATAAAACGAAAGATCTTCCTGAGCTAGAAGTTTTTGTTGCCTCTCTTGAATTGCCTGAAAACCAGTCTAATTGGTTAAATGCATTGCCTCGTCTATGTGGTGATGAATCTGTTATTTCTAGAGCGCATAAACTCATTGGGGGGGTGAGTGAAAGTACAGATGCTGCACTAAAGCAATTGCAATGGGTAAAAGATACCATTTCTTTACGTTTCCCAAATGTCCAATTTCATTTCGACTTAAGTGATTTAGTGTCATATAACTATCATACTGGATTGGTTTTTGCCGCTTATTTACCTGGTCAAGGCAATGCAATTGCGCGTGGTGGAAGATATAATAATATAGGTGAAGTGTTTGGCCGTTCTAGATTGGCTACTGGGTTTAGTGCTGATTTGAAAACATTGGTTTTGTTATCTGACTTCAATTTACCAGAGAGTAAGGTTGTTTTGGCGCCTGCTAGTGATGATGCCTCTTTGTGGGAAGTTATTTCTAAATTAAGATCTGAGGGTTTTAAAGTTGTCCAAGCTTTAAATGGCGCTACTTTAGCTCTCAATGCGGATTTCGAATTGGTTTGTGTTAATGGAGATTGGCAGACGGTTTCTGTTGATCTGTAAAATTTTGTTGATAATTAAATGAGACCTGAAATTATGGGTAAGAACGTAGTTATTCTAGGCACCCAGTGGGGTGATGAAGGTAAAGGTAAAGTTGTAGACTTGCTGACTGAGGAAGTCGCTGCTGTTGTGCGCTTTCAAGGTGGTCATAATGCAGGGCATACCCTAGTTATTGATGGGAAAAAAACAGTCCTACATTTGATTCCTTCAGGGATTTTACGTGATGATGTTCAGTGCGTTATCGGTAATGGTGTTGTTCTTTCTCCTGCTGCTTTGCTAAAAGAAGTGAACGAGTTGCTAGAGCAAGGTATTCCTGCAGTAGAAAGGTTGCGCATTAGTGCGGCTTGCCCTTTAATTTTGCCTTATCATATTGCTATGGATCAGGCTCGTGAAATTGCCAAAGGCGCTAAAAAAATTGGTACTACTGGTCGTGGTATTGGGCCTGCATACGAAGATAAAGTTGCTCGTCGTGCGATTCGTGTGGGTGATTTATTAGATCCAGTTCGTTTTGCAGAGAAGCTTAAAGACGTATTGTCTTATTATAATTTTATGTTGAAAAATTATTTTGAAGTCGATGAGATTTCTTATGATGAAGTGTATGAAGAAGGTCTGAAAATGGCTGAGTTCTTACGTCCAATGGTTACGGATACGATCTCTCTTTTGCATGATTTGCGTAAATCTGGCGCAAACATTATGTTTGAGGGTGCTCAAGGGTCTTTGTTAGACGTTGATCATGGCACTTATCCTTATGTAACTTCTTCGAATACAACCGCTGGCGGTGCTCCTGCTGGAACAGGTTTTGGGCCTTTGTATTTAGATTATGTCTTAGGGATTACTAAAGCATACACTACACGTGTTGGTTCGGGACCTTTTCCTACGGAGTTGTTTGATAAAGATGGTGAAATGCTGGCAGAGCGCGGGCACGAATTTGGAGCAACAACTGGACGTGCGCGTCGTTGTGGTTGGTTTGATTCTGTAGCGTTAAGGCATGCCGTTCAAATTAACTCAGTTTCTGGTTTATGTTTGACTAAGTTGGATGTATTGGATGGATTTGAAACCATTAAAGTGTGTGTTGCTTATGCTAATGATCAAGGTGAAGCGGTATCTGATTCATTGATCGATAGTGAAGGTTACGAGGCGGCTCGTCCTGTGTATGTTGAGTTTCCTGGTTGGTCTGATTCTACTGTAGGTGCTGCAAGCTTTGAGGCGCTTCCTGAGAATGCACAAAATTATGTTCGCTTCTTAGAAGAGCAGGTTGGTGTTCCTATTGATATTATTTCTACTGGCCCTGACCGCGTAGAAACCATTGTCCTAAAAGACCCGTTTAAGCAATAAAATCTAAGTGTGTTTTTTAAAAAGCCGATACTTTCGGCTTTTTTTATGCGTGAAAAATACGCTAAGTTTTGTTTTTCATTGTAAAGGGTTTGAAAATCAAGCACCTGTCTCGTATTTCGTGAGATAGAATGTAAAGAATATTGAGTTGTAGGCTTTTCATGTTTGGAGGTTTTTATGGTTAAGCTGTTGTTGGCAGACGATGATTCTCGCTTATCTGAGTTGATAAAAGAATATTTTAATGGGGAAGGGTATGAGGTAGTTCACGCTTGGAATGGTCGTGAAGCCATTGAGTTAATGGCTCAAACCTCTCCTGATGTCGTTATTCTTGATGTGATGATGCCTGAGTTGGATGGATTTGAAACGCTAAAGCAAATTAGAGTTAAGAGTAAAATCCCTGTCATTATGTTGACGGCTAAAGGAGATGATATAGATCGGATTTTAGGTCTGGAAATGGGGGCTGATGATTACTTATCAAAGCCCTTTAATCCAAGGGAGTTGTTGGCTCGTATTAAAGCCATTTTACGTCGCTCTTCAAATGAAAAATCGGATGATTCGACTGACGATATGGAGCTGGATGGTCTGTTATTAAGAAGAAAAGATCGTAGTGTATTTCTTGAGGGTGAACTGATTGAATTGACTACGTCTGAATACACATTATTGGAATGTATGCTGTCGCTGCCGGGGCAAGTCTTAACAAAACAAGAATTATCTGAAAAAGCCTTGGGTCGAAAGTTAACGTTGTATGATCGAAGCCTTGATATGCATATTAGTAATTTACGTAAAAAAATTGGCCTGCTGCCTGATGGAGAGCCAAGGATAAAAACGGTTCGTGGCGTTGGTTATATTTTTGTTGAGCATGGTAAGGGTAATTCTTTGCTATGAAGAATACTTTTTTTAGAGTGTTCTTGGTTATTCTTTTATCCAATATAGTGGTTGTCAGTATTGGGTTTGGTGTTGTGAAGCTTATTCAAAAGCCTCAGCAAGTGTCTGCTGATGTATTGGGTGATGTCGGTGTGCAGCTGGTTTCGGTATATGAAAAGCTTGGTGTGGTACCTGTAAAAGAACTGGCACATACATTCGAAAAAAAATTATCGGGTAAATTGTTTTTATATCAAGAAAATGGAGTTTCTTTATTAAAGCCTCTTCCTAGAAATTTGCCTGGTAAAAAAGATGGGCGTTTAGGACGGCCTCTCGCTGATTTTTTAGACAGTCAGTTTATTCAAGTAATAGGAACGAGCAATGTTCAGTATTTGCTTATCTATCGGCCGAGCCCTCAGTTAAAGTCTTCTAACCCCGAGCTGATTTTGCCTTTTTCATTGTTAGGTTTGTTGGTGTCCAGTGCGATCGTTGCCTATTGGTTGTTAGGCCCACTGTTAAAGTTGCAAAAAGCCACTCGATCGTTTGGACGTGGAGACATGGAAGCTCGGGTTGATGTTAAGTTGGCTCAGCGTTCAGATGCGATTGGGAAATTAGCGCAAGAGTTTAATGAAATGGCTGAGCGTATAGAAGTATTGTTGTCATCCAAAGAGAGGTTGATGAGGGATGTGTCTCATGAGCTTAGGACGCCGTTATCAAGAATTGAGGTTGCGTTGACTATTGCTGAAGATAAGCAAGGTTTACCGCAACAACAGAATTACCTTGATAGGATTCGTACAGAACTGCATGAATTGGATGAATTGATAGGGCAAGTGCTTACTTTGAGTCGCCTTGAGGCGGCTTCCCTTAAAAAAGAAAGTATCGATCTCCAGAGTTGGGTGAGTGACATTGTGGATGACGTGAACTTTGAGTCGCAACTTAAAAGTATCCATGTAGTTAAGGTGGGCTCTACACCAAAAACGCTTTTAGGTGATCCATTACAGCTACGACATGCAATAGAAAATGTTTTGCGTAATGCGTGTTTTTACGCCTCTTCGGGTGCGCGTGTTGAAATTGAAACCAGTGAGTCCTCTGGTTATGCAAATATCATCATTCGAGATGAAGGCCCAGGAGTTGATGAAGATAAGTTAGAGAAAATCTTTCATGCGTTTTATCGATCATCTTCTGCAAGAGAATCTAATAGTGGTGGATTTGGTGTTGGTTTAACGATCGCCCAACGTATTATAAGAGCTCATAATGGAGTAATTAAAGCGGGTAATCGGCCTGAAGGAGGGTTAGAAGTACGTTTTTCATTACCGATGAGTTAATAAAGTAGTCTTTTTCTTGTTATCTCTTAGCTAATTAAGTAACATTCGCGCCGCAAGTTGGCTAGGCAGTCGCTGTTTCTCATTATGAGGGATGGAGGAAAGTCCGGGCTTCGCAGGGTAAAGTGCCAGGTAACGCCTGGGGGGCGTGAGCCTACGGAAAGTGCAGCAGAAAATACACCGCCTAAGCAGTTTACTGCCGGTAAGGTTGAAATGGTGTGGTAAGAGCGCACCGCGCGACTGGCAACAGCTCGTGGCATGGTAAACCCCACTTGAAGCAAGACCAAATAGGAACTCTTCGGCGTGACCCGCGCTGAGTTCGGGTAGGTCGCTAGAGGCATGCAGTAATGTATGTTCGAGATGAATGGCTGTCCACGACAGAACCCGGCTTATCGGCCAACTTGCACCTTTTCATCTCTTTCTTTCTCATTTCTTTCAGACACTCAATTCTATACATCTAACTCCAATCTAAATGTTTTCTTTCACTTCGTTTTCATGAAATAAGGTGTTTTATGAGTTTTTTTGTAAAAAAAGGATAAAAATTCAATTTTTTTTAAATATTTTTTGTGAAAAGTGTTAAATTGTGGGGAAATGTGTCGATAGGTGGGCTATGGGAATGTTTAGAGGTCTTCATCATGTGAGTGTAGATGCGAAAGGTCGTATGACCTTCCCTACACGACTGCGTGAAGAGCTGGTTCAATATGATGACCCTAAAGTGGTTGTTACAATTGATCCTATGTCCCGTTGTTTGTTGATGTATCCGTTATCTGAATGGGAACAAATACAAGAAAAGTTAGACAAGCTGCCGTCATTTCAACCACAAGCACGTAAATTGCAGCGTCTTTTAGTTGGGCACGCCACTGATTTGGATATAGATACAGCGGGGAGGGTATTACTTCCTGCACCTTTAAGGGAATTCTCACAATTAGATAAGAAGGCGACATTGTTAGGTCAAGGTAAAAAAATTGAAATTTGGAGTCATTCTAATTGGGAAACCCAAAGAGAAGAGTATTTAGAGCTTAGTTCTACTGACAAACAACAACTTGAAAGTTTAATGGATATTTCGCTATGACAGACTCCGTACCACAGCATATTAGTGTGATGTTAAATGAGTCAGTAGATATGCTTATTACTGATAAAGATGGTTTATATGTTGATGGCACATTTGGTCGAGGTGGGCATTCCAGACTGATTTTATCAAAGCTTGATTCAGGTAAATTACTTGGTTTTGATAAAGACCCCGTTGCCATTGAGTATGGTAACGCTTTACATACTGAAGACAGCCGTTTTCAAATTATTCAAGACAGCTTCGCTAATATGATTGAGCCAATAAAGACATTATCTGGCTCCGAAGGTCGAGTAGATGGTGTCTTAATGGATTTGGGTGTGTCTTCTCCTCAAATTGACGATGCACAGCGTGGTTTCAGTTTTATGAATGATGGTCCATTAGATATGAGAATGAACCCTGATGAGGGCGTGAGTGCGGCTCAATGGATTAAATATGTCGATGAAAAAGACCTTGCAGATGTCATGTATCAATATGGAGAAGAGCGTTTCTCTCGGCGTATCGCTAAAGCCATTTGCCAATATCGTGCACATACTGAAATTACAACGACTTTGCAGTTGGCCAAAATTATTACGGAAGCTAATCCAGCTTGGGAAAAGGGAAAAAACCCTGCAACAAGAGCCTTCCAAGGAATTCGAATTTTTATTAATAATGAATTGGGAGATCTAGAAAAAGGCTTAGAAGCCGCTGTCGCATCATTGAAAGTCGGTGGGCGTTTGGTTGTCATCAGCTTTCACTCATTAGAAGATCGAATTGTGAAGCGTTTTATGAAACTAAAATCAAAAGGTCCTGAATTGCCTAGATACCTTCCAATTCAAAATGCACATTTGGATGTGAAGTTTCGTTCGATTGGTAAAGCGAACAAGCCTTCAAAGCAAGAGGTTGAAGATAATGTCCGTTCTCGGAGTGCCGTGATGAGAGTGTTGGAGCGCACAAGTGACTAGGCCCATGTTAATCACAGTATTTGTCGCGGCAGTATGCCTTACTGCTGTTTCTATAGGGTTAGTGTCACAGGTGTATGATTTCAGAAAAGATTTTTCTTATTTACAGAAATTAAAGAAAACTGAAACAAATTATGAGGTTGTATGGGGGCAGTTGCTGCTAGAGCAAAGTGCCTTAACTCAGCCTAGTCGATTAGAGCAATCAGCTGTGAAGGATTTGAATATGCGTGCCCCTACACCAAATGAAATGGTAATAGTGAAACCATGAAAATTGAAGACTCTTCATATACACCTGAAAAGTGGCGTTTTTACATTGTCTACGGCATCGCCTTAATTTTATTTTTAATGGTGGGTGGTCGTTTGTTTTTCTTGACTGTAGTAGATAAGGATTTCTTGCAGAACCAAGGGGACATTCGTGCTGAGCGGACAGTAGAAATACCAGCGACACGCGGTATGATTTTAGACCGTCGTGGTGAACCTCTTGCTGTTAGCACGCCTACATGGACGGTGATTGCAAACCCTAAAAAGTTATGGAATGAAACGTTTGAAAACGGTGCAACGCCTGAGTCTGAAATTGTGCGTCTATCAGAAGCTATGGGGGTTGGTTCTTCTTGGCTGAAAGAGCGATTTGAGAAAAATCGTAACAAGTCTTTTATGTATTTAAGGCGTCAATTACCGCCTCATGAAGCTGATCAGATTATGGCTGCGAACGTTGTGGGTGTCACTCGGACAAAAGAATACAAACGTTTTTACCCTGCAGGAGAAGTCGCTTCGCACATTGTGGGTTTCACGAATGTGGATGACTCGGGACAAGAAGGTATTGAATTGGCGTATGACCAAGCTCTACAGGGTAAGGCGGGGGAGCGTAGCTTCGTTAAAGACCTAAGAGGCAATGTGATTCGTACTATAGGTGAAGAAACGCCTGAACAATCTGGTGAAAATATAGAATTAAGTATTGATTTAAGGTTGCAGTATTTAGCGTATAGGGAGCTAAAAGCAGCAGTAACAGAGCATAGAGCAACGTCAGCGTCTGCTGTGATTCTAGATGTCCAAACGGGTGAAATTCTTGCTATGGTGAATCAGCCTTCTTTTAACCCTAATGACCGCTCTAAATTAGAGTACGATCAATTAAGAAATCGCGCTGTTATTGATTTGTTTGAACCTGGGTCAACTGTGAAGCCTTTGACCTTATCCGCAGCACTAACTTCAAAACAATATACGACTGAAACTAAAATAGATACGGCACCAGGTTATATTCGCTTTGGAAGACAAACTATTCGTGATTTAGGTAACTATGGAAAAATTGATTTAGAAACGTTGTTGGTTAAATCAAGTAACGTTGCAACATCCAAAATTGCTCTAGCTTTGCCACAAGATGCCGTGTGGAATATGTATTATAAGCTAGGTATAGGCTCACTTGTTGGTATTGGGTTTCCTGGAGAAGTAACAGGAGTATTGCCTGTCCATACTCGCTGGAGACCTGCGGAAACTGCGACACTGGCATATGGCTATGGTTTGTCGTTATCAACTCTCCAATTAGCTCAAGCGTATATGGTATTGGCGAATGGAGGTTATAAAGTTCCTGTTACTATTTTTAAACAGGATCATCGCCCGCAGGGTGAGCAGGTTATTCCAGCAAAAGTCGCGAAAGACGTTATTAAGATGATGGAGGCGGTTGTTGAGCGAGGTTCTGGTAAAGCCGCTAAAATTCCAGGGTATCGTATTGCTGGTAAAACAGGGACGGTGCATAAGGTAGGGGCGAATGGGTATGAATACGATCAATATATATCATTGTTTGCCGGAGTTGCGCCTGCAACGAATCCAAGGTTGGCAATGGTCGTTATGGTGAATGATCCTAAAGGACGAGAATATTATGGAGGTGAGGTGTCCGCACCTGTTTTTTCACGTGTAATAGAGGGAGCGATGACAATTCTCAATATTTCTCCCGACTTACCTGATGGTCTTAGAGAAGTGCGTGTAGATAAAAAGTCTTCTCAAAGAGTCGTTTTAGGAGGCTAAATGTTTACACTGTGCGAACTTGCTGATGCGGTAGCGCTATCTATCCCGAATGATTGCTCAGATTTTATTATTTCGAATGTGCAAACTGACAGTCGGCGAGTTACAGCTGACAGTTTGTTTTTTGCTTTACCTGGTGTTGAGAGTCAAGGTTGGGATTACTTGCTTAAGGTCATTGAACGAGGGTGTCAGTTTGCCGTTGTTCCTGAAAACTTGATACCTCTTTTAAAAAAAACGTTACCACTAGATTCAATTGCTCTAATTCCATCGGACGATGTTATTAATAGCCTATCGGTTTGTCTTAATACCTTGGTTTGTCACTACCCAGAGACGTTAATCGCCATTACAGGTACGAATGGTAAGTCTTCGATCAGCTATTATATTGCCCAGTTAGCACGCTATGTTGGGCATAAGAGTGGCTTGATTGGGACATTTGGTGTAGGTAAGCTAGGTGACCTAAAAGAGGCGAAGCAAACCACTCCAGATACGCTTTCTTTACATATGTTATTAGATGACTTTTATGAAAAAAAGCTAGAAACAGTTGCATTTGAAGCATCTTCTCATGCTTTAGATCAAAGGCGTGTGGATGGCGTACCTTTTAAATGTGCCGTTTTTACGAACTTATCTAGAGACCACTTAGATTACCATGAGACAATGAGCAGCTATGCTCAAGCGAAGAAAAAAATATTTGATTATCCTGATCTACAAAGAGCGGTTATTAATCTAGATGACGATTACTTTGAATTTATGTCTCAAGACATAATGTGCCCCATCTATTCTTATAGTGTCATGAGTAAGTGTGCCGATTTTTATGCCACGTCAATTGTTTATGATTCTAATGGTAGTTATTTCAATTTGTATTACCCTGGCGGAAACCGTCGTATATTCCTGCCTTTGCTGGGTGCTTTTAATATTTCCAATGCTTTGGCTGCCATTGCCTCACTTTGGGACTTTGTTGCAAATAAAGAAAAATTAATCGAAGGGGTTTTTTATCTTGAGGGTGCGCCAGGAAGGATGCAAAAATTAAGCTATGAAGGGATGCCTCTAGTTGTTGTGGATTATGCGCATACGCCCGACGCTCTTTCTTATTCATTGGCGGCATTAAAAGGTCATACAGAGGGACGTATTATTTGTGTGTTCGGGTGTGGTGGAGATAGAGATAAGGGGAAGCGCCCTCTTATGACGGCCGCAGCGCTTTGTGATTCTTCTTTGGTTTGGCTCACTTCTGATAATCCTCGAACTGAAGACCCTGACGATATTATTGCTGATGCATTGAACGGTCTTGATAACTCTTTAGTGGATGAGCGTTTATCTGTTGTTGTTGATCGTCATCAAGCAATTCAAGAGGCTATTTCTACTGGGCAAAAAGGGGATGTTATTTTAATCGCTGGGAAAGGGCACGAAACCTATCAAGATGTGATGGGGGTAAAACATTTTTTTGATGATGTTTTGGAAGCTCAAAAGGTATTAGAAAAAAATGCTAAGTAATCTTTTGCTGAGTCAAATTGCCGAGATTTGTCATGGCGAACTTATTGGAGCGGATAGGGTAATATTGTCCATTTCAACGGATTCTAGAACGGTATGCAACGATGCTATTTTTGTGGCTCTAAAAGGCGATGTTTTTGATGGTCATGATTTTGTAAAAAAAGCATTAGAGGGTAGATTTTGTGCCGCATTAGTGGAGAGGGATCTGGGGGTTTATCCTACTATTGTTGTTGAGGATACGCTTAAAGCTTATGGTGACATTGCACATTATATTCGCAGTCAGTTTAAAGGGGCTATTATAGCGATAACAGGGAGTAATGGTAAAACGACAGTAAAAGAATGGCTGTCTCAAATTCTATCTCAGAATCTGAGCGTCTTAAAAACTCAAAAAAATGAAAATAACCAAATTGGTGTTCCTAAAACACTGCTTAATCTGGAAGAGCATCATCGAGTTGCTATTATTGAAACAGGAACGAGCTTTCCGGGTGAAATTCCAAAAATGGGAGCTGTTATTGTTCCTGATATCGCGATTATAACAAATGCGAGTGGGAGTCATTTTTCTGGTTTTGGCTCCTTAGAGGCGATAGCTCAGGAAAAGGGAGCCTTGTTATTAACGTCTAAGAAAGAAGGTGTTGTCGTCTTGAATAGGGATGATCCTTTTTATTCTTATTGGGTTGGTCTTTCTGTTGGGAGGCAAATTAAGTCATTTGGTTTTGAATCTAATGCTGATTTGTATGCCGATGATCTTGAATTTCATGCTGATTCTTCTGTTGTTACTTTTCACTATGAGAACGAGAGCTTAAGAGCCAGTGTGGCAAGTCCAGGTAAACACCAAGTAGCAAATGCAATGGCCGTTGTGCAAACATTGATCTCTTTGGGGTGGTCATTTTCTTTGGCTGTTCAAACTTTGTCCATGCCCTTAACTATTTCAGGGCGTTTGCAAAAAATAATGTCACAGCATCGCCCTCTTTTGCTTAACGATTGCTATAATGCCAGCCCAAAATCCGTAAATGCTGCAATTGATGTTTTAATGTTTCAAAATGCACAAGAGCGTGTTTTTGTCTTAGGTGCTTTGGGTGAGCTTGGTTTGTTAGAAACTGAGATACACGAAGAGATAGGGCGTTATGCATTTTCGTCTGGTGTTAATGTATTGATTGCCTTAGGCCCTACAGCAGGAAAAGCTGTGAAAGTTTTTTCTGAGCAGGGTGGTCAAGGCTTCGTTTACAATACTCACGCTGAAATTGCCCAAAAATTAAAAGAATTAAATGAGTCTTCCGCTATTTTAATTAAGGGTTCACGTTCGGCCCAAATGGAAAAAGTGATTGAAGAGCTCGATTATTAGGAAAAACTTACCTCATGCTACTTTTGTTAGCTGACTATTTAAGTCAGTACGATGCGTTTTTTACGGTGTTTAATTACCTTTCTTTAAGAGCGATTTTAAGTGTGCTGACTGCACTTGCCATTTCATTATTAATTGGTGGAAAAGCGATCATTTTGCTGCAAAAGTTGCAAATGGAGCAGGCGATTCGCAATGATGGGCCTAAAAGTCATTTAAATAAAGCAGGAACTCCGACAATGGGAGGCGCTTTAATTATTTTTTCTATTTCCGTTAGTACATTATTGTGGGGGGACTTGAGTAACCGTTATGTTTGGGTTGTTCTTTTGGCAACTCTTGCATTTGGTGTGATTGGTTGGGTCGATGATTACAAAAAGGTAGTTGAAAAAAACCCAAGAGGTTTGCCTAGTCGATGGAAGTATTTTTGGCAAAGTGTGGTTGGACTCTGTGTTGCAATTTACCTCTATGTCTCGGCAGTAACGCCAGCGGAAACAGCATTAATTGTCCCATTGTTTAAAGATGTTGTTATTCCTATGGGCATATTTTATGTCGTTCTTACCTATTTTGTTATAGTTGGGACCAGTAATGCGGTTAACCTTACAGATGGATTAGATGGGTTGGCCATTCTTCCTACTGTCTTAGTGGGTGGTGCTTTAGGTCTATTTGCTTATTTAACAGGTAATGTGAAATTTGCTGAATACTTACTGATCCCCTATGTCGATGGAACGGGGGAAATTATGATTTTCTGCTCGGCCTTGGTAGGGGCTGGATTAGGATTTCTTTGGTTCAATACTTATCCTGCCCAAATTTTTATGGGGGACGTAGGAGCCCTCGCTTTAGGTGCTGCTTTGGGAGTGATAGCCGTTATTGTTCGACAAGAAATTGTTCTGTTCATTATGGGCGGTGTCTTTGTTATGGAGACGGTATCTGTTATTTTGCAAGTCGCTTCTTATAAATTAACAAAGCGTAGAATTTTTAGAATGGCGCCAATACATCATCATTTTGAACTAAAAGGTTGGGCTGAACCAAAAGTAATTGTTCGTTTTTGGATTATTACGGTTTGTTTGGTATTGATCGGAATTGCTACACTAAAAGTACGTTAGGAGGCATTATGTCAGTTATTTCCTCTGATAGAGTCCGTGCTGTCGTTGGCTTGGGGGTTTCTGGTGTTTCATGCGCTCGTTTTCTTGCAAGTCAAAATATCGATTTTTACGTTATTGATTCAAGGGAGCAGCCACCCGGGATTGATGAAGTTCAGCAA
This sequence comes from Marinomonas phycocola, assembly GCF_047525455.1. Taxonomy (NCBI): domain Bacteria; kingdom Pseudomonadati; phylum Pseudomonadota; class Gammaproteobacteria; order Oceanospirillales; family Oceanospirillaceae; genus Marinomonas; species Marinomonas phycocola. The sequence goes on from NZ_JBLIXL010000001.1 coordinate 342,825, forward strand.
TTGTGTCCCGCAGAAAAAATATTTTTAGGAAATTTGGATGTATTATTAACGATACCTGTTACGGAGCTGTATGTCAGTCCAGGTATTCCTCTCAGTCATCCTATATTAAAACAGCTCTCGAAAAGTGGCGTTTTAATGCGTGGTGATATTGACCTTTTTTGTGATTATGTGGATGCGCCAATCGTTGCGATTACAGGTTCTAATGCAAAAAGCACAGTAACCACCATGGTGTCAGATATGTTGAACGTGTCTGGTTATCAAGCGGTTTCAGGCGGTAATTTAGGCTCTGCTGCATTAGATCTATTATCTGAGCCAGTAGATTATTATGTGCTGGAATTATCAAGTTTTCAGCTTGAAACAACACGCTCATTAAAGGCGGCCGTTGCTACTGTTTTGAATGTTAGTGAAGATCATATGGATCGTTATGATTCGTTGTATGATTATCAAAGAGTGAAGCAGAGAGTGTATAAGTATTGCAGAGCAGCAGTGTGCAATAAGCAAGACATTCTTACTGTTCCTTTATTGCCTGAGCGTACACCAGTAAGTGCATTTACGACTGGTATTCCTGATTTAAAAGAGTTTGGGCTTTTGCCCGATGGAAAGGATTTGTGGCTTTGTCGTGGAGTAGAGAGGCTCATAAACACATCTTCAATTAAATTAAAAGGCAAGCATAATTATTCTAATATACTCGCAGCATTAGCCATTCTAGAAATGCTTAATGTTCCTTTCAAAAAAGATGTTATAACCCAATATTTGTCTGAATTTGGAGGCTTACCTCATCGATGTCAAACGGTAAGAAAGATAAAAGGGGTGACCTATGTGAATGACTCTAAAGGTACAAATGTCGGTGCTACTATAGCGGCTCTAGAGGGTCTTGGCATGAATAAACCCAATATCCATCTTATATTGGGTGGTGATGGTAAAGGTGCCGATTTTTCTCCTCTAATTAAACCGGTCAATCAATATGTTAAGCATGCGTATTTGTTTGGTGCAGATGCAGATAGCTTGGAATTTGTGCTTGGTGCGGGTGTTAGTTGCCATCGGCATGATGATTTAGACTCTATTGTTAATGCTGTGTATTCTTTTGCTCAGGTGGGTGATATTGTTCTTTTCTCGCCAGCTTGTGCGAGTTTTGATATGTATCAAGGTTATACCCATAGAGGAGATCACTTTATCAGTTTGGTTCGGGCCTTATGAATGTTCTGAATATTTTTGATAAAGTGTCGGCAAAAGAGTTCTTTAATGTCGATGTTTGGTTTTTAATGTCGTCTTTATGCATTATTGCATTGGGCCTTGTTATGGTTGCCAGTGCGTCAGTCGCTGTATCAGACAATATCCATGGTCATCCTTATTTTTTTGTCATCCGTCAAACTATCTACTTAGCACTTGCTCTTATTGTAGGCAGTGTGGTTGTGCATTTGCCTACTGCCCTGCTGCATCGATGGGGTATTTTTGTTATGTTCTTTTCATTGTTTCTCCTTGTACTTGTTTTGATTCCAGGAATCGGAAAAAGTGTGAACGGTAGTCAGCGATGGATTAACCTTGTTATCTTCAACCTACAGGCCTCTGAGGTAGCAAAAGTTTGTATGGTTGTTTACATGTCTGGTTACCTTGTGCGTAGATCCGAGCAAGTTAGAGAAAAGTGGAGTGGTTTTTTATTGCCATTGTTCCTCAGCATAATTTTCTTGTTCCTATTGTTAATGGAGCCTGATTTTGGTGCCTCAGTGGTATTACTTGGTACAGTAATGGCGATGTTGTTTATTGGGGGCGCACGAGTCTACCAATTCTTATTATTGCTCCTTGGTGCGTTTGTGGCTCTAGGGTTGGTTGCTGTTTCTGAAAGTTATCGTATGAAACGATTAATGAACTTTATTGACCCTTGGGCAGACCCTTTCAATGAAGGCTACCAATTAAGCCAAGCTTTGATCGCATACGGGCGAGGAGAGTGGTTTGGTTTAGGTCTTGGTAATAGTGTGCAAAAATTATCCTATTTACCTGAAGCCCATACCGATTTTGTATTTTCTATTTGGGTTGAAGAATCGGGCATGGTTGGTGGTCTCATTTTAATTCTATTATTTGTATTAATGATCAGTCGTGCCTTCAAGATTGGCACAACCGCATTGATGTTTTCCAGGTCATTTTCGGGTTATCTTTGTTACGGTTTTGCGATTTTGATTGTTGCCCAAGTAGTAATTAATATTGGAGTGAATACTGGGATTTTGCCAACAAAGGGCCTAACTCTGCCTCTCATTAGTTTTGGTGGTAGTAGTTTGATTATTACCGTTGCGAGTTTATTTGTCATCGCTCGTGTCGATATTGAAAATAGACGTATTGTTTCAACTGAAAAAAAACAGATTGAGCAATCAGAAGCAACGGAGCTGGATTTTGTCGAAGACTCTTAAAGTATTGATTATGGCTGGTGGAACCGGTGGCCATATTTACCCTGCGATAGCCTGTAGTGAAGAATTTAATAAACAGGGTGTTGAAACTGTTTGGCTGGGTTCTAAAGGCGGGATGGAAGAGCGCTTAGTGGGAGATTCTTTAGATATTCGTTTGCACTTACTGTCTATTAAAGGTGTAAGAGGTAAAGGACTGAAAGGGTTGCTCTTAGCGCCTTTTCGTATTGTGTATTCCATTGGTCAAGCGTTGTCTATTTTACGTCATGAAAAGCCTGATGCTGTTTTAGGGATGGGGGGATTCGTTGCTGGCCCTGGAGGCATCGCTGCTAAGTTATTAGGAATACCACTAATCATTCATGAGCAGAATGCATTGGCAGGAACAACCAATCGTTTATTGTCTCGCATAAGTAACCTTTCGTTATGTGCATTTGAAGGTGCGCTAAATAAAGGGAAATTAGTAGGCAATCCTATTCGCTCAGCATTAGCCCAATCAGCGAGTAAACAAATCAATATGGATATTGCTAGGCCTTTGAGGGTTTTAGTTGTCGGTGGGAGTTTGGGGGCAAAAGCGATTAATGATGTTATTCCTGATGTATTGAATGGCTGGGATGAATTGCAGAGATTGGATGTTTGGCATCAAACGGGTGGAAATAATTACAGCTCTGTTGTTGCTCAATATAGTTCATACGGGATTGAATCGAGAGTCGAACCTTATATTGAAAATATGGAAGGCGCTTACTATTGGTCTGATCTAGTGGTTTGTCGAGCAGGTGCCATGACGGTCAGTGAGTTATCGTTGTTAGGGTTGCCGTCTATATTAGTGCCTTATCCTCACGCAATTGATGATCACCAAACGGTCAATGCAAAATATTTAGAGCAATGTCAGGCTGCTATATTAATTCCACAAAAAGAGCTAACGGTAGAAAAAATAACCAGTTTATTTAAAGAATTCGTAAATGACCGAGAACAGTTGCAAAAAATGGGAGAGAATGCAAAGAAAATGAGCTTTCCTAATGCAACACAAGATGTTGTTTCACAGTGTCTAGGGCAGATAAAAAATGATTGATTTAACAACGCAGTACAATATTCCTACCATGAGACGTATTCAGAAAATCCATTTTATTGGTATTGGTGGAGTGGGGATGTGTGGCATTGCTGAAGTGCTTCACAATCAAGGGTATCAAATTTCTGGTTCTGACTTGAATGTATCCTCTACGACTCAAAGGTTGGAGAGCTTGGGTATAACCGTTGTTATTGGTCATGAAGAAAAAAACGTTCATGACGTGCATGTTATTGTGGTGTCTACTGCAATTAATCCTGAAAACCCAGAGATTCAATGGGCAAAGAAGAATAGAATTCCGATTGTTAGGCGTGCAGAGATGCTTGCTGAGTTGATGAGATATCGTCACGGGATTGCAGTTGCTGGTACGCATGGTAAGACCACGACAACAAGCTTAATGGCATCTGTTCTCGCATCTACTGGAGAGGCGCCAACGTTTGTTATTGGTGGTCGTTTAACCAGTGCAGGAGCGAATGCTCAACTGGGAAGCAGTGCTTACCTTGTTGCTGAGGCCGATGAAAGTGACGCTTCATTTTTGCATTTGCAGCCTCAAACGGTCATTGTGACAAATATTGATGAAGACCATATGGATACGTATCAAGGTGATTTTGAAAATGTCAGAAAAGCCTTTCTTGAATTTATTCATAACTTGCCTTTTTATGGATTGGCTGTTCTTTGTGTTGATGATCGAAATGTAAGAGATATTTTGCCTCATATTAGTCGTCCAATTTTGACATATGGTATTGAAGAGGTGGCCGATGTGTATGCTACCGATATTGTTCAAACTGGCCGTTTTTGTGAGTTTTTAGCGCATCGTCCTGAATGTGAGCCATTGAAAATTAGGCTTCCGATGCCGGGTAAGCATAATGTCTTGAATGCACTTTCGACCATTGCTGTAGCAACAGATTTGGGTGTGAGTGGTTCAGCCATTCAGGCTGGATTAATGGGGTTTGAGGGAGTGGGCAGGCGTTTTCAAGAGCAAGCATCTTTAACGCTCAAAGACTCTGGGAAGGTAATGTTTATTGATGATTATGGCCATCATCCTCGAGAAGTAGATGCGACAATTAAGGCGATAAGGGAAGGGTGGCCAGAAAAACGATTAGTTATGATTTATCAGCCTCATAGATACACAAGAACGCGTGATTTATATGAAGATTTTGTTCAGGTCTTATCGCAAGTTGACGTTCTACTTTTGTTAGAGGTGTATTCTGCTGGAGAAGTCCCCATCAACGGTGCCGACAGTCGATCCCTGTGTGGTAGTATTCGCCAGCGAGGCAGTATTGATCCGATATATGTTGGTAGGACCGATGATTTGAGATCTATTCTTGCAAATGTGTTGAAAGGCGATGATTTGATGATCACTCAGGGTGCTGGTGATATTGGGGTTATTTCAAAGAAACTTGCAGTGGATGGGATTTGATATGAGCAAAAGACCCCTTAAACAATCGGTTATTGCTGTTATATATGGCGGCAAATCATCAGAACGAGATGTGTCTCTTCAAAGTGGTCAATTAGTCGCTCAAGCGTTATTAAATAAGGGTTATAAAGTAGTTGAAATTGATTTGTATGGCGAAGATGGTGAGCAGAATCCAGTTGTTCAGTTGTTAGAGGCTAATTATGATCTAGCGTATATTGCTCTTCATGGAGGAGAGGGTGAGGATGGGCGACTTCAGTCTTTGTTGGAAATGTTAAAAAAACCTTATACTGGGAGCCGCCCTTTGGCATGCGGCCTTGCTATGGATAAAGTTTTGAGTAAAAAATATTGGCAGGGGATTGGTATACCAACGCCGAAATACGTTTCTTTTAGTTCTATGCCATCGATTGCAGAAATTGAGCAAAAACTCTCTTATCCTATTATTGTTAAGCCTTCTCGTGAGGGTTCTACTTTCGGTATTAATAAAGTGTTAAACCGTTTAGAGCTTGAGTCTGCTTTACAAGATGCTTTAAGGTTTGATTCTGAGATATTAGTTGAGCAATTCGTTGATGGGCCTGAATTCACAGTGGCAATTATTGGAGAAGAAGCTTATCCAGTGATTGGCTTAAAGCCTGCTGAAAATCATCGCATATATGATTATGATGCCAAGTACCTCGCAGACGACACTCAATATCTATTGCCGTGTGGTTTAAGTGAAGCGGAAGAGTCTCATGTGCAGAGTATTGCATTACAAGCGTATTTATCTGTTGGTTGCACTGGGTGGGGGCGCGTAGATGTTATGCAGGATCAATTAGGGGAGTTTTGGGTGTTAGAAGTGAACACCTCTCCTGGAATGACATCGCATAGTTTGGTGCCAATGTCAGCGGCTCATCTAGGGATTACGTATGCTGAGTTAGTTGAGAAAATTGTATTATTAGCTTGGTCTGCGGAATAAAATACAATGAGAATATTGGCTTTGTTTGGTGCTTCTTTGCTTGTCATTTTGGCCACATTTCAAGGCTATATTGAAAAGCAGGATTGGTTTGTAATTGAGCACGTCTCTGTAAAGGGAAATTTTCAGTATACATCGGACACTCAGCTACTGAACTTTTATAACAATTTGTTGGGCGAGAGTTTGTTATCTCATTCTCTAGATAATCTTTTAGTATTAGCAACGACTCCCGAATGGGTTAAATCTGCGTCTGTTAGAAAAATCTGGCCGAATTCTATCCAGGTTTACGCTGTTGAGCACATTCCCTTAGCTGTATGGCGCGATAGGAATTTAATTACCTCAAATGGGCAGATTATCACCCCTATCAAGGTTCCTAATCTTCCACTTCCTCGTTTATTTGGACCTGAAGGGACACATAAGATTGTTTTAGAGCAGTTTGAACTAGTGAGTCAGGTTCTCTCTTCTAGCGATTTACGAGCGGTTAATCTTAATCTTGAAGCAAGAGGTGCTTGGTCAATAACTCTGTCTAATGATTTGATTGTTCGTTTGGGGCGTGATGATGTATTGGAGCGGCTCCAGCGCTTTATTGCCGTGTATAAAAGTGATTTATCAGGTAGAATAAATAAAATCGTGAGTATAGATGCGCGTTATCCTCATGGAGTATCGGTAGAGTGGAAGAAAGAGATCTAGTACTTGGTCTGAGTTTTGCTTTTGTTTGATTGGTTTTTGATCAGTTTGTTTAGGGTATCTAGATGATAGTCGGTTTGGATGTAGGCACATCAAAAATAGTTTGCTTAGTGGGTGAGATTACCAGTGATGGTCATGTTGAGGTCATTGGTATTGGTTCATATGCTGCTAAAGGTATGAAAAGAGGTGTTGTTGTCAATATTGAATCGACAGTGCAGTCGATTCAAAGAGCGGTAGAGGAAGCCGAGTTGATGGCTGGATGTAATATTCATTCTGTATTTGTCAGTGTTTCAGGTAGCCATATTCGGTCTTTAAACTCTCATGGTATTGTTGCGGTTAAAGATGGTGAGGTTCAAGAGGCTGATATTGAGCGGGTTATTGATGCTGCTCAGGCGGTTCCTATGCCATCTGATCAAAGAGTGTTACATATATTGCCGCAAGAATACAGCATAGATGCTCAAGAAGGGATTAAAGATCCTTTGGGCATGTCTGGTGTTAGATTGGAAGCAAATGTGCATCTGATATCGGGTGCGGCCAATGCAGTGATGAATGTTGAAAAATGCATTAAAAAATGTGGCCTTGGTGTTGATGGTGTCATCTTATCTCAATTGGCATCAAGTCATTCTTCTCTTAGTGAAGATGAGAAAGAGTTGGGTGTCTGCTTGGTTGATATAGGTGCGGGAACTGCGGATTTGGCTATTTGGATTGATGGATCCATTCATCATACCTTTGTCGTACCTGTGGCTGGTGATCAAGTTACTAATGATATTTCAATGGCGTTAAGAACGCCGACTCAGCATGCTGAAAACATTAAAATCAAATATGCCTGTGCCTTGTCTTCGATGGCTAATTCAGATCAATCGATTGATGTCCCGAGTGTCGGTGATAGGCAGCCTAGAACAATATCTCGCCATGCATTAGCGGAAGTTGTAGAGGCAAGATATGAGGAAATTTATAATTTAGTTCTTGACGAGTTAAGACGAAGCGGATATGCCGAGCGTATTCCTGCTGGTGTCGTATTAACTGGTGGAACGTCTCAAATTGAAGGGGCTATTGATCTAGCTGAAAAAGTATTTGATATGCCGGTGAGAGTCTCTTTTTTAGAGAGAGTTAATGGTGTTTCGGACGCAGTAGATAACCCGATTTATTCTACAGGTGTTGGATTGTTAACACTTGGTGGTAAGAATTATGATTCTGATGGTGTTTCATCGTCTAGAATTCAAAAAGTGATTAGTGAAACCCCTGATTCTGTAAAAATTGATTCTAAAGTATCTGCAAACGTCACTGATGTATGGCGGAATGTAAAGAATTGGTTTCAAAGTAATCTGTAGTCAGGGATGATAGCGAATGTATAAGTTGAGGAGCGTAAGCCCATGAGTGTTTTTGATTTAGCCGATGATAATATGTCTGATAATGCGGTTATTAAGGTTATTGGTGTTGGCGGTGGTGGCGGTAATGCTGTTCGCCATATGTTGGAAAATCGTCTTGAGGGTGTCGAATTTATTTGTGCAAATACGGACTCAAAGGCATTGGTTGGATTTGAAACGGGTGTTTCCTTGCAGCTTGGCTCTACAATAACTAAAGGGTTGGGAGCAGGTGCGAATCCAAGCGTTGGTAGAGATTCTGCATTAGAGGATGAGGAGAAAATTTCACAGCTTATTTCTGGTGCTGATATGGTGTTTATTACAGCTGGCATGGGTGGAGGGACAGGGACTGGTGCTGCTCCCGTAATTGCTCGTGTTGCTAGAGAAATGGGTATTTTGACTGTCGCAGTTGTCACTCGACCCTTCCCATTTGAAGGGCGTCGTAGGGCAAAGGTTGCTGATGAAGGTGTTAAAGAGTTGAGAGATAATGTTGATTCTTTGATTATTGTTCCAAACGAGCGCTTACTTCCTGTTCTTGGTAAGAACATTTCTCTTCTAAAGGCATTTGGCGAGGCAAATAATGTTTTGTTTAATGCCGTTCAAGGTATTACCGATTTGATTATGCGTCCAGGCTTAATCAATGTGGATTTCGCCGATGTTCGTACTGTTATGTCGGAAATGGGCATGGCTATGATGGGGACAGGAACTTCTACAGGTGAGGATCGTGCTCGAGTGGCAGCTGAATCGGCCATTCATAATCCCTTACTAGAAGATATTAATCTTAAAGGAGCTAGAGGTGTTTTGGTCAATATCACTGCAAATGAAGAGGTTGGCCTTTCTGAGTTCACTGAGGTTGGTGGAATAATTGAAGAATATGCCTCTGAAGATGCAACGGTCGTTGTTGGATGCGCTATTGATCCAGCTGTAGGTGATGAGATGCGTGTTACTGTGGTTGCTACTGGGCTGGAACGATCTGAGGGTGCGACTGTTGTGGCTTCGGGTGTATCTGTGGAAAGAGTTGTTGGTGATTCTGTTGCTTCTCCTGCATCAGTTTCAGTGGTGACTCAAGCAAATGAATCAAAGTCTGTGATGACGCCTAAAATTGTTACTGAACCTGTTGCTCATGCTCCAAAATCGGAGGCGGAAAAAGGGGATGCGGATCTTGCTTCAAAGCCAGCTTCATCCTCTGAAGAGAAATTGTCTTATTTGGATATTCCTGCGTTTTTGCGTAGACAGGCAGATTGAAAATGTTAAGCAATGTGCAAAGGTGCTCATGCAGTTTGTGTAAGAATAGTTAAATTGTTATCATGACTGTAATATATTGGTCTTTATAATTGTAGGAAAGCAATGATACGTCAGCGAACCCTTAAAAATATTATTCGCGCTACAGGAGTTGGTTTACATTCTGGTGAGAAAGTCTATCTAACACTCAAGCCTGCTCCAGTGAATTCAGGTATTGTATTTGTTAGGACAGATTTAGAGCCAGCCATGGAGATTCATGCAAATGCTGAAGCGGTAGGTTCTACGAATTTAGCAACTGCGCTTTGTAGTAATGGCGTAACAATAAGCACTGTGGAGCATTTATTGTCTGCTATGGCGGGCCTAGGTGTTGATAATGCTTATGTTGAGGTTAGTGCGAGCGAGCTTCCATTGATGGATGGTAGTGCTAGTCCATTTGTCTTTTTGTTGCAATCTGCTGGGCTTGAAGAACAGGATGCATACAAAAAATTTATACGTATTAAAAAAACAGTCGTTGTCAGGGATGGAGATAAATTTGCTTCTTTAGAGCCGCACTCAGGCTTCAGGCTTTCATTCTCTATAGACTTTGACCATCCTGCGATTGGTGAAGACGTTCAATCAACTGTGGTGGATTTCTCGACAACTGCTTTTGTTAAGGAAATTAGTAGGGCTAGAACCTTTGGTTTTATGAAGGATTTAGAATACTTTAAGAGTAATAATTTAGCGCGTGGTGCAAACATGGAAAATGCCGTTGTTCTTGATGAATATCGAGTGCTAAATGATGAGGGTTTGAGATATCATGATGAGCTTGTTAGGCATAAAGTTTTAGATGCAATAGGTGATTTGTATCTTTTAGGGCATAGTCTTATTGGTGAATATAAGGCAAATAAATCTGGTCATGCGTTAAATAATAACTTGCTTAGAGAGTTGCTTGCTCAAGAAGATGCATGGGAGTATGTTGTTTTTGAGAGTGAAAGTCAGCAGCTTCCTATTTCGTATTCGGAACCTGTTACTGTATAGGATTTTTTATACAATAGACATCCTATTAATTTAAAAGCCAGTATAGATTTGTACTGGCTTTTTTTTGTCTAAAATAGGCTAGATGTGTTTTATGTAGGTGTTGAGTATCGGTGCCAAGTCTTAGAAGAGTGCTATTTTAATGGGGTTTGTTGGCTTTTGAAATGGCTTTTTGAGTAAAAAAAACCCACCTAGTGGTGGGTTTTGAGAGTTGTTTAAAGAAGATTATTTTTCTTCTTTCTTCGCTCTTTGCGCTTCAATTACCACTTCCGCCACAGAATTTGGGCAAGGTAGATAATGAGAGAACAGCATAGAGAACTGGCCGCGACCAGAGGTCATTGTGCGTAGCGTACTGATGTAGCCAAACATTTCAGATAGAGGGACGTCTGCTTTGATTCGAACGCCTGTAACGCCTTTCTCTTGGTCCTTGATCATGCCGCGGCGACGGTTAAGATCACCAATGACATCACCAACGTGGTCGTCTGGAGTGAAAACGTCAACGTTCATGATTGGTTCGATCAACTGTGGAGCTGCTTTCGGGATGGATTGACGGAAAGCGCCTTTAGCTGCAATTTCAAATGCTACGGCAGAGGAGTCAACTGCGTGGAATCCACCATCATATAGTTCAACTTCTAGATCCAATACAGGGAAACCTGCTAGGGTACCTTCCTCCATCATGGACTTGAAGCCTTTTTCTACAGCAGGGAAGAACTCTTTTGGTACGTTACCGCCTACAACAGAAGAGGAGAACTTGAAGCCTGAGCCTGGCTCACCTGGCTTGATGCGATAATCGATCTTACCAAACTGACCGGAACCACCAGATTGTTTCTTATGAGTGTAAGAATCTTCAACTTCGCGAGTGATGGTTTCACGATAAGCAACCTGAGGTTGGCCAACGACTAAGTCAACGCCATATGTACGCTTAAGGATATCGACTTTAATGTCCAGGTGAAGTTCACCCATACCTTTCAGGATTGTTTCGCCTGTTTCTTGATCTGTTTCAACGCGGAATGTTGGATCTTCTGCAACCATTTTACCGATAGCAATACCCATTTTCTCGTTACCACCTTTATCTTTAGGTGTAACAGAAATAGAGATAACTGGCTCAGGGAAAACCATTGCTTCTAGTGTGCAAGGGTGTTTAATGTCGCAAAGGGTATGACCTGTTTGTACGTTTTTCATGCCTACAATAGCCATGATGTCACCAGCTTGGGCGCTGTTGATTTCTTTGCGGTCATCGGCTTGCATTTCAACCATACGTCCAACGCGTTCTGTTTTGCCTGTGAAACTGTTAAGGATGGTGTCGCCTTTGTTTAAAACGCCAGAATAAACGCGTACAAATGTTAATGCGCCGAAACGGTCATCCATGATTTTAAATGCAAGTGCTTTAAATGGTTCGTCAGCAGATACAATTGCTTTCTCGCCATTTGGCTCGCCTTCTTCATCAGTAAGGTCTTGAGGCTTAACATCAGTCGGGCTTGGTAGGTAATCAACTACTGCATCAAGAAGTAGTTGCATGCCTTTGTTTTTGAATGCGGAGCCGCAATAAGTAGGGAAGAATGCAAGATCACGAGTACCTGTACGGATGCAGCGTTTAATGTCTTCAATAGCAGGCTCTTCACCTTCCATGTAAGCCATCATTAAGTCATCGTCTTGTTCAACAGCTGTTTCGATTAGTTTCTCACGGAATTCTTCAACTTTGTCAGCCATGTCCGCAGGAACGTCTTCAATTTTGTAGTTTTCTGGTTGACCTGTTTCATCCCAGATATAAGCTTTGCGAGAAAGTAAGTCTACAACGCCAGAAAATTCATCTTCTGTACCAATTGGCAACACCATGATTAATGGATTTGCACCTAGAACAGTTTCAACTTGCTTTGTAACGCGATAGAAATCAGCGCCTAAACGGTCTAGTTTATTTACGAAGATGATACGAGCAACTTCTGACTCATTGGCATAACGCCAGTTAGTTTCAGATTGAGGCTCAACACCACCAGAGCCACAGAAGACACCAACACCACCGTCAAGTACTTTTAGAGAGCGATATACTTCTACTGTGAAGTCGACGTGTCCAGGTGTGTCGATAACGTTGAAGCGGTGGTTATTCCAGAAACAACTAACAGCCGCAGACTGGATGGTTATACCACGTTCAGCTTCTTGTTCCATGAAATCAGTAGTAGATTCACCTTCGTGAACTTCTCCGATTTTGTGGATCATACCTGTAAGTTTAAGAATACGTTCTGTAGTGGTTGTTTTACCCGCATCAACGTGGGCAAAAATACCGATGTTTCTGTATTTTGATAAGTCAGCCATTGCTCTACTCTAATAAGTGAAGGACAAAAAATTCGCGAAAAAGACTTAGATTGTTACTCTAGGTATTTCACGTTAGTTATTTCATTATTTTCTTACTACTAAAGGCGATAAATCGACTTACTAAAGCGAGTAAAGAAATTGATAATGTAAATTCACGGGGGATTATAGAGCAAAAATGACGAATGAAAAAGCGATCCTTTACTTACTCTGTAAGAAGAGTGTGAATCTTCCTGATTTGGATCGTTTTTTTTCGGTGTAGGCTGGTATATGGGGTGAAAATTCTAAAGAGGCAGAGATTAGATGTGCTTTTAATTGGTTCTGGGTGAGTGAAGGGAGGTGAGTAAATGATGTAGGCTACCAGCCAACCTCCCTTTGGTATTATCTGTTATTGTTCAACGAAGGCGCGCTCAATAACGTAGTCTCCAGTTTCACCAATTTTTGGTGAAATAGAGAAGCCTTTATCATCAAGTATTTCTCTGCACTCAGATAGCATAGACTGGTTGCCGCATATCATGACTCTGTCTGTTTCTGGATTGAGGGGAGGTAAGCCTATGTCGTGGGTTAATTTATTGCTGCGTATTAGCTCTGTGACTCGACCTTGATTTGTAAACTCTTCTCGAGTGACAGTAGGATAGTAGATGAGTTTTTGTGATATTTCTTCACCAAAAAACTCATTATCGGGTAACTCTTTTTCTATAAAGTCTTTGTAAGCTAAATCTGAAATGAAGCGAGTGCCGTGTACTAAAATGATCTTCTCGAAACGATCATAGACTTCAGGGTCTTGAATGACGCTCATAAATGCGGCTAATCCAGTGCCAGTAGACAGTAGGAAAAGATTTTTACCTGGAAGTAAGTCATCTACAATGAGGCTACCAGTTGCTTTGCTTCCAATAATGACATTATCGCCAACTTTGATGTTTTGTAATCGAGAGGTAAGTGCTCCATCGGGCACTTTGATGCTAAAGAACTCTAATTCCTCGGCATAGTTTGGGCTTGCTACGCTGTAAGCTCTTAAAAGTGGTTTTGCGTTGACTTCTAAGCCTATCATAACAAATTGGCCGTTTTTATAGCGGAACCCTGGATCTCGTGTGGTTTTAAAGCTGAATAGTCCATCGTTCCAGTGGTGGATGGCAGTTACTTGTGCGGAACTTAATGATGCCATGATATGTCTCCAAAAATAATAATTAGAGTAACTATATTGCCTAGGGCTGAAAAAGTCCTATGGATAGTTTAGATATTCTTAATAGGTAGGGCTTATTCATTTTTCTTTCTATATTCTTGTTAGTTTTATTCAATCTTTGCGTAATTTGTCAGAAATTGCGATAGGGGATGGGTAATTTAGAATTACAACGTAAGTGGACAGAGCAAAGCTTAGGATAGCGGTTGCCTGTATGACATGGGAGGCTAGGTTCCCAATTAGCCCTATGCTTGTTGCTAAATAGGCAATGAGTAATGAAAATTCACTTACTTGACCTAATCGAAAACCAACTTCCCAAGAGGTTGATTTATCCTCCTTCAAGCCTTTTAGTAGGTATCTGAAGACAACGGGTTTAAGGGCTACGCTACTTGCGGCTAGAGTAATGGCTGGAATTATTACTGCCCCTAATAAATTTAGATCGAAACTGGCACCGATAGTAAAAAAGAAGAGTATGAGAAAAAAATCTCTCAAGGGTTTCAGATTAGTGGCTATGTATTGGGATATTGGGCTGGTTGCGAGAGCTACCCCGCCAATGAATGCGCCCATTTCGGCTGAGAGACCGATTACTTCTGCGGTTATTGCTGTCGTTAAGCACCATCCTATAGAGACTAAAAAAATGTATTCGTGGAAGCGATCAAAGCGGGTGATCAGTTTTAAAAGGATGTACTTCACGAATAGAAATGCGATACCAATCAGAACAGGTAAGCCAAAAATGGGTAAAACAAATTGCATGATACCTGAGTCGCTGCTGCTTTGAATGCTATATAAAACAAGTAGTACGGCAATGGCGATAATGTCTTGCAGTAGTAGTAATCCCACTACAAGTTCGCCTGTATGTTTGTGGTGCAGTACTGTGGTTGGGAGTAATTTAATGCAAACTATTGTACTGGAGAACATCATAGCTATGCCAACAATGATGCTTTCTGTCTGAGAGTATCCAAATGCTAGTGCAATGACGTAACCAAAGCTAGCAAAGACAATGGATGACAGTAATGCTATCCAGGATGCTTTTTTTAGCATATTGACTAGATGACTTGGTTGCATGTCCAAGCCGAGCAGGAATAATAAGAATATAATGCCAACATGTGACATCTCGTTCATTAATTCTGGTTCATTGATTAGGCCGAGTGCGTATGGTCCAAGTAGTGCGCCAAGAGCAATGTAAGCGATGATTAATGGCTGTCTTGTATAAAGTGCAAACGTTGCAATAACGGTTGCACCTGCAAATATTAAAAAGAATGAATGAACAATGGATGCTTCCATGCTACGACCAAGAGCTATTGTTTACTTTTTTACGTTTGTTTAAAGGAATGAGTACACCTATCAGTAATCCGCTAAGTAATGTACCTGCACCAATGGCAAACCATTTCTGCTCATTGGAAGCTTGAAGTTTATCTGCTTTTTCTTGAGCGTTTATTAATCTCTGTTTAAGGGAGCTGATTTCAAAAGCATTTTCATCATTTTGGCTGACAATTTCTTGCGCTTTTTGGGTTAATTCATTTAATTCTGCTAAATGCTGCTCTAGGTTTGATTTGTCTGAGGTCAGTTTTTCAACGTCTGATTTCAGTTGGTCTGTCAGTATTGTCGCTTCATCTAACTCATCTTGTAGTGTTATTTTTGTTTTAGACAGCGTTGTAATTTGAGTTTGTAGGTTAACAAGTAGATCTCTGCTGACTTTGTCATCGCTTAAAAAGTAATCGGCGACCCAGCCAATATTCCCTGAAGGTGTTTTTACGCGAGTATATCCTCCTGACTTTGATAGTACTTCAAGAGGTGTGCCGCTTTTAATGCCTCGTTCTGTTGCTCTCGTATTGTTGCTTTGCCCTTCTCTAATAGCAACAAACTGTATGTCGGAAACGTAAACGGTAGCGGCAAGTACGGAAGAAGAAAGTACTACAGAAATGAAAAAACCAGAAATAATTTTATAAAACACAATAAGACCCTTAACAATCAATATCTTCAATCAAAACATACGATAAAGAGGAGTGTGTGAATACGCAATAGAAAAAGACCCGTTAAGGGCCTTTTTCTTATCTATTAAACATTTTACATACTGTCTGACGAGTAAAACGAATTATCGACGCAAAAATAGAGGTCTTGGATCATTTGCATCGCCTTGGTATTTTACATCAAATGGCTTATGTAATTTTAATGCATTGTCGAGATTTACTTCGGCTGGGAAGTCAAAACTATTAAACCCTACACGTAATAAATAGCCAAGTTGATCAGGAATAAAGTTACCTAACGCTCTAAGTTCGCCTTTAAAATTATATCTTTCACGTAATAGTCGGCCATAAGTAAAGCCCCTACCGTCAACAAATGCTGGGAAGTTTACTCCAATTACTGAAAATTGATTTAGGTTAACACCTTCCAATAGGCTTGGATTCTGATCGCTATCAAGCCATACACCAGCAACTGGGCTAGAGTTCTCTAGCCACTTATCAACAGGTATGATGCTGTTTTGATCGATTGATGTGTCCTCATCTTGAATCAAAGTATATTTGTTCTCGATAATTGCACCGTCTTTAATTAGTTTTTGCATAAGCGGCCTCTTTAAATTGAGTGATTCCGATGCGGCGATAAGTATCAATAAAACGCTCTTCGGGAGTTCTTTGTTGAATATAGACATCCACTAATTTATGGATTACATCACTAATATTTTCTTGAGCAAATGAAGGGCCCAATATTTTGCCGATGCTGGCATCATGCCCAGAAGCGCCACCGATAGATATTTGGTAAAATTCTTCCCCTTTCTTGTCAACGCCTAGAATGCCAATGTTCCCGACATGGTGATGACCACACGCGTTCATGCAACCCGAAATGTTAAGATCCAGTTCTCCGATATCATAAAGGTAATCAAGATTCTCGAACTCTTCTTGAATTTGTTCTGCAATAGGGATGGATTTTGCGTTTGCTAATGCACAAAAATCACCGCCTGGGCAGCAAATCATATCGGTTAATAGTCCCAGTGTGGGGGTCGCAAAGCCTGCTTCTTTGCAGTCGTTCCATAAATCAATTAACTGATCTTGCCTTACGTCTGCTAATACTAAATTTTGTTCATGGCTGACACGTAGTTCATTGAAGCTGTATTTGTCGGCGAGATCGGCTGCTTTGTCCATTTGATCTGCGGTTGCGTCGCCTGGTGCTTGGCCTGCTTTTTTAAGTGTCAGTGTGACAATTCGATAACCGTCTTTTTTGTGAGGGAATGTGTTGCGTTCATACCAACGGGAAAAACCAGTACTTGTTGCCAATTTATCTGTTAGTGCGGCACCATTGTTTTCTAAAATTTCATACGTTGGTTCAGTGAAAAAACGTTGCAAGCGAGTGAATTCAGCGTCAGGCACAGTGCTTTCTTTGCCTTTGATATGCTTCCATTCTTCTTCAACGCGAGAGCGGAATTCATCTATACCCAGTGCCTTAACAAGGATTTTAATGCGCGCTTTATATTTGTTGTCACGACGACCATGTTGGTTGTAGACACGAATAATGGCTTCTAAGTAAGTTAATAGGTCTGCTCGCGGTATAAAGTCACATATTGTCGATCCGACCATAGGCGTACGGCCTAAGCCTCCTCCAACGATAACTTTAAAGCCAATTTCGCCAGCTGCATTTTTCTTAATGTGTAAACCAATATCGTGCACTTGAGTGGCTGCTCTGTCGGCGCTCTCAGTTGCATTCACAGCAATTTTAAACTTACGTGGTAAAAATGCATATTCTGGGTGGAAAGTAGACCATTGGCGAATGAGTTCGCAGTATGGGCGAGGGTCCGTGATTTCGTCCGAAATAACGCCAGAATATTGATCGGTAGTTGTGTTGCGAATGCAGTTTCCGCTAGTTTGTATTGCGTGCATTTCAACGTCGGCCAGTTCTGCCAAAATATCTGGCACGTCTTCTAATTTAGGCCAATTAAATTGTAAGTTTTGACGAGTGCTGAAATGACCGTAGCCTCTGTCGTAACGGCGGCTAATGTCTGCAAGTACTCTTAATTGCTTGCTTGATAGCATTCCGTATGGAATAGCAACGCGTAGCATTGGTGCATAGCGTTGTACGTATAAGCCATTTTGAAGGCGTAGAGGTAAAAACTCTTGCTCACTTAATTCTTTGTTTAAGAATCGTTCAGTCTGATCTCGGAACTGAGCAACACGCTCTGCAACGAGTTGGTGATCAATTGCGTCATATTGATACATATTAATGGACCGTTATTTTGATGGTATAAAGAAGTGTGTGTACTGTAGCAAAAATCCCTTATTCTAAAAATGAATATTTATCTATATGTTTAGGGGTTTTTCTAATAAGGCATATTGATTAAGCGATAGTTAAAAATAATACCTTACTTTTTTAGTAGGTCTTTCGTTTTGGCGTTGTTTTGAGTTATTATAGGTTCATTGATTGCCTAGAGTTTGATATAAGGTTTTATATGAATATTACGATTACTGATAATGCTCAAGAATACCTGTCTTCTTTGTTAGAAAAGCAAGATGTTGATGGTATGTCTGTAAGAATGTTTATCCAGCAACCAGGCACTCCCTATGCTGAAACATGTTTGGCTTATTGTCGCCCTGAAGAATCCATTGATTCAGATGAGGTGCTGAATTTGCCTAAATTGAGAGTTCTTATTGAAAAGAATTCGGTTGCCTTTTTGGATGAAGCGTTTGTTGATTATTCAAAAGAGAAGATGGGCGGTCAGTTAACGATAAAGGCACCAAACGCCAAAATGCCGAAGGTGTCGGCTGATAGTCCAATTGAAGATCAAATCAATTATGTTTTGTACTCCGATATCAATCCTGGACTTGCAGCTCATGGTGGTGAAGTAAGTTTGGTTGAAGTAATTGACGGGCAGATTGCTGTGTTGATGTTTGGTGGTGGTTGTCAAGGATGCAGTGCTGTCGATTTGACTCTTAAAGAAGGTGTTGAAAAAACGTTAATCGAAAAAGTTTCTGGTCTGACTGCAGTTAAAGACTCTACAGATCATACGGTTACTGATAACGCATTTATGTAATTTAAGGTATCTGTCTCTATCTAAAAAGAAAGGGACTGTGACTTTGCATTTAAGCCAGCATGGGAATTTACGCTGGCTTTTTTTATGTTTGAAAACAAGTCACCTTAAGTTTCTGTTTTTATGTGATGTTAGGATGGGAATGCCTAGTTTTAGAGAGTGTAACTACTGGTTATCGTTATAGATATTTTTCCTAATAGGAATTTGTTTTTGTCACTCAGGTCTTGAATATTTTATGTTTTGTCTATATTGATCTGATAGACTCTATTTATTATTAATTGGCGGCGTTGGATTTAAGATGTTAGGAAGTGTCATAAAAAAAATCATCGGTACAAAAAATGACCGAGAAGTAAAGCGACTTAAAAAACTTATAATTAAAATTAATCAGCTTGAATCCTCCTTTGAAGATATTCCAGACGAACTGCTAGCAAAGAAAACAGTAGAATTTAGAGAAAGATTTGTTGCTGGCGAAACATTGGACTCAATGGTGTCGGAAGCGTTTGCCGTTGTGCGTGAGGCGAGTAAACGTGTAATGGGAATGCGTCACTTCGACGTTCAGTTAATTGGTGGTTTGGTTCTTCATGAAGGCAGAATAGCCGAGATGAGAACGGGTGAGGGTAAAACTTTAGTTGCTACATTGGCTGTATACCTTAATGCGATTGCTCAAAAGGGCGTTCATGTTGTTACTGTGAATGACTATTTGGCAAAAAGGGATGCAAACTGGATGCGCCCTTTGTATGAGTTTCTCGATATGTCTGTTGGGGTTGTGTATTCCGGCCAGTCACGAGACGAAAAGCGTGCGGCTTATTTAAGTGACATTACTTATGGAACCAATAACGAGTTTGGCTTTGATTATTTGCGCGATAATATGGTCTTTAAGCTTGAGGATCGTGCACAGAGGGATCCGTTTTTTGCTGTTGTCGATGAGGTTGACTCAATATTAATAGATGAAGCTAGAACGCCTTTAATTATTTCTGGTGCTGTAGAAGACAGCTCTGAGCAATATAGGAAAATTAATCTCTTGGCACCTCTTTTAGTTAAGCAAGAAGAGGGTGAAGATGCTGAAGTGGGTCATTATACCTTTGATGAATCTCAGAAAAATATTGAACTGACTGAAGGTGGCCATACATTTGTTGAAGAGTGGTTGTTTGAGCAAGAAATGTTATCGGAAGGTGATAGCTTATATGCAGCGTCTAATTTAACGTTATTGCATCATGTGCATGCTTGTTTAAAAGCGCATGTGATTTTTCAAAAAAATGTCGACTATGTTATTCAAGATGAGCAAATTGTCATTGTTGATGAGCATACGGGCCGAACTATGCCAGGTCGTCGTTGGTCTGAGGGTATTCATCAAGCTATTGAAGCGAAAGAAGGTGTGGCTATTCAGGCTGAAAGTCAGACTTTGGCTTCTACTACCTTTCAAAATTACTTCCGTCTGTACGATAAATTGTCTGGGATGACAGGCACCGCAGATACGGAAGCGTTTGAGTTTCAGCAGATTTACGATCTTGCTGTTGTTGTGATACCAACGAATAATCCGGTGCAGAGAAAAGATTATAATGATCTGATTTTTATGACAACAGAGGAAAAATACGACTCTATTGTTAAAGATATATTAGAGAATGTTGAATTAGGTCGCCCTGTTCTTGTTGGTACCGCCTCCATTGAATCTTCTGAACTCCTTTCGGCTCATTTAAATAAGAAAAAAATGCAGCACAATGTGTTGAATGCTAAGCAGCATGACCGCGAGGCTCAAATTATTGCCGAAGCTGGTCGTCCTGGCTCGGTGACTATTGCGACTAATATGGCGGGGCGTGGTACCGATATTGTTTTGGGAGGCAATTTGCAGGTCGAAATTGCCGAGTTGGGTGATTCTGTATCAGAAGAGCAAATTGCAGAGCTAAAGGTGGAGTGGCAAGCAAGGCATGATGCGGTTTTGGCTTCTGGGGGCCTTCATATTATTGGTACTGAGCGACATGAATCACGTCGTATTGATAATCAGCTTAGAGGTCGAGCGGGCCGTCAAGGGGATGTGGGTTCATCTCGTTTTTATCTTTCTTTAGAAGACAGTTTAATGCGAATCTTTATGTCTGATCGCATTAAAAAGATGATGGTTGCCCTAGGAATGGAGAAAGGCGAGGCTATTGAGCATAAAATGGTTTCGAATGCGATTGAAAAAGCTCAGAGGAAGGTTGAAGGTAGAAACTTCGACATTCGTAAGCAGCTTTTAGAATACGATGATGTAGCAAACGATCAAAGACAGGTTATTTATAATCAGCGATTTGAAATGATGAAATCTGATGATTTATCTGCGGTTGTTATAGGAATGCGTGAGGAAGTTGTTGCAGGTGTTATTGATGAATTTATTCCGCCTCAAAGTATTTTTGATCTATGGGATCTTAAAGGGTTGGAAGAAAAGTTAATGCAAGACTTCTCTCTTGAGCTTCCTATTCAGAAATGGGTGGATGAAGATAAGAAGCTTTATGAAGAGCCGCTTAGAGAGAAAATCCTTGTTGCTTTTATTGGGGATTATGCTGAAAAAGAGTCAATAGCAGGTGCTGAATCCATCAGAATGTTTGAAAAGCAGGTATTGTTGCAAGTGTTAGATTCTTTGTGGAAGGAGCATTTGCAAACAATGGACATGCTTCGTCAAGGCATTCATTTAAGGGGGTATGCTCAGAAAAATCCAAAGCAAGAATATAAGAGAGAATCTTTTGAGTTGTTTCAGAATTTGTTAGAGCAAATTAAATTTGATGTAGTTCAAATTGTGACTCAGGTTAAGGTTCAGTCTCCTGAGGAGTCTCAAAAGATAGAGCAAGCTCGAAAAGAGTATGAAGAGAAAATGAAGCAAAATATGCCTCCTATGATGTCTGATAGTGAAGCTTCAGGTACTGAATCAACTGAAGGGTCGCAAGAGTCAATAACCAAAGTAGGCAGGAATGAAGTTTGTCCTTGTGGTTCTGGTAAAAAATACAAGCATTGTCATGGTAGTCTTGTTTAAAGAGGGTGTGTTGTATGGCTGTAGGTAAAACTGAATTCCCAAACATTCCTTTAATTGATGGTGTTCGTATTGGTTTTGCGGAAGCGGGTATAAAAAAACAAAATCGTAAGGATGTTGTTTTATTTGAAGTATGTGAAGGTGCATCGGTGGCGGGGGTTTTTACTCAAAATGCTTTTTGTGCGGCCCCTGTTGAGTTGTGCCGTGAGCACATGGCGAAATCTTCTTCACGATATTTATTGATTAATACCGGGAATGCAAATGCAGGTACTGGTGTTAAAGGTATGCAAGATGCGCGTAGTTGTTGTGACTCTGTTGCTCGTTTGGTTGGTGTAGATCCTTCTAGTGTATTGCCATTTTCAACGGGTGTAATTGGCGAGAGCTTACCTATTGATAAATTGCTTTCATCACTGCCCGTTGCTGTAGAAAGCCTGTCTTTAGGGACATGGTTTGATGCTGGCGAAGGAATTATGACGACGGATACCCGTCCTAAAGGGGCATATCGTTCTTGTGAGTTTGATGGTCAGGCGTTCCATCTTGCTGGTATCTCTAAAGGAGCGGGGATGATTCGCCCTAATATGGCGACCATGCTAGGATTTATTGCGACGGATGTCTCGGTTGATCAGGATGTGCTTCAGTCATTATTGAAAGAAATTGCAAATAAAAGTTTTAATCGCATTACGATTGATAGCGACACATCGACAAATGATTCTTGTATGTTGATTGCTACGGGGAAAGCGGGGAATAGTAAATTAACGGATTTGAACTCTGACTTTGCTCAGTATTTTGTTTCTCAGCTAACCTCTATTATGCAAGAGTTGGCGCATGCAATTGTTAAGGATGGGGAAGGGGCAACAAAATTTGTATCAATTGATGTTGTTAATGCTGAAAGCATGAAAGACGCCACAGAAATTGCATTTGAAGTTGCTCACTCTCCTTTAGTAAAGACGGCGCTTTTCGCTTCTGATCCAAATTGGGGGCGTATTTTGGCAGTTGTTGGGCGAGCAAATGTCGAGTCTCTAGATGTTCATAAGGTTGGCATATCTATTAATGGAATAGAAATTGTTAGAGAGGGTGCTCGTTCTCCCTCTTACAGTGAGGAGTTGGGGCAATCTGCTATGGCGCCTGAAAACATTGAGATTAGAATTGATTTGGGGCTAGGTAATTTTAGTGACACGGTATGGACGACCGATTTGTCTCATGAGTATGTGACGATTAACGCAGAGTACCGTACCTAATGGTGGTTTATGTGTCTGCGGGTGCTATTCTAAAAAATGGATCTGTTTTTTTAGCATTAAGATCTGATGATAAGCATCAGGGTGGTTTGTGGGAGTTCCCAGGAGGAAAATGCGAGTCGGGTGAAACACCTGAGCAGGCATTGATTCGTGAACTCAATGAGGAGGTCGGTATTCATGTCTCTTCTCTGAATCATTTTATGTCGCTAGAGCATGATTATGGTGATAAAAAAGTCAATTTAAGTTTTTTTATTGTTGATGCTTTTGAAGGTGAGCCTCGCGGAGTTGAGGGTCAGATTGTTCAATGGGTTCCAGTGGATGATCTTTTAAATTTTTCTTTTCCGAAGGCAAATGAACCCTTTATTGAAGGTTTGATGCAGCGATTTCAGAATTAGTTTTTTAAAATGCATCTGAATTCAAAAAAATAAAAGCGCCGAATGGCGCTTTTATTTTGTTTTATTGGTTAGTTAAGTATATTTGCAAGTAGTTCTCTGACTGTGTTTGGGTCAAATGGTTTGTCACAAATTGCATCAACGCCAGCTTGGGCTATGTTTGATAGGTGTGATTCATTGGATTCGGAGCTCACCATTAAAATAGGTATGTGAGCAAGTTCAGATGTCATTCTGATTTTCTCAGTTAATTCTCTACCATCCATTTCTGGCATATTATAATCAGTTACAATTAGGTCATAAGTTTCCTCTCCAAGTAATGATATAGCTTCTTTGCCGTTTTCAGCCTCGTCGAACTGTTCAATACCCATGCTGCTCATTGTTCGCATTATGTGTTTTCTTGCTAGGCGACTGTCATCAACGACTAATACTTTCAAATCTTTAGGGTCAAAAAATTCTAAATCTATTTCATCACTGCTGATATAAGACATGGTTGATTTGATTGCTCTAGTGAGATCTTGGCTATCAAAGGGTTTAGGTAGAATCGCTAAGACACCTGATTGGCGCAGTTTTTCAAGGTATGCTTTGTTGTGCTCGCTCGACACCAACATAAATGCCTGGCTTTCTGTGTCTGGGTTGTGTCTGATGTGTTGTAATAAGTCATCTGCGGTGCCATCAGAGAGGTACATTGATGAAATTACCAGGTCGGGCGTGTACGTGGTGAGTGCTGTTAGTGTTTCGTCTATGTTTGATGCATATTCTACGATAGGTATCCCTGCATCAGATAGCGCTCTAGAAATAAGCTTCCTTTGAACGTCAGAGGGTTCAATAAGTAAAACAGATAAATCCTGAGTAAAGATGTGGTTAGTCATTTATTCTCTCTTGCTGGCAATTAAGTTGTATTGATTGAGGTTACCATAATGTTGTAGGGTGTGCTTTATTGTTTAAATTTGCCAACGCATAAAATGGGTTTGGGTTTGGAGGATTAATGGGTGTAGCAAGTGCGTGTCACATATTGGTTAAAACGAAAGTAGAAGCTGAAAAAATCAAAAAACAATTAGATGAAGGTGGTGACTTTTATCAGCTAGCAAAAAAGCATTCCACCTGCCCTTCTGCAAAGCGAGGGGGTGATCTTGGTGAATTTAAGAAAGGTGATATGGTGAGAGCGTTTGATCAAGCTGTATTTAAAGGGCCTTTGCTACAGGTGCAGGAGCCAATTAAAACTCAATTTGGTTTTCATCTAATTAAAGTCTTATACCGAAACTAGTGTTTCATTTCTAATGTTGAGAGGTGTTTGTGTTTAGCCCTATTAAATTGTCTGATAATTATTATGTTGCCCCTCAGATTCTTACTGATGATATACCGTCTATTAAAGAGATGGGTTTTGATCTTGTTATTAATAATCGCCCAGAGGGCGAATCTGACGAACAGCCGAATGGTAATAGTTTAAGGGATGCAGTTGAATCAACGGGGTTGAGATATGTTGAAAACCCCATCGTACTTTCTAGTCTTTCGTTGAGTGAAGTGGGTGTTCAAGCAGAGGCTTGCTCTGGCAAGTCTAAGGTGTTGGCTTTTTGTCGTACGGGTACTCGCTCTTCCGTGTTGTGGGTTTTAAATAATGAGGGCGCTGATAAGTCCTTTGAAGAGTTAGTCGGTGATGTTCAGGCTTCTGGTATTGATTTAGCTCGTTGTATGGGAGTTATGGAGGGGTTAAAAGGTTGAAGTGTGTTTTTAATGGTGAATAAGGTGTCTAGTCTAGATTGTTATAGAGGCATTAATGAAAGAGATTAAGAAGGTTAAGGGGTGGAATCAAGAGGCGCATGCTGCTTGGGAAAGAGGTGAGAGAGTTAAGGCTGTTCAGTCTGTTGTGGCTTCTTTAAATGAATCTTCGTTTCCCAAACCGGTCTCTTACTTTATTCAACTTGGTTATTATTTTTTTATTATGAATGACTATGCTTCTGCTTGTATGGCTTGTGAGCAAGCCTATAAGCTCGATTCGAAAGACTTTGAAGTTGTTCGTAATTATGCTGCTAGCTTGGTTAGGTACAAGCAATACCAAAAAGCGATAGAGGTGTTAAATGGTGCTGATCAGTCTAAGGTTTTGAATGATTTCTATTCGCAGGATATTTTGTGTGGTGCTTTTTCAAAATTGTCGTTTTTCGATAAAGCTAAGTGTGCGGGTGAGCGCTCCTTGTTGTTAAAGAGTGGAAAAAGAAGGGGTGGGCTGGTTGAGGCAGATGTTAGTGAGTTAGTGAAAAAAAACCTTCAGGATGAGTCAAGACAAGATGTTATTTCTTTTTCATTGTGGGGAAATGATCCTTGTTATCTGAGGGGGGCGTTGGATAATTTGATTGGTAGTAAATACCTATATCCAGGATGGATCTGCCGATTTTATCTTGATGGTAGTGTTCCTGAAAGCTTTGTTTGTACATTAAGAGAGTTGGGTGCAGAAGTGGCTTTCGAGAATGAGTCTGATTCATTGGGGCAGAAGTTGACTTGGAGGTTTAAGGTCTTAAATGATCAAGGTGTAAGGCGATTTTTAATAAGGGATGTTGATTCTGTTGTAAACAAGCGCGAACTTGATGCTGTGCTTGAGTGGGTTTCTTCTGGGCAGGCTTTTCATGTGATGAGGGACTGGTGGACTCACACGGATCCAATTCTTGCTGGTATGTGGGGAGGTGTATCAGGTGTAATTGCAGATATTGATGATCAAATCGCAGAATATGATTCTGGTATGTTGGAAACGCCTAATATTGATCAATGGTTTTTGAGGGATTGTATTTGGCCAAATATTTGTGATTATAGTTTGATTCATGACCGATGTTTTAGCAGTTATAGATCTGTGGACTGGCCTACGGCTGTTCAGGGGGATAATAGTGCGCATGTTGGTCAAGACGTGTTTGCCGTGCAAAAAGAAAGTCAGTTGGTTCGCTTAAAATATTGGGTTGATAAATTGCCTTGCTTGAAAGTGAGAAGTAATTTGTTGGATTAGTTTGTTATTAATTGGGTCTGTAGGGGTATTTGATTGAATGGTTAAATGATTCAGTTTTGCTTTTAAGTTGGCTTTTAATGATGAATTATCAATGATTAAGGTGTTTTCTAGTACCAAAGTACAGTATTTTTGTTTGATGTAATGGCTTATTTTATGAGGTAACGAAAATCATATAAAAAGGTCAAGTATTGCTATGAGTGATAATCAAGTTTCAGTTGCAACTTTGGGTAACGCTGTCGGTGTTGTGATTCAAGTAAGCAGCGCGGTGAGTGTTCAATCAATTGATGGGCAAGAACGTTCAATAAATGTCGGGGATCCGATATTTTATGGTGAGACGGTCGTCTCTACGTTGACTGGTTCCGCTATCATTGAATTCATTGATGGTACTCAAATTGTCATTGAAAATAATTCTGTTGTTGAAATAACAGATGAGATTTATTTCATAGGAGAATCTGAAGAGCTAATTGCAGACTCGTCTTCTGATGTTGATGCGTTACAAGAGGCTATCTTGGCAGGTATTGACCCGACGTTAATTCAAGAGGCTCCAGCAGCAGGCGAAGAAGCGGATGCAGAAGAAGGTGGTTTAGGAGGGGCCGAGACGGTTCAAAGAACAGGAGAAGAGGCGTTACCTGAGTATGGATATGATACGAATCCAAGTGATCTAGGGGGGGGGAATGAGAATCTCATTGATGTTGAAAACGACATTAATACATCCATATCTCCTAATGGATCATCCAACATAGGTACCGACTCAAATTCAGCGGCTGGATCCACAACAGGACCAACATCCGCACCGACTGAGGCGCCAACACTCGCACCGATTGAAGCACCAACACCTGCACCGACTGAAGCACCAACGCCCGCACCGACTGAAGCACCAACACCTGCACCGACTGAAGCACCAACACCTGCACCGACTGAAGCACCAACACCTGCACCGACTGAAGCACCAACACCTGCACCGACTTCGGCACCCACTGAAGCACCAACGTCCGCACCGACTGAAGAGCCAACACCTCCACGGATTGTTGCTCCTCCTGTTATTACTAATATTACAGACGACTCTGAGGCTTCTGATTATTCTCTTGTAACGCTTCATGGTACGGGAGAGCCGGGTGCATCAATCACTCTTTATGTGATTTCAAACTCTACTACTAACGGAAATAATACCCAAACGGGTGCATACACTACAGTTGAAGACCTACCAATCACAGTAGACAGCAGCGGTAACTGGACGGTAGATATTTCTAATCTGGACGATGTTCCAGTGGGTGACAATGAATTTTTCAAAGCGGTTCAAACTGATACGAATGGTAATATTAGTGCTGATTCGAACACGGTTCATTACTGGCATGGTGATAGTACTTCGCAAAATGCAGAGTCAGAAGATGACTTTGTGCTGTCTGGTGCAGATGACGATACACACACTATAAACACTGACGATGACAATGATGCAGTGACTCTCGATGGCGGTGCAGGTAATGATACGGCTAAGTTTAGTAAAGCGGTTTCGGAAATGCAGTCGATTACATTAGCTGATAATGGAAATGTAATTATTGTTGATGATCAGGGTGATACCAACATTCTTATTGAGTTTGAATTTTTCTCGTTCAAAGATGTTGTTTATAGTAAAGAGTCGTTACTCGGCAATGTGACAGAAGATGGGGTCCTACAAGCAGTAGGCACCTTGACAGTTAGCGATGCGGATGCCGATGAATCCATTTTCGTGGCACAAGAAGACGCTCCAGGCGAGTACGGTTCGTTTAGCATTAACGCAAAAGGCGTGTGGACGTATGCGCTGAATAACGAAGCGGACCACGTGCAAGCGTTGGATGCAGGTCAAACCGAGACCGAGACGTTCACAGTGACCACAGCGAGTGGCGAAACAAAAACCGTTACGATCACGATCAACGGAACAAACGATACGCCTGTCGCGGCAGATGATTTTGCTAGCATGTCATCTGAATCAGTAATTACAATTGATGTGCTCGATAACGATACTGATAGAGATGGAGACAATTTAATCATTACGGACGCAAATGTCCCTTCGGACCAAGGACTTGTTGAAGTTGTAGAGAATAAATTAGTGTTTACTCCAGCTTCTGGCTTTACTGGTACGGCCTCTCTTACTTATACAATCAGTGACGGTAACGGTGGGAATGATACTGCTAATGTACTTGTTTCTGTTACCTCTGTAACAGTCAATCCGATTACGTCTGATGACGTGATCAACAAGGCGGAAAGTGATCAAACGATCGCTGTGACAGGTACAGCGAGAGGCGGCGATATTGCAGAAGGCGATAAAGTGACCTTGGTAATCAACAGCAAAACTTACACAACAACAGTCAAATCAGATAACACATGGTCTGTTGACGTGGCAGGTTCTGATTTGGCCAAGGATACCGACTTCGATGCGGTTGTGACCTCTTCTGATGAGGCGGGTAACAGGATTGACACAACAGGCTCTTCAACTCATACGGTAGATGATGAGATAGCGACACCGTCTATTTCGTTCGAAAGCCCTGGATCTGATGGTGTTTATAATAGTAATGAGCTGGGAGACGATAATACAGTTACAGCGACAATTACTGTGACCGGATCTGAAGTTGGAGATACATTGACCTATACTGTAAATGATGGAAGTTCCGTTACAATCAAATTAACAGAAGCTTTGATTGCAAGTGGGATTACCATTGAAGTATCTCCAGAAGACACCGTGACAGCGACCTTGTCGGATGCGGCTGGCAATACATCAGATAAGGTATCGAATACAGCAGCAAGCGCGGTTATCTTTGTTGCGCCTCCTGTTATTACTAACATTACAGACGACTCTGAGGCTTCTGATTATTCTCTTGTAACGCTTCATGGTACGGGAGAGCCGGGTGCGTCAATCACTCTTTATGTGATTTCAAACTCTACTACAAAAGGAAATAATACCCAAACGGGTGAATACACTAAAGTTGAAGACCTACTAATCACAGTAGACAGCAGCGGTAACTGGACGGTAGATATTTCTAATCTGGACGATGTTCCTGTGAATGACAATGAATTTTTCAAAGCGGTTCAAACTGATATATATGGTAATGTTAGTGCTGAGTCGAACACAGTACATTACTATCATGGTTCTCATGCTTCGATAAAGACAGAGTCAGAAGATGACTTTGTACTGTCTGGTAAAGATAATGATACAGTTAATATAAACGCTGACGATGACAATGATGCAGTGACTATCGATGGCGGTGCAGGTGATGATACGGCTAAGTTTAGTAAAGCGATTTCGGAAATGCAGTCGATTACATTAGCTGATAATGGAAATGTAATTGTTGTTGATGATCAGGGTGATACCAACATTCTTATTGAGTTTGAATCTTTCTCGTTCAAAGATGTTGTCTATAGTAAAGAGTCGTTACTCGGCAATGTGACAGAAGATGGGGTCCTACAAGCAGTAGGCACCTTGACAGTTAGCGATGCGGATGCCGATGAATCCATTTTCGTGGCACAAGAAGACGCTCCAGGCGAGTACGGTTCGTTCAGCATTAACGCAAAAGGCGTGTGGACGTATGCGCTGAATAACGAAGCGGACCACGTGCAAGCGTTGGATGCAGGTCAAACCGAGACCGATACGTTCGAAGTGACCACAGCGAGTGGCGAAACAAAAACCGTTACGATCACGATCAACGGAACAAACGATACGCCTGTCGCGGCAGATGATTCTGCTAGCATGTCACCTGAATCAGTAATTACAATTGATGTGCTTGATAACGATACTGATAGA
Source organism: Marinomonas phycocola (assembly GCF_047525455.1). NCBI lineage: Bacteria > Pseudomonadati > Pseudomonadota > Gammaproteobacteria > Oceanospirillales > Oceanospirillaceae > Marinomonas > Marinomonas phycocola. The sequence continues at coordinate 372,850 of NZ_JBLIXL010000001.1, forward strand.
GATGGAGATAATTTAATCATTACGAAAGCAAATGTCCCTTCGGATCAAGGACTTGTTGAAGTTGTAGAGAATAAATTAGTGTTTACTCCAGCTTCTGGCTTTACTGGTACGGCCTCTCTTACTTATACAATCAGTGACGGTAACGGTGGGAGTGATACTGCTAATGTTAATGTACTTGTTGCTGTTGCCTCTGTAACAGTCAATCCGATTACGTCTGATGACGTGATCAACAAGGCGGAAAGTGATCAAACGATCGCTGTGACAGGTACAGCGAGAGGCGGCGATATTGCAGAAGGCGATAAAGTGACCTTGGTAATCAACAGCAAAACTTACACAACAACAGTCAAATCAGATAACACATGGTCTGTTGACGTGGCAGGTTCTGATTTGGCCAAGGATACCGACTTCGATGCGGTTGTGAGCTCTTCTGATGAGGCGGGTAATAGGATCGACACAACAGGCTCTTCAACTCATACGGTTGATACTTATGTGGATTATGACCCTGACATTAAGTTTGATGAAGCAGGTAATCTACTAGTCGGCGGTTACTTAGAATCAGGAGGTACCGTAACGTCTATTACT